>JABXHY010000007.1 GCA_013373375.1 Gammaproteobacteria bacterium
AGCAATGGGGCGAATTGTTTCGTGATCAATCTGTATTTCTTCGGGTCGACACAGGTGCAGGCCGTGGTCATCATAAGCATGTAAAAACCGCAGGCGCAGAAGCGAAATTTGGTATTCCAATGGATCAGTTGACTTCCAATTTATCTCTGATGTCAGAGTTGAACTTAAATGTTACCGGTCTGCACTGTCATGTAGGCAGTGGAATTTTGACTCCCGAAAATTGGTATGAAAATGGAGAGTTACTCAAAGAGCTAATTGCTCACTTTCCCAACTTAAAATCAATCGATCTGGGAGGTGGACTCGGTGTGGTTGAAAAACCCGAGCAGTCAGCTCTTAATTTGAAAGAGATGGATCGCTTACTTTTGGAGTTGAAAAAGCACCTTAATGGAATAGAGCTATGGTTAGAGCCCGGTCGATTCATTAGTGCAGAAAGTGGCGTACTGTTAGCTAGAGTGACGCAGTTGAAAGGAAAAGGAAAGTCGCAATATGTTGGTGTTGAAACGGGAATGAATTCTTTGATTCGCCCCGCACTTTATGGCGCGTATCATCCAATTGTAAACTTGACCCGATTGCAGGAAGTTGCAGATAAACGCTATACGATTGTCGGACCAATTTGTGAAACTGGTGATAAGTTAGGAGTGGATAGGTTATTACCGGAGTGCTTCGAAGGCGATGTATTGTTAGTGGCAAATGCTGGGGCGTATGGACGCGTAATGTCGTCGAACTATAATTTGAGAGAGCCAGCGCGAGAAGTGATGGTTTAGAAATTGATATTACCAATTTTCGGTAAATATGTGACAAATCCAGACAGATGTTATACATTGAGATAGAGGGTTGTGGTTTAACCAGTGCGCTAGTTGCTTGACAAATACAAGCGGTAGACAGCCGGTTCAGCTCGAACGACTGTTAAACGCACTCATGGATTGAGGTCAATCAAAAGTAGCGAAGTCACTGGCGTCATTCTAAATGAGGGTAGGGTAGTATCGTGCGGACCAAGTTAGCAATTCAAATTCTTAGTGTTCTTACACTAGCAGTGTCTTCTGCCGCTTATTCTGCGAATAATGATGATATGTTCGCAATGCAGAAAACAGAAGTCGCCAATCAAGAACTTTTTCTGAATGGTCTTGGTGCAGTAAAAAAGCTCAATTCGATTTACTATATCGGCGCATTATATTTGCCAGAAAAATCAGATATTGACTCCGATATCATTTTTCTCGAAAAGCCCAAAAAAGTCATATTAAAGTTCGCAATCGACAGAGTGTCAGCTCGTGGTTTTGGTCGTGAACTTGCCGGTAGCTTGAAAATTAATAATGTTCCCGAAGAAATCGCCGCCTACCGTAATGACCTTAGAAAATTTGTCGGATTCTTTAAGGGTATCTATCAAAAAGGCGACAGTCTTGCTTTTGAGTACGTGCCGAAGAGAGGAATCTCTGTAAAGCTCAATGAGGAGTTGATTGGAACGGTCACTCGAAAGGGGTTTGATAAATTGCTATTTAAAGCGTTTTTGGGAGAAAAGCCGTTTAGTACTCATTTCAAGAAAGGTCTAATCGGACGGAATGAAGCTGAGTTGGCGTTGGATTTACAACGCAAATACATCGATATTTCAAACTAGACAGTACAATTTGCACCAATTTTCGTAAAGGTTCGTATTTACAAACTAATTTGGTCTCTCTATCCTGTGCGGCAGTATCCTACGGAGTAAATTATGCTGCACATTAATTCTACGTTTTCGAGCGGAAACATTGATGTTGTTGATATCAATGAGTCGTCCAATCAAGTCCAACTGAAAATCCATCAAGATAACAATTCTGACTTTAAACAATGGTTTCATTTCAAAGTTAATAATGCTTTGAATAGAACACTAACATTTCAAGTCTCTGACGCAAAAGATGCCGCCTATCCCGACGGTTGGGAAAATTACAACGTCTGCTGCAGCTTAGATGGTGAAGAGTGGTTTAGGATACCGACTGATTATAAAGATGGTGTGCTAACTTTTGAGTTTTCTTTCGAGGAGTCGAGCGCTTATTTTGCATATTTCGCTCCCTACAGTTATGAAAGACATCTCTCTTTGGTACATCAAGCTGCCTGCCATCCTCTAGTTGAACACTCAGTTATTGGTCAATCTTTAGATGGTCGAGAAATCAATTTATTACGCTTGGGCAACCCCTCTGCGAAACATAAAGTTTGGTTAATCGCCAGGCAGCACCCAGGTGAGACTATGGCTGAATGGTTTATGGAAGGCGTTATAGGGAGACTGCTCGATTATACCGACGCAACTGCAAACCAACTGCTAAATGAAGCCTGCCTATATTTAGTGCCTAATATGAACCCAGATGGCACTGAAAGGGGACATTTAAGAACGAATGCAAATGGCGTCAATTTAAATCGAGAGTGGAATTGCTCTACGCCAGAACAAAGTCCTGAAGTGTATTGTGTTAGAGATATGATGCTAAAAGAGGGCGTTACGATGTTTATCGATGTTCATGGCGATGAAGGTCTGCCTTATGTGTTTTTGGCTGGTAGCGAAGGTATTCCGTCTTACAACGACGAATTATCAAAGCAAGAAGAGCATTTTAAACAGGTTTTCAAGATGGCGAACCCAGATTTTCAAGATGAATTCGGTTATCCAAAGGATTCACCAGGAGAAGCTGATTTAAGTGTGGCGAGTTCTTGGGTGGCGGAACAATTTAAATGTTTCGGTATGACACTCGAGATGCCATTTAAAGATAATGCAAACGCTCCAGACGTTGAGTATGGCTGGTCGCCTGAGAGAAGTATTCAGCTTGGTGAGACGATCTTAACGCCAATTTTGTCGCACGTAACAACATTTTAGTGAGAAACTTTTAGGCGTAGCAATCTAAAAGTAAAGCTTTAAAGATAGGATTAAAAATGAGCAAACGTATAGTAGTTTTTGGCTCTGGTTTTGTCGCTGGACCGGTCGTTGAGTTTCTTTCTCGTCGCGAGGAAAATCAGATAACGGTTGCCTCTAACATTTTAGCCGAGGCAAATCGGCTAGCGACCAAATATCCGAGAGTAAGCTGCGTAGAAGTGGACGTAACGAATGAGTCTCAAATCAGCGAATTGGTTGCTGAGCACGATATTGCGATTAGTTTAGTTCCTTATGTGTTTCATACTTTAATTGCGGGTGTTTGCATTAAATTTAAAAAACACCTGGTGACAGCGTCTTATGTGAGCAAAGAAATGAGGGAACTGGATCAGCAAGCCCGAGAGGCGAACGTTTTAATTTTAAACGAAATTGGTCTAGATCCTGGCATTGATCATTTGTCAGCAATGAAAGTAATCGACGACGCACACGCCAAGGGAGCGAAGGTTAAAAGTTTTGCATCTTGGTGTGGTGGTTTACCTGCTCCAGAATGCAATGATAATCCATTAGGTTACAAGTTTGCTTGGGCGCCTCGAGGAGTTTTAATGGCGCTATTGAACGAAGCCCAATACTTAAAGGCAGGTGATGTCGTCACGGTTAATTCTAATGCGTTAATGAAGAGTGCAAAACCCGTTACTTTGAGTGAAGAGCTTGACTTGGAAGGATACCCAAATCGCGACTCAGTCCCTTATCGTGAAGCTTATGGTATACCCGAATGTGACAACCTAATTCGAGGTACTCTGCGCTACAAAGGATTTAGTGAAATCCTAGACGATGCTCATCTGTTAGGACTTTTAAAAGTTGACTCTAAACCTGATGAGAAAATAACTTGGGCTGAGTGGTTTGAAGAGGCAGAAAAAGAAGTTGGCGGAATTTCAAGTAAATCGAAACAGGCTTTAGAGTGGTTGGGGCTAATTGATCCAAATTCAAAGCTACCGGTAGTCGATTCTATGCTTGACGCATTTTGCACCATGCTTCAAGCGAAATTACAATATGAAAACGATCAGTTTGACATGATTGCACTACAGCACCGGTTTGAAATAGTTCATAACGATAAAAGTGAGTATTTATCGTCCACTTTGGTTGTCAAAGGTGATCCTAAAGGCTTTTCTGCAATGAGCAAAACAGTGGGATACCCTGTCGGTATTGCGACGCAGATGATTTTAGATGGTGATATTAGTGATACGGGTGTGAAAATCCCTGTAGAGCAACATATTTATGAGCCCATTCTTGAAGGCTTAAAGGCAGAAAATATAGAGTGTATTGAACAACCTATGAACGCCCTTAACGAGAATTTTTTTATTGGTTAACGAAACTGAATACGTCTTAACGGTAAACATATCTGCAACTGAATGGGAAAAACTGTATCGTGGGTATGTGAGTCATGCCGAATGTTTCTCTGGAACCAAGCGAATTTTGGTTCCGGTTAAGCATTTAAGGCAGTTTGTTTCTCGTACTGGAGTACAAGGTCAGTTTCGTTTGTTGATTGATGAAAATAATAAGTTTATTGAGATATCTCGTGTTTAATGTTTTATGTTGTACTGCACAATGCAGTTTGACTGACTAACTTCATGATTTTATTGAAAAATAATATTTAAAAAAAAACACTTTAAACTGGTCGGAGGATTTTTAATAATAGGGTAAATTTCAAGTAACCGTAATAATAAAAATCCGGTGTGCTTAGGCAAGAAGTTTGTGCGTTAACTGAGCTGCAATGTGCATAAAACTTGAACGATTTAAAACGATAAAATTAAACGGGGAAGGTAATAAGATGACAAAAAAAGGGCTTAACAATTCTGCTCACTCCTCGTCCTATAAAGTAGCCAAAATCGCGACGGCGATTTCATTAGCGCTTGCGGTACCCGCGACTCAAGCAGTTGGCATATCATGGGGCGATTGGGAAGGTAGTTTTGACTCAACAATATCAGTCGGTGCAAGTGTACGTGTTGAAAATCAAGATGCACGATTAATTGGATTCGGAAAACAACTTGATAATGGACGAACAGGGCTTGCTTATTCTCACAATGGTGACGACGGTAACATGAACTTCCATAAAGGTGATACGTTCTCTGAAGTAATAAAAGGCGTTCACGATTTTGGTATGCAACATTCAAGCGGCGTTGGCTTTTTCCTTCGTGGCGCATGGCTTCATGACAATAAACTAGAAAACGGGGATTTCCGTTATTATGGAACCGTGAGCGGCTCTCCGAGCCCATTCTTCCCCGATGATCCTCGGATTTCGGGTTTTCCTGATAAATCTCTGGATATCCAAGGCTCAGAAACTCGCCTGTTAGATGCTTACATTTACAACACATGGTTCTTTGACGAGTCAGCTTTGCAAGTTCGTATTGGTGAGCAAGTCATTAACTGGGGTGAAAGTACTTTTATTCAACACAGTATTTCAGAAGCCAACCCAATTGACATTACTAAGCTTCGTGTTCCTGGTGCAGAATTAAAAGAAGCGTTTTTGCCAGTTCAAACATTGTGGGGGTCATTTGATCTTTCACAAAATGTAAGCGTTGAAGCCTATGTTCAGTTTGAGTGGGATCATATTCGTTTCGATGAAGCAGGTACTTATTTCTCTACCACAGACTTTGTTGGCGAAGCAGGTGATTACATTTGGTTGAACTTTGCTCGTGGGCCTGAGTACACTCCTGGCACAGCTGCCTTTCGTCTAGCGGATCAAGATGCCCGTGATGATGGTCAGTTCGGTATTAAGTTAAACTGGTATGCTGAAAACCTTGGTGCAACGGAATTCGGTTTCTACTATCTAAACTACCATAATAAACGCCCGATAATCTCTGCGAATAAATTTCAGTTCGATTACGGAGTGGCGAATGGACTAGAGCCACACATTTCTGGAGTGACAGGTAGCTTAGAATATCTTGAAGACATCGAGCTATACGGGATCAGCTTCAATACTCAAACCGATGGCGGTCTCTCAATTGCAGGGGAAGTCTCTTATCGCGTTGATGAACCTCTTCAAGTTGACGATGTCGAACTACTATTCGCTGCTTTAGAAGGTATTAGTCCACTGGTTCCTAGAGGCAGCTCGCAGCTGAATGGGTCAGTTGCACCTGGCGAAAAAATTGATGGCTATCGTTTACTCGACACGGTTCAAGCTCAAACGACTATCACGAATCTTTTTGGACCAGGTTTAGGTGCATCACAATGGGTAGGTTTGTTAGAAATCGGTATGAACCAAATTCAAAATATGCCAACAGAAGATGAACTTCGTTTCGAAGCTCCAGGTACTAGCCGAAATGGCAGTGGTGACGATCGAGGTTTGCCTACATCAACGGTTCTATGTGGAGCAGAACCAACTCGTAACCCTGGCTGCTACGAAGGTCAAGAAACCAATCGTTTTGCAGACGACTTCTCTTGGGGATATCGCTTAGTGGTTCGTGCAGACTACAACAATGTGATCGGCGCTTGGAATATGTCGCCTCGTCTAGTGTTTCAACATGACGTGAAGGGCACAACGCCTGCGCCAATTAGCAATTTCGTTCAAGATCGAAAAGCGTTAGCATTAGGCGCTGCGTTCGATTACTTAGCTAAGTGGAAAGTCGATATTGGTTACAACCGCTATTATGGTGGTGGAACCGCAAATCGACTTTCTGACCGAGATTTTGTTGCAGTTAATGCAAGCTACTCATTCTAATAAAAGGTTTGGACAAATGAATAAAACGTTACAAAGTGTTCTTGCCGCTGGTATTGCTCTGGCTGTATCTCATTCAGCTCTCGCTAAAGTAAGCGCGGGCGATGCGGCGAAAATAGGGAGAGAACTCACTCCGATGGGTTCTGAAAAAGCGGGCAACGCTGATGGTACTATTCCTGCGTGGAACGGTGGTGTAACTAAGCCACCTGCGGGTTATAAGTCTGGTGATCACCATCCGGCACCATTTGCTGCAGATAAAGCAAAATTCACTATCACGGCTGCCAACGCAAAGAATTATCAAGACAAATTATCTCCAGGTATTATGGCGATGTTTCAAGCTTATCCTGAAACGTTCAAGATGCCAGTGTACCCATCAATCCGAACGGCTTCTTATCCGCAATACGTTTACGACGCAACAAAAGCGAATGCTACACGTGCTGAGTTAGTTGAGGGCGGTAACGGCTTGAAAAATGCTGCTATAGGAACTCCGTTTCCAATGCCTCAAAATGGTCTGGAAGTTATTTGGAACCACATTGTTCGATATCGCGGTGTGACGGTTATGCGTGATACTGGACAGGTAACGCCGACTCGTGACGGTGCCTATACAATGGTTAAGTTCCGTGATGAGTTGGATCAGTTATACACTCGAGAAGGCATGACGCCACAAAAGCTAGAAGAAGAAAACATGTTGTTCTACTTTAAGCAGTGGGTGTTATCGCCAGCACGTTTAGCTGGCACTGCGTTACTTGTGCATGAGACATTGGATCAAATTAAAAAGCCTCGCCAGGCTTGGACCTACAACACCGGACAGCGTCGTGTGCGACGTGCTCCAAACGTTGCTTATGACGCGCCAGGAACAGCGTCTGATGGTCTACGTACGACTGATGACTTTGACATGTTCAACGGTGCACCAAATCGCTACAATTGGAAACTGCTTGGCAAAAAAGAAATGTACATTCCATACAACAACTACGAGTTACACTCGGACAAGTTAAAGTATGATGACATCGTCAAGCCTGGTCATGTTAATTCTGAGTTCACCCGTTGGGAGCTTCATCGAGTGTGGGTTGTAGAAGCAACCTTGAAAGAGGATACTCGTCACATCTATAAAAAACGTGTGTTCTATATTGATGAAGACAGTTGGCAAATTGCTGTAACTGACATCTACGACAACTCAGATGAGCTTTGGAGAGTTGGGTTCGCATTTGCGATTAACTATTATGATGTTCCTGCAATATGGTCAACACTTGATGTAATTCATGATCTAAAAGCTGGTCGTTATATTGCGATTGGCCTAGACAATGAAGACGAAATGTACGACTTTAAAGTAGAGCGCGGTGCAGAAGACTTTACGCCGGCAGCGCTCCGTCGAGCCGGACGTCGATAGTTACTTACTTTGTGCTACTATAAAGGCCGGGGTTCCGGCCTTTATTTTATTGTTGAAATAAATTTTTAGACTGAATTTTGTTAGGGGACATAATGACTAGGCTAATCATAAGTCTAATGGTTGTATTGTGTACGTTTCAGGTCTCATCTGAAAACTCTGTTCTGGCAGCCAAAGCAAAAAAATCAACTTTACTCGATATTGTACAATTATCTCCTGACAAACTCGTTGCGGTGGGTGAGCGAGGACACGTGCTTCTTAGTGAAGACAAGGGCCAAAAATGGCGTCAAGTAACAACGCCAACTCAAGCGATGCTAACTGCCGTAACTTTTGTCGATCAAAACACGGGTTATGCAGTTGGGCACAATCAAGTGATTATTAAAACAACTGATGGTGGAGACACTTGGCAGCTAATGTATGAGAGACCGGCAGACATTGATTATCCTGCTTTCATGGATGTTTGGTTTCGAAATGCAGAGTGGGGACTTGCGGTTGGTGCGTATGGACTAATGGTCGAGACTCGAAATGGTGGTCAGGATTGGGCTGAGGTCGACAACTCTAACTTAGAAAATCTTGAAATTGGTGGCTTCCCTCACTTTTATAGTATTAGTTTTGATAAAAAATCCGAGCGCCTTTACATGGCAGGTGAGCTAGGCTCGGTGTCAGTATCGGAAGACTATGGCGATAACTGGGAAAAAATAAACTCTCCTTATACGGGCTCTTTTTTCAATATTGGTGTTAGTGCTAGCGGTTCTATTCACGCAATGGGGTTGCGCGGTCATTTATTTCGATCAACCGATCAAGGCGTTACTTGGCAAGAAATAGAAACTAACACGACCGCATCGATCAATAACATGGTCGAAGTTGAAGGTTCTCAAATAATGTATTTAGCTGTTGATGGTGTAATGTTATTTTCGAAAGACGATGGACAAACAGTTTCCATCATTCAAGATAATGATCGCGCAGGATTAATGGCAGGCGCACTCGTTGACCTAAATCGACTAGTGGTTGTAGGAGACAAGGGTGTAAAACAAATCGATCTCGATGGACATAACCTAACTAATTAAGGGCGAATTATAAAATGCAGCAATCAACTCTTAATAAGCTCATCGACAAAATAATTTTTCGACATCGAGCCGTCGTTTTAATTTTATTTGCGGCCATCACGGCATCAATGGCTTATTTTGCTTCTTATCTAAAAGTCGATGCTAGTTTTGAAAAAAACATTCCTTTAGAACATCCCTACATGCAAACTTATCTCAAGCATCAAGAAAAGTTCGGCGGTGCGAATAGAATATTAATTGCATTGGAAGATAAGTCTGGCGATATATTTAACCCGGAATTTTTTAGAGCACTGAGTGTTGCAACCGAACGAGTAAACGCAATAACAGCAGTTAATCAGCCTCAATCACAGTCATTATTTACACCAAACACCCGCTATATTGAAGTTGTGGAAGATGGTCTCGAGGGTGGTCCTGTTATTCCTGCAAATTTTGACTTCGATAATCCAGAGTCGTTGGATAAAGTCCGTAAAAATGCGTTAAAGGGAGGCTTTGTTGGTCGACTTGTCTCAAATGACTTTTCTTCAGCAATGATTTCTGCGCAGTTATTCTCTGTCGACAACGTAACCAACACTCCGACTAACTTTATATCAGTCGCCAATCAACTGGAAAAAATTAGAACAGACATTCAGGCTGACTTCCCGAATGTTAAAGTTCATGTTATCGGCTTTTCGAAAATGATCGGGGATATCAGTAACGGCGCCGAAGGCGTCATAATGTTTTTTGTTCTCGCTTTCTTAATCACCGCTATTTTGGTTTATTTTTATTCGCATAGTATTCAACTGTCGATTTTACCTCTATTGACTTCTGTTGTTGCGGTTGTTTGGCAACTAGGATTGCTTACTATATTAGGTTTTGGTATCGATCCTATGTCGATATTGGTACCTTTCTTAGTATTTGCAATTGGCGTCAGCCATGGCGTACAAATGATTAATGCCGTTGGCAAAAATATTGCGGGTGGGGCGACTGCGTTAGACGCTTCGTGTGCAGCGTGTTGTCGATTATTCATTCCTGGAATGGTTGCACTTGTCAGTGACACAATAGGTTTTTTAACTTTGTTGTTGATAAAAATCGACATCATTAAAGAGCTAGCGGTTACCGCGAGTATTGGTGTCGCGGTAATAATTTTAACTAACTTAATTCTATTGCCTGTTCTTCTGTCCTACGCAAAATTCAATCAGTCGTTTAACGAAAAAGTATCGAAGGGTGCTGCACGTCAAACCATTTTATGGCGCAAATTGGCAAGTTTTGCCCAACCTAGAAATGCAAAAATTACTGTAGGTGTCGCGATTATATTAGCGGTTGTTGGTGGCATTTTTGCGAATGATATGAAAATCGGAGACTTGCATGAAGGTGCTCCTTCACTGCGCCCGGATTCCGTTTATAACAAAGACACCGCATTTATCACTGACAGGTTCTCAATTGGAACCGATGTCATTTCTGTCATGGCAGAAACGAAAGTGGATGGGTGTACAGATTACGAAGTCATGAAGACGATAGATGACTTCCAATGGCATTTGCATAACCTGTCTGGTGTGCAATCGACTTTAAGTATCACTACCATTTCAAAAATGCTCAATGCCGGCTTTTTTGAAGGTAATCTTAAGTGGAAGGTGTTACCGCGTGATTCCACAACCCTGGCACAGTCGATTCGTTATGTAGAAACCTCGACGGGATTATTTGATAAAGACTGCAAGTTCATGCCGATAATGGTTTTTACCGTCGATCACAAAGCTGAGACGATTGATCAAGTGATCAATGCTGTTAAAGCTTATCGTGAAGAGAACCCCAGTGATTTAGTCGAATTTAAATTAGCAATGGGGCCAGTTGGCGTAATGGCTGCCACTAACGAAGCTGTTTCCAGTGCCCAATACCCAATGCTAATCGGGGTTTACTTGGCAGTGATATTATTGTGTTTGATAAGCTTCCGGTCAATTCGATCGACGCTTTGCATAATTATTCCTTTAGCACTAGTCTCGATTCTAGCTCAGGCCTTAATGACTTGGCTTGAGATTGGTTTAACGGTTGCAACACTGCCTGTAATAGCACTTGGAGTAGGTATTGGTGTCGACTATGGGATTTACATTTTCTCTCGTATGCTCGACTTTATTCGCGCTGGAGAATCAATACACGAAGCCTTTTACAAGACTTTAAATCTTACCGGAAATGCTGTTTTCTTTACCGGTGTGACTCTAGCGATAGGTGTGAGTACCTGGATCTTCTCCGCGCTTCAATTTCAAGCCGATATGGGAATATTGCTAACCTTCATGTTCCTGTTCAATATGCTTGGTGCGGTTATTTTATTGCCCGCACTTGCATCTTTATTCTATCGACGCTAGTCCATCCTATGTGAGCAGTGGTTTGTCCACTGCTCATTTCAAGAAAAATATTTAAAAAACATCGATTTGCATGATGCGTACGTGTTTTGAATAGCCTAAAATTATCCCTTATAAGTAATTTCATAAAAAGCTCTTTGAAAGAGAGCGACGACACAGCAAAAAGGAAATAATCAATGACGCAGGCTCCGGTCGAGCATCAACCCGTGCTCCTCGAAAATGTCATTAAACTTATCAAAGCTAAGTTCAAAAAATCGCAAGCTGAAACAGTCAGTCGTTTTGCACAATATTTTTATGGCAGCATTGCACCAGACGATCTGACGGAACGCTCGGCGAGCGATTTGTACGCGTCAGTTCTCAGTTTGTGGAATTTTTTACACAAAGATGCAAATGAAGATGTTTGTGTAAGAGTGTTCAATCCTGAATTTGAGTCACATGGCTGGCAATCAAAGCATACGGTAATTGAGTTGGTTCATCCCGATATGCCTTTTTTGGTCGACTCAGTAAGAATGGAGTTGAACCGTTTAGGTTTGGGTATCCATCTTCACATTCATTTACCGATTGCGATTAAGCGAGATAAAAATAACTTAGTTAACTCCGTTGAGTTGGCAAATGAAAGTGAACCTGAATTTTGTGTTACGCCAATGTATTTAGAAGTTGACCGACAGGTTGACGACTCTGAATTAGAGATGATTCGAGAAAATCTTGAACGCATATTGGCGGATGTACGGGCTGCGGTTAAAGATTGGGGCCCGATGAAGAAAAAGCTCACCGATGTTATAAAGCGTGTTGAGTCTTCTACACCCAAAGTCTCTGATGACAAACGTCAAGAAACCCTGGATTTCTTAAAATGGATTTCAGGACATCATTTTACTCTATTAGCTTACACCTCCTATGATCTCAAAAAGGAAGGTGAAAAGACTTATTTAGTACCTAAAAAGAAAAGTAATCTTGGTCTATCAACTTTGGAACTTTGGGAACCAAGAAAATATTCTTTGTCTGATATGCCAAAAGGTGCTCAAAGGTTGATTCTGGATAATACAACTTCACTTGTATTGACCAAGTTAAGCGCGATTAGTACGGTCCATCGACCGGCTCATATTGACTACGTTGGAATAAAGCGTTTCGATGAAATGGGTAATGTAGTTGGCGAAGATCGTTTCTTAGGACTCTACACTTCTGCTGCGTATAACGTGAACCCTATGTCGATTCCGGTATTGAGAGAGAAAATTCAGGCCGTGCTCGATTGCTCTGGATTACCGCAAGGCAGTCATGATGCTAAAGTTTTACGTAATATTTTGGAAACTTACCCGAGAGATGAGTTGTTCCAAATCAGTATTCATGACTTGCTCGGAACCGCGATGGGCGTCATGCACATTAAAGAACGCTCGTTAATTCGATTGTTTGTGCGTCGCGATCCCTATGGAAGATTTTTCTCTTGCTTGGTGTATGTTCCTAGAGAAATATACACCACAAAGTTGCGTTTGAAAGTTACCAATATATTGGCGGACACTTTTCATTCCAGTGCCGAAATTAAGTTTACCACGACATTCTCTGAATCCATTTTAGCGCGAATTCAATTTACCGTTCCTGTGGAAAATGCGGAGCAAATTAGTTTTGATTTGCATTCAATCGAACGAGAATTAATGGAAGCAGCTCGGTCGTGGGAAGATAATATTGGTGATGCTTTGAAAGCAGAGTTCGGAGAAGCACAAGGTGTTCGACTAACCAATATGTACGGCGAAGCGTTCCCTTCCGGTTATCGAGAAGAAACGATTCCCCAAACCGCGGTACTGGACGTTCATCATTTGGAAAGTTTATCGCCTGAGCGACCATTAAGCATGTTGTTGTATCGTCCTCAGGAAGATTCAGAGGGAATTTTAAAGTTTAAGTTATTCCATCGTGATCAGCCCACACCTCTATCTGAAGTTTTGCCGATGCTGGAGAATATGGGACTGCAAGTGTTGGGAGAGACGCCTCATAAAGTTGAAGTGAAAGGCAGAGCTGTTCGATGGATTATGGATTTCAGTATGACCCATCCTTCGAGCGATTTAGTGTTAGACGAAGTGAAAGCTAAGTTTCAGGAAGCCTTTATGGAGACCTGGAACGGTAACGCTGAGAACGATGGTTTCAATCGTTTGGTATTAAGTGCCGGTATTGATTGGCGCCAAACGTCTATTTTGCGTGCCTATGCGAAATACCTATGGCAAATTGGTTTTACGTTTAGTCAAAGCTATATTGAAGAAACACTTGCGAAATATCCTGCAATTTCACGCAAGTTGGTAGAGTATTTTATTGCTAAATTTGATCCTTCAATTGAACGCAGTAATGAAAACTTAAAAACGATTAAGTCGGACATTGCAGAAATGCTCGATCAAGTAAGCAACCTTGATGAAGATAAAATTCTCAATCGTTACCTTCGAGTGATGGACGCAACACTTCGAACTAACTTTTTCCAAGTTGGTAAAGACGGTGAAGTTAAAACCTATATTTCTTTCAAGCTAAATCCAAAGAAAATTCCGGAGGTGCCATTACCGATTCCAATGTTCGAAATATTTGTTTATTCGCCAAGAGTTGAAGGCGTTCATCTTCGAGGTGGTAAAGTTGCTCGAGGTGGATTGCGTTGGTCGGATCGACGAGAAGATTTCCGCACGGAAGTTCTTGGGCTGGTTAAAGCTCAACAAGTTAAAAATACAGTCATTGTTCCTGTTGGATCAAAAGGTGGATTTGTCTGTAAAAAACTACCAACAGAAGGTGGTCGGGATGCCTTTTTTAAAGAAGGTGTTGAGTGTTATAAGATTTTCATCCGGGGACTGCTAGACATTACTGACAATTATCAAGATGGGTCAGTGGTTACGCCGGAAAATGTAGTGATTTATGATGCCTTAGATCCTTATTTAGTTGTCGCTGCTGATAAAGGTACTGCAACTTTTTCTGATATTGCTAATGGTCTATCACAAGAATACGGCTTCTGGCTTGGTGATGCTTTTGCATCGGGCGGAAGTGTAGGATATGACCACAAAAAAATGGGTATTACTGCTCGTGGTGCATGGGAAAGTGTAAAACGACATTTCATGGAGATGGGGCACAATACGCAAACTCAAGATTTTACGGTTGTCGGTATTGGAGATATGGCTGGCGACGTGTTCGGTAATGGCATGTTGCTTTCAAAACACATTCGGCTTGTCGGTGCATTTAATCATATGCATATTTTCATCGACCCGAATCCTAACGCAGCCGAAAGTTGGAAGGAAAGAAAACGTCTATTCGAAAAGCCAGGGTCGACTTGGGAAGATTATGACAAAGAGCTAATTTCGAAAGGCGGTGGTATTTTTTCTCGTGCAGCCAAGTCGATTACACTAACTCCAGAAATTAAAAAATTATTAGGCAGCAAAAAGACTTCATTAGCTCCAAATGAACTCATCAGTGCGTTGTTGAAAGCACAGTATGATCTTTTGTGGAATGGCGGTATTGGCACTTATGTAAAAGCAACTACCGAACATCACACAGAGGTGGGAGATCGTGCAAATGATGGATTACGCGTAAACGGTAATGAATTGCGATGTAAGGTCATTGGAGAAGGGGGTAATCTTGGTTTGACCCAACTCGGTCGAATTGAATATATCCGCAAAGGTGGTCGTTGTAATACTGACTTTATCGACAATGCTGGGGGCGTTAACTGCTCGGATCACGAAGTTAATATAAAAATACTTCTTAACAAAATTGTTGATGAAGGTGACATGACAGGTAAGCAACGCGATAAGTTGTTTATGGACATGACTGAAGAAGTTGCCAAAATGGTCTTACAAGGTAACTACTTACAAGCTCAATCCATTAGCGTTACAGAAGCGCGCGCCCCTTACATGATTAAGGAACAGTTGCGTTTTATTCACGCAATGGAAAGGGAACACAAGCTTAATCGTAATCTAGAGTTTTTGCCGTCTGATGATGAAATGCTTGAGCGTCTTTCGCAAAATGAAGGACTCACTCGTTCAGAGCTTGCTGTACTATTGGCTTATGGAAAAATGGGCCTGAAAGAAAGCTTGTTAAGCCATGAAATCACAAAAGAACCTTATTTCGAACAAGAGTTGATTGAATACTTTCCGAAAGCGCTTCGAACAAAGTTTAAAAAGGAAATTTTGCATCATCCGCTGCGTAAAGAAATAATCGCGACAGTACTGGCGAACGAGATGGTGGATTATCTCGGTAGTAACTTTGTTTATCGTATTATCGATGAAACGGGTGCAACACCAGCTGATGTTGGTATTTGCTTTACTCTGACTAAAGAAATTTTCTCAATGAATGAGCTTTGGGGAGACATTCAAAGTCTGGATCATAAAGTACCAGCCTCTACGCAGGTTGATATGTTGTATCAAACTCAAAGAATGGTTCGACGTTGTACTCGCTGGTTCTTACGACATCGTCGTAAAAATTTAGCGGTATCTGCTGGCATTGAGTACTTTAAGTCGGGTGTTGCTGAGTTACAAAAACAAGTCACCAAATCGCTAGAGCAAAACGAGTCCAAAGGACTTGAGAACAAAATAGAAAAAATGGTTCAGCAAGGAGTGCCAAGAGAGCTGGCTTCGAAGGTGACCTATTTGAGCACTATGTTCTCAGCGTTGGATATTGTCGAGATGTCCAAAATGACAGGCCTGTCGATAAAGATGGTCGCTGATATTTATTATCAACTTGGTGCGCAATTGGAACTTCATTGGTTCTTGAACCAGATAGTTCAACAACCGGTTGATAATCATTGGCAAGCATTTGCTAGAGCGTCGTTTAGAGAAGATTTAGATTGGCAACAACGAAGTTTAACGGTTGCCGTTATTCAAATGACTCAACAAGCTAAATCGGCAAATGAAAAAATTGAGTCATGGCTTGAGAATAATGAAGAGCTATTGGATAGATGGCGACAAATGGTTGCAGACTTTAGAAGTAACAGTATCCATGAGTTTGCTAAGTTCTCGGTCGCGTTGAGAGAGCTACAGATATTGGTTCAAAACTGTATTAGAACTGCAGCTTCGGCGCATGAGCACTCATTAACTCAGACTGCTGCGATTAAATTGCCCCAAACTGAGAAAAAGAGCAAATCAACTCGAAGCAAATAGCTCAGCAATTAGTTAAATCAAGGCATTAAGACTTGCTGTTTAAATATAAAAGATTAAGCCGGACAGGTGTATTCCGTATTAGTCAGTAAACTTGTCAGCATTTTTCTTAGTATGCCTTTACCCTGCAAATACAGACGTTGTTTAAACTTAGACAACGTCTTTTTTTTGCTCCGAATTGAGTCAGTCGTGTAAGCTTGCACTATTTTCGTTCTTCCCATCGTTAATTTTTTTAAAATGACATCTATTTACATTGGTGCAAACTCCGAGTTTCGGCTTTAAGCCGACTTGATGGTTAATTACTTCACACTTTTAATGATATCTCAGATATTGGCATGAAACTTTCATATTAGTGTTCTATAAGTTTAAAAGTGAGATTTGCTGATAAGAGGTGGATATGAAATACATGTCGATTAACCGGTCAGAAAATAGCGAAAGTTGTCCTGCGTCTATGAAGGCAATCAATAAACGTGCAGCAAACAAAGTTGCAGCAAACAAAGTTGCAGCAAACAAAGTTGCTAACTATGGAAGTGCTTTACAGTTGCTAAAGTATTTGCATTTATCGGCATTGATTAAGCAGTTTCAAACTCTATTAAGAAACTGTTCACCTGGCAAGACACAAATAAAGACGGATGGCGACGTGAGTATTTTTGATGAAAATTATACTCGAAGCTGTTGTTAATTGAGGTAGTTAAAAATACATCGTAAAAAAGATATATTCTTTTAAGAAAGAGCTTTATGAAAAAGGTGAAGTGACATATTCAGTCTTTTTTCGTCATTAAAAAGGCTCATTCGCCTCTAAATGCTGTCAGTTTCATTTGGTTTAATTTGACTATCACTTATTAGAGGTAGTTAAAATGAACTCAATTAAATGTAATACTGCAAAAGAAAAACCGTCCAAGTTAGCCAGATCTGAATCAGTCACATCAGAACCAGTTTCGAAACCCAATACCAGACGTCCTATTGTATTAACAAGTCTTGATCTTTTGTACGCCGACCCGGAAGCTTTTGACCGATATTTTTCAGTGACAAAGCAAGAGTCTGAAGCTCAACAGAGAGTCAACGAGCATTTTAAGTGGGAATAATTATCGAATTAGACTGGCAGCTAAATGTGATTAGAAGGAATAGAGCGGACTTGTGCGGCATGGATAAACAATCAGCGTTTAATTAAAAATTAAGATTAAACAAATAAAATGATAACTAAACGCTGAAGTTCAAAATGCAAATGTTTTGTTATTGAAGGCGGCAGGCACCGTCCAGTCGAATAACACTACCATTGAGCATCGGATTTTCAACTATATGACGTACGGTAAGGGCAAACTCATCTGGTGTACCGAACCGCGAAGGGAAGGGGACGCTATCGTAAAGTGATTGTCTAATGTCATCACTGACACCTTCCATCATAGGTGTTTCGAATATCCCTGGAGCAATTGCCATTGCTCGAATACCATCTCTCGCGAACTCTCGCGCTGCGGGTAAAATCATACCAACTAGGCCTGCTTTAGTGGCTGAGTAAGCGATTTGACCAAACTGACCTTCAAATGCAGCGATAGATGCTGTATGGATGATAACGCCTCGTTCGCCTTGTTCGTTAGGCTCATTTTGTTGCATATGTTTTGCTGCTTCACGAGTTAGCAAAAAGGAGCCAACAAGATTTATATCAACCACTTTTTGAAAGAAATCACCGGGCATTGGTCCTTTTTTACTTAAAATTCGACCATTTCCCAGAACACCCGCACAGCCAATAGCCGTGTTAATTCCTCCCATATGGTTCGAGGCTTTTTCAATTGAAGCAGTAACTTGCTCGTCTTTACTAATATCAGTTTTGAAAAATGAAGCATTAGTACCAAGTTCAGCCGCATAGGCATTGCCTTGCTCTTCGTTTATGTCTAATAATGCAACTTGTCCGCCTGCATCAACAATTGCTTTAGCGACACCCGCGCCTAAACCAGATGCTCCACCGCTAATGACCGCTTTTGTACTTGAAAAATTCATTGTGTAACCCTCAAAAAAATTTGCCGTATGATATCAAATTTATAATGTTAATGCTGTGTCATTACTTATATCGAGCCGTTGCTAATTTGGGTACAAGGGACGAAGTTTTTCATTGTTGTTGTTTTGATTTTTAATCTTTAACTTCAGTGCGGCTTCAATATCATTAAGATGACGACGCACTAATTTATAGTCATCCCATGGAGTAGCATTGGCACTAAAAATTGATTTCTCCAAGTTTTGCAGTGCTTCACGAAGCTTTTTATCGTTAATGCGCTCCATTGCATCTGAGTACGAAATGCTTGCACCATTTAATTCATGTAACCAATTGAGCATTGCTTGGTAACTCTCATTTGCTGATTCAGTCGCCAATGCTTGAATGAGGCGCTCTTTATTTGGAGTGTTAGGCAGTCTCGAACTTTGAGGCATGTCGTCACTGTAGGCGTTTGGTCTCTTTTTATTCAACAAATAAAGCATTAAAGTCAAAATCCATAATATGGCAAAAATCAAAGTCGTGATTTTCCAAACAAGATCATTTGATGCACCCGATTGCCCTTCAGTGCTTCCTGTAACATTGGCTGATTCTTGACTCTCTAAGTTAGTAGGAGTTACCACTGATTGACTTTGATTCAATTCTGGATTTTCTAAAACATTGATAACTTCTGGTTCAAGTGTTGCTGTCTCGTATTGTTCTGTTTTTACGTTGAACCAGCGAATTGAAACCGGTGGGAGCGTTATTTTTCCAGACTTAGTAGGCACAACGGCTATTCTTTCGACCCGCTGGCCAATTAATCCTGAGTTGGATATCTTTCGCGATTTTTCTGCAGTGTCTGGGTAGTACTTGAGGCCATCGACTGGAGGAAATTCAAGTTCTGGTAATTGGTTTTCATGCAGTCCAACGCCAGTCAATGTAATGGTCCAGGTAGATGGTTCGCCGACCACTTTTTCTTTTGTTTCTGACCATCGAGCCTTAAGTGAAACATTTTCGCTGGGAAGCCATACGCCGTCATGATTTTTTGGAAAACTTTGAACCTTGACGGTACTAGGTTCAGTTGCCACAGTGACTGGTTTTGTGCGACCTAAAATACGTCCGTATCCTGAGCCGCTTCTTTGAACCACATCAGCGCTGAAAATTACTTTGGGAATGGTAAGTTTTCCAGATTCTTGTGGAAAAATTGCATAGCGTCGTTCGAGAACCCAGTAGCGAGTGCCGTCAATCATGGCTTCGTACTGACTGTCCTCACCTAACTTTTCAACTAAAGCATTTTCAATGTTTGGCTCAGTTAAACTGGCGTATTGAGTTTGTACAGCTCGATAAAGTCTAACCGTGTAAATGAGTTGCTGTTGAACGTAAATGTTCTCTGTTGAAAGCTCAGATTTAAGCATTATTGCGTCTGCTTTCTCGTCTGCAGAATAGCTATTGCTGGCAGGTTTCACGGTAATTTGAATCGGTGCAGTTTTATATTTATCAACGGGTATAGCAGGAATCGTGTACACGCCTTCCTTATCAATCATTAACTGTATTTTCCAACCCATTTGTACTTGAGTTTGGCCGTTTATAGTCGAAGAGCGTTGGAATTTTGATGAGCCTAGCTCTTGAATACTAGGAGGCAATACAGAAAGATCAGGCGAGCCACTGATAAATTCATCGAGTTCGATAGTTAATGTAAAAGTTTCGTTGGTACTCACCTGATCACGATCCACAACTGCCGTCACAGCAGCATGCGATACGCTGAGGCCGAAAATAAGACACAAGTAAATTAAATATTGAGTACGCATTAAGTTACCATACTTCTTTAACGTTTCGATTTTCATTGCCACGCTTTTTATATTCACGATACATTTTCCTACGCAACAATCCGCCTGGATCATCCGGTATTTTTCTTAACCATTGTTCTAAAGCTTGCTGCTTTTCTTGTTCGCTGCGGTTATCTTCTTGTTGCTCTAACTGCTGTTGTTTTTGTTGTTCCGATTGTTGTTCTGATTCTTGTTCTTCGGACTGCTCTTGTTTTTGTTGCTCAGAATCTTGTTGCTCTTGTTCGGATTGATCTTGGTTTTGTTGTTGATCAGAGTTCTGGTCTTGTTGTTCGTTGTCTTTATTTTGATCTTGCTCACTTTTACTTTCTTGCTGCTGTTTTTGTATTTCCTCTAGTAACTTCTTGTTGAATAACGCATCTTCGTGCTCAGGATCATGCTCAAGTACTTTTTGATAGGCTGAAATAGCGTCATCAAACTTTTGCTGCTTTGCGAGCGCATTACCCAAATTATATTGTTGAGTGATGAACTCATTTTCAGAAGCCAGGTTTTGTTGAAAGTTTGTTTGTTCTTCATGTTTAGACTGCTGTAAAGAATAAGATTGTTCTGCTGCCGAAAAATCACCTGCTCGATATTGCGCGGTTGCTTTCCAGTTCGGATTTTCGAATAGCTTTGCTGCTTTTTCAGCTTGCCCTTTTTCTAATGCCTTTTGTGCTTGCTGATCTTTGGTTAGCCAAAGGTCATCCCAAAAATTAGCATGACTGGGTGGAGACAAAATTAAACAACCAAGCATAATGCTAAAACTAATACCAGGTAAGCGAGCGTTTTTTCGGAAAAGCAGTAAACCTAATGGGCAAAGTAACAATAACAACCAGTATCCTTGATCCAGCTGATTTTGAATGTTTTCTTCGCTTTCGTCGTTTTCTTCTTTAGAGGTTGATTGAAAAGACATGATTTGATTGACGTCGTCACTGTTAGCCGTCAATGACACGATATTGGTATTTACTTTTCCTGCCAATTCCTGAAAGGGCTGTAACCTGAGTGATGGCATTACAATTTGTCCCGAGCTGTCTTTTAAAAAGCCTTTATTGTTTGGTAGCGGTATAGGCGCTCCTTGTCGCGAGCCAATAGTGAGCACCGATAAATCGTAGCTTTCTCCGGCTAACACTTCGAGTATCAATTCAACGTCAATGTCTTCAATTCCATCAGTTAACCAAATTAGGTGTCCTTGTTGCTTACCCGCATTTTTTAGAAGCTGCACCGCTTCTCGAAAAGCTGAATAGGGTTCACTGCCTAAAATTGGCATTACACCTGTGCTCAGAACCGGAACCATAGTTGCTATTGTATTCGAATCACTGGTTAAGGGACTTATTACAAATGCATCTCCTGCGTAAACAATAAGGCCGGTTTCTCCTTCTTTCGCGGCTCCCAAAATATCCATTACTTTATGCTTGGCTCGAGTAATTCTTGAGGGTTTTACATCAACTGCATCCATTGATAACGATAAATCTAAAATAATTACCCGTGCGTCACCCGAGCGAAAAACAGGTACTGATTGCTTTTTAAAACTTGGCCCTGCTGCTGCGACAATAGCAATGATAAATGCTAAAACTAAACCAATTAATGAGCCAAAACTTTTTTTGCTTTGACCAGACTGTAACAAAAATTGCAGCAAGTGAGAGTCAATGACACTGTGCCAGTTACCTTTTTGCTTATATTGTCTTATCGCTACAAAAGCGAGTAGCGGAAGCAAAAGCAATAACCATAATACATAAGGTCTTAACCAAACTAGATTTGCAAGTGCATTGTTGAGTTCATTCATGATTGAGTGAATCTCCTGGTCAAAATTAAAGACCACAACTGACTAATTACCAATAAGAATATATAAATGCCCAGAGCAAGTGCTAATGGATAGTAATAAAGTTCGGTAACTGGGCGGTACAATTCAGCTTCTTTTTCTATAGGTTCGAGTTGATCAAGTTCATCATAAATTTGTTTCAGTTCTTCTTCGTCTCGAGCCCGGAAATATCGGCCTCCAGTCATTTCTGCAATAGTAGTAAGCGTTGATTCGTCCAGTTCTTCTGATGGGTTTATCCGGCGTGCCCCTCCGAATAACATGTCTTTAATAATCATCTCATCGGCGCCCACACCTATAGTGTAAATTTTTACGCCTGCGTGTTTTGCCAACTTTGCAGCTTCAATCGGCTCGAGTGCTCCAGCATTATTTTGTCCGTCGGTTAATAAAATTAACACTCGATTTTGAGCGGGTCTTTCCTTAAGTCTTTTAACGGCTAAACCTATTCCATCACCTATCGCAGTTTTTGATGCTCCTGCTAAACCAATTTCCGTTTCCATTAGCATGTGATTAATGGTTTTTAAATCAAAGGTAAGAGGAGTCTGCAGATAAGCGTTCTCGCCAAATAAAATTAAACCGAGTCGATCACCTTGCCGCTCTTCGATAAATTCAGCCAAGATATGTTTGACCACCCAGAGTCGAGTTGCAGGTTTTCCATTGAGTTGTAAATCTTGTTGCTCCATACTTCCCGATATGTCCATACTCACCATTAAGTCTCTGCCTGATGCTGGTAACTCTACCGCTTCTCCTACCCATTGAGGACGAGCTATTGCAGCAACAAGACAGCTCCACAATAAAAATGAAATCAATAAATGTAACCAGGCAAAACGTTGTGACTTATTGGGGCTATTGGAAAACTGTTGCCACTGTTGGAATAAACTGGTTCTGAGTACTCCTCCAGAACGATTGTCAGAAGGTTTCAAAATCCAGTAAGCGAGAAGCGGGAACACTAATAAAGCAACCGCCCAAGGCCACGCAAATTCAATCATGAGCGAATCCTTGAGCAAGCGGTGGATTATTATTTTGGTTAACCCACGAGCTTATTTTAGTGCTTTCTGTTTCAACTATCGTAATTATTTTGCGCAAATCTTCCTGCAGAGTTTGCCACTGTTCAACAGAAATAGAGAAATCCGGCGCGTACTGCTTGTTTTTAAATAACTCTATCGAGCTGTCTTTTATAGTTGCCAATTTGCTATTTTGAATAAACTCAACCACAGACAGCAGTGAAATACTTGCAAAGGATGCTTTATCCACACGAGCCATAAGTAATCGTCTTAATAACTGTATCGCCTCAGCAAGCGATTGCGTTGAAGGTGTTTTTGCTGCAATTGAATTTAATTCGTTTAACGCTAATGTGGATAGTTTTATTTCAGGTTTTCGGTTCCATAAGTAATAAGTTAACCAAGAGAGCACTCCGACAATTAACACCAATAATATCCACCAACCAGGGGCCAGTGGCCACCAGCTCACGGGATCGGGTGCGTGAATGTCTCTCAGTTGTGATAACATATCGACTTGTGGCTGTGCTTTCGACGCTGCCATTAACTTACCTTGCTCGATTGTAATCCAAATGCATCAACTAGAGATGCTTCTGTTGAAATTGAATACTGGCGCATTTTTCCTCGTAGACTTGTGTCAACAAGGTGGGTGAGTTTGTTATTAAATTGTTGAACGTAGTTGCGACGTAAATTTGAATCCTTCGTATAAAGCTGAGAAGTTTGCTTACCGTTTGTAATGCCATAATGGCCTGCTGGAGGTAAGTCTTTCTCCAAAGGATCATAAACATGCAATAGGTTTACATCGCTGTGCTGTGCAATTCTGACTAAATGATCATCGGCTTCGTTGTCGAACTGAGAAAAGTCACTCAAAACAAATACTAAACTGCCGGGTTTTATTATGCGCCTTGCTCGATACAGCGTTTTAGCAAAAGTTTCGTTTTGCTCTTCTGTTGATACTTGGTCTTTCGAATAGATATGGTCAATTCGTTGATTATGATGTTCCACAATATTATTGAGAATACGAAGTGAGTTTTTTCGAGTGCTGGCAGGTTTAAATTCTGTGTGTTGAGATTCATTAAACAAAATTGCACCGAATCGATTTCCGTCAGCTAATGCACTCCACATCACACAGGCGGTGATCTTTGCTGCTTGCACGCTTTTAAATTGCTTTTTAGAGCCAAACATCATGGGCGCAGATTGATCGAGAATGGCGAACACTGGTCTTTCGCGTTCCTCGCGATAAATTTTAGTGTGAGCGTCTCCGGTTCGAGCAGTGACACGCCAGTCAATCGACCGAATATCATCCCCTTGTTGGTAGGGGCGAGCCTCATCGAAATCCATACCTCGACCTTTGAAATGAGAAATAAAGCCACCCAACAAATGAGTTTTTACTTTTTGTTGTTTTGGTAAGACGAGTGCATCAACATATTTTTTGCAATCAAACAAATCGGCCAGAGTTAGCTCAATTCCAACTCTGTGAGTTGTTTGTTGTACTATTTTATTTGTATTTCGCCAGTGTTGCATGAGTAGCTTAAGCAACCGGTACGTTTTGAAGCAATAATTTAATTACATCGTCAGTGGTAACGCCTGCAGCTTCCGCTTCATAACTCAGTAATATTCGGTGTCTTAATACATCAAAGGCTATTTTTTGTACGTGGTCTGGAGTTACGAATTCACTATCGTGTAACCAGGCGTAGGCTCGAGCACAACGATCCAATGCTATGGTTGCCCGAGGGCTTCCTCCAAAATCAATCCACTTGGCCAAATCATCGCTGTATTTTTGTGGGTTACGCGTCGCAATAATTAGCTCAACAATATACCGCTCAACTTCTTCTGACATATAAATATCAAGAACGGCATCTCTGGCTTCAAATAATCGTTCTTTCGAAAGTTCGGAAGGGGCTTCAACTTCATCCGCATCGTGGTGAGACTCTTTTCGAGACAGTTTTAAAATTTCAGATTCGGCTTTTGCATCTGGATAGTCGACTATAACTTGTAGCAAAAATCGGTCGAGTTGTGCTTCTGGAAGAGGGTAAGTTCCTTCCTGTTCGATTGGATTTTGCGTCGCCATAACTAAAAAGAGAGGGGGTAGCGTATAAGAAGTGCTGCCAACGGTAATTTGTCTTTCTGCCATGGCTTCTAATAGAGCCGATTGAACTTTAGCGGGCGCCCGGTTTATTTCGTCTGCCAATATCAAATTATGAAAAATGGGGCCTTTTTGAAATTCAAAGGTTCCCGTTTGAGGTCGAAAAATATCGGTGCCGGTTAAATCTGCTGGTAATAAATCTGGGGTAAATTGAATCCGGTGGAAGTCGCCTTCAACGCCTTTGGCAAGTTCTTTGATGGCACGTGTTTTGGCCAGTCCTGGAGCTCCCTCAACAAGTAAATGACCATCAGCGAGTAATGCGATAATTATTTTTTCGACCAAAGCCGATTGACCAACAATGCGTTGTTCCATGAAGGCTTGTAACTGTTGAATAGCTGATTTTGCTTCCATAAGTTTTTGTTCACCTTATTTAGCGCCAGAAAGGCTGTTCTTTTTAGCGAATTGACTCAAGAAATGCTAGCCTTTTTCAATAACTTAGCGCGTCAATTTGCAACAATTTGAGACAAGTTGTTTGGTATATAGGGGCGACTAGGGGCATAAACAACTATTTAAAACGTTTGTTTGAAAAAAAGTGGCGAATACAGTAGAGTTTAGACCATCTAATAAAGTTGGAGTTTCACACGATCATGACGACTAAATCAGAAGAAGTCGAAAGCAAATCCGAAGAAGTAGAAAATAAACCTGAAGAAAAAGCCAAACCAAAAGCTAAGCCCAAGGCGAAAGCGAAGGCCAAAGCAAAAGCGAGTCCCAAAAAAGCACAGCAAGAAAGAGTCGCTATCGTAGCCGGGCTGCGCACACCCTTTGCGAGACAACTGACGCATTATCGAGATATGAATGCTATCGACCTCGGGAAGTTGGTGGTTAATGAGCTTATGGCTCGAACTGAGATAGATCCCAAGCTGATCGATCAGGTGGTTTATGGTCAAGTATTAACCATGCCAGATGCGCCTAATATCGCCCGTGAAATTGTTTTAGGAACTGGCATGAGTGTCAATACAGACGCCTATTCAGTTTCGCGTGCATGTGCAACGAGTTTCCAGTCGGCAGTCAGTGTTGCGGAGTCGATAATGGCAGGTTCTGTTTCTGTTGGTATCGCAGGTGGTGCGGATTCCTCTTCAGTAGTGCCAATCGGCGTATCTAAGCGTTTATCGTCTATTTTAATGGATCTGAGCAAAGCCAAAACCATGTCACAGCGTTTGAAATTAATCGCGAAAATTCGTCCGCGAGATTTAGCGCCGGTTCCGCCTGCCGTGAAAGAGTACTCCACCGGGTTAACAATGGGCGAAAACGCAGAGCAAATGGCACGTGACCATGGCATAACTCGACAAGAGCAAGACGCTTTAGCGCATCGGTCGCATACCTTGGCCAGTCAGGCATGGAACGAGGGTAAGCTTAACGATGAAGTAATGACAGCGTTCGTGCCACCTTATAAAAATGAAATGCGCATCGACAATAATGTTCGTTTTGATTCGAAGCTCGAAAGTTACGCGAAATTACGCCCCGCATTTGATCGAAAACACGGCACTTTAACCGCTGCGAACAGTACGCCTTTGACAGATGGAGCAGCTGCTCTATTAATGATGAGTGAGTCGAGAGCTAAAGAGTTAGGTTACGAAATATTAGGTTATATCAAAAGTTATGCGTTTGCTGCGATTGACGCGACTAACGACATGCTGATGGGGCCATCATATGCGACTCCTATTGCCTTGGAACGAGCCGGTATGAAACTGTCCGATCTTGATCTAATTGAAATGCACGAAGCATTTGCCGCGCAAACACTGTGTAATGTGAAAGCGTTTGCCTCAAAAACTTTCGCTAAAGAAAAACTGAATCGCTCCCAAGCTATTGGTGAGATTGACATGGATAAGTTTAATGTTCTTGGTGGAAGTTTGGCGTATGGTCATCCGTTTGCGGCAACAGGTGCGCGGTTAATCACTCAAATGTTAAATGAATTAAAACGTCGTGGAGGAGGTACAGCGCTTACAACAGCCTGTGCTGCCGGAGGACTCGGTGCATCAATGATTTTGGAGGTTGAATAATGAGTAAGTCAGCTTTTCAATTTAGCTTAAAAGACAATGGTATTGGTCGTATTGAAATTGATGTACCTGGTGAAGCACAAAATACTTTGAAGTCGGAATTTGTGGAAGAAATCAGCGCATTACTCAACGATATTGAAAAAAATAATGACGTCAAAGGACTGTTGCTGGTAAGTGGCAAACCCGGAAGTTTTGTGGCGGGCGCTGATATCACCATGTTGAAGTCGGTAACGGAAGCTTCTCAAGCGGAGGAGCTTTCTAAATCAGGACAGCAAATTTTCGATCGGCTTGAACAAATGAAAATTCCATCGGTTGCGGCTATCGACGGCGCTTGTCTGGGCGGCGGTTTAGAGTTAGCAATGGCGTGCCATCAGCGAGTCGCGACCGACAATAGTAAAACCAAGTTAGGACTGCCAGAAGTTCAGCTTGGCGTATTACCTGGAAGTGGTGGAACCCAAAGGTTACCAAGACTGACTGGCATTGCAACTGCGTTGGATCTGATGTTAACGGGCAAGCAACTCAACGCGAAGCGAGCGCTTAAAGCGGGCATAGTGGATGAAGTCGTGCCTGTGGCTAATTTGGAACTTGCTGCGGAAAAACGACTTCAAGCAATGATAGAAAAAGGTCGCTGGCGTAAGTCGTCAGATAAACCGGAAACCAACTGGAAAGGTGCGTTTTCGTCTTCTGGCGCGCAAAAATTGGCGTTGGAAAGTAATAGCTTTGGTCGAAAAATAATTTTTGATCAAGCCAGAAAGTCAGTAAATAAAAAAACGAAAGGGAACTATCCAGCACCGCTTAAAATTATTGAGTGTGTTGAAATGGGTATGGAGCATGGGTACAACAAAGGACTCGAAGTCGAGGCTCGTTACTTTGGTGAACTAGTCGTTACACCAGAAGCACGACAGCTCATGAATATTTTCTTCGCAGTAACCGACTTGAAAAAAGATAATGGCGTTGAAGGTGATATTAAGCCCGAAACCATCAACAAAGTTGGAGTGCTCGGTGGTGGCTTAATGGGCGCTGGAATTGCGTCAATCACAATCGACAAAGCAGGGTTACCTGTCAGGCTAAAAGATGTGCAAGAATCGGGCGTTAATAACGCCATGAATTACAGCTGGAATTTGCTTAAGAAAAAGTTGAAGCGCCGCCAGTTATCGAAAATCGAGGCCATGCAAGTCCAATCGCGTCTTACTGGAGGCACTGACTATCAGGGATTTAAACACACTGACTTGGTTATCGAAGCAGTATTTGAAGACTTAGACCTGAAACATCAAATGGTGCAAGATATAGAATCGCAATGCAAAGATTCAGTTATTTTTGCAACCAATACATCATCAATTCCGATTAGTAAAATAGCAGAGAAAAGTAAACGTCCTGAACAATTAATTGGACTACATTACTTTTCTCCAGTGGAAAAAATGCCGCTGTTGGAAATTATCAAAACCGATAAAACCTCTGAGCAGGTGATCGCAACTTGCGTCGAATTTGGTAAGCAACAAGGCAAAACTGTTATTGTAGTTAACGATGGCGCTGGATTTTATGTGAATCGAATTTTAGCGCCCTACATGAACGAAGCCGGCCAGTTGCTTGCTGACGGTGTGAAGATAGAACAAATCGATAAAGCATTGGTAAATGCGGGTTTTCCAGTCGGGCCTATGACGTTACTCGATGAAGTAGGGATTGATGTTGCAACTAAAGTAGCTCCAATTTTGCAGGACGCGTTTGGCTCGCGTATGCAACCGCCAGCAATGTTCGACAAACTTAAGTCGGATGATCGAAAGGGCCGCAAAAATGGCCGTGGTTTTTACCGTTATGACGATAAAAACAGCAAGTCGAAAGAAGTGGATGAGTCGGTTTATTCGGTACTTGGAATTCAGCCTAATAAGTCGACTAGCGATGAAGAAATTGTCGAGCGCTGTGTATTAATGATGTTAAACGAAGCCGCCAGATGTTTGGATGAGTCTATTATTCGTTCGGCTCGGGATGGCGACATAGGTGCTATTTTTGGTATCGGTTTCCCGCCATTCTGGGGAGGTCCATTCCGATACATGGATCAACTGGGTATCGAACATCTCGTTTCGAGACTTAAACATTATCAAGACTCTGTTGACGAGCGATTCACTCCAGCTGAATGCTTAGTAAAAATGGCAGACAGTAATAAGACTTATTATTCGAGCTAAACTTCTTAAGCTTAAAGCCAATAAGAATAAAAAAGCCGCTTTAGATAGCGGCTTTTTTATGAGCTTAGTTTTTTATTTACTTAAATAAATTAGCATGATAATTTGAATCTTCACAAAGCCCGTGCCTTGAATGTTAAATAAAGTGTCTTGTATTTTTTTAAGTCGACTTCGACTGACGTAATTTGCTTGAAAAAATCAATATTTGAATACAACAAAGCGCACTAAGTTTATTGGTAAACCGCATGTGTTGAACAGGATCTCAACATATATCGAAGGATTGATTTTAATGGAGCACTTTTCAGCAAAAATTCTTTTCTGGATCGTTTTTAGTTTGCAGGCGATTACCGCAATATGTACAGCTTTTTTCTGGCCGGACAATCAATTGCTGTGGTTAGCTTCGGTATTCATATACATTGGTGCTTGTTTAATGATGTTTAGGTATGGTTCAACTGTCGCTCGGTTAAAAAAGCTTTATTATCTGTTTACTGTGATTGCGGTATATTTTAACTGGTTTTTATTTGGCAGTTTAGGTTCGCTGTTGTCTTATTGGACTGAACAAGGGCTGGCCTAATTTGATACGGAATATTTAGCAAATATTACTTTCAAATGTATCTTTCGCTCAACAACTGTCTAAATGTTTTTGTTAACTGATTCGACTCGCTGATAAAACGCGATATTAGTAAAATTCGAATATTGCGAGCCTTTTCCTGTCTTCTACTCAAATGATGCTAATATTATTATGCGGTCGCGTGGGCTGAGCGATTGCTAATTAAGCCTTTTTTGTTTTAGTCGTATCTTCACGGGAGAGTTATGCAGCAAAACATCGATAAAGTTAAACAAGCCATTAATGCGGTTATTTTGGGAAAAGCCGAGCAAGTAGATATGGCTGTAGCGTGTTTATTGGCGAAAGGTCATTTATTAATCGAAGACCTCCCCGGAATGGGAAAGACTACCTTGGCTCATGCTTTGGCTGCGACCTTTGGCCTTGAGTTTCAACGCGTGCAATTTACATCGGACTTACTTCCCGCCGATATTACCGGGTCGAGTATATATGAACGTAAAAGTGAAACATTCGTTTTTCATTCTGGCCCAATATTTTCTCAGGTTGTGTTGGCCGATGAAATAAATAGAGCAACTCCTAAAACACAAAGCGCACTATTAGAAGCAATGGAAGAACATCAAGTCACCATTGAAGGAACAACGCATAAGTTACCCGAACCGTTTTTTGTAATCGCAACTCAAAATCCATCAAGTCAGGTGGGAACCTATCCATTGCCAGAGTCGCAATTAGATCGATTCTTGATTCGTCTGTCTTTGGGTTATCCAGATCCGAAAACCGAAGCTCAACTCTTGTTGAATGGCGGTCGACGAAAGCAAACAAAAATCCCGGAAGCAATAAGTTCTGATGAACTCAATCAAATGCAACATGCGGTCAGTCAAATAACTGCGAGTGAAGCATTAGTTGACTATGTGATGAGTTTGATATTAGAAACCCGTCAGTCTACTGAATTGAATCATGGGTTATCGCCAAGAGCGGGGTTGGCAATTATTGAAGCCGCGAAAGCAGTTGCTTTTATGAGGGGAGGAGACTTTGTTGTACCAGAAGATGTTCAGAAAGTTTTTCCATTCGTGGTTGGGCATCGTCTGCAAACTTCAACTCGAAGTGATTTGACTGGGCAAGATGTGGCGGAGGTTGTTATTCAGAAAGTTTCAGTGCCAGTTTAAACATGTCGGTTAAAGTTCTTTTAAACAAAAAGCTGGAACGCTGGCAGAAGAGGCGGAGTCCACCGCAGAGTGATGTTACACTCAATCAAAGAAACACTTACATTTTCCCGACGCGTTATGGCTTTTTAATGGCATTAATGATTCTTCTCATGGGAATTGGTGCAACTAACTATCAAAATAATTTGATCTTCTTTGCGACTTTTTTTGCATTGACCATTGGTTTGTTGTCTATTGTATTAACTTTTAATAACTTAGTTGCTTTGCGCTTTTCGCCTCACGAACCAGAGGCTGTTTTTGCGGGAAGTAAAGTTAAAGTGCCGATATCTGTTACCAGTGAAAAAGCTCATAATGCGGTTTCTTTAAGTTTTAAGCATGGACCAGCTCAAAGTTTTGATGTGCTTCCAAACACCGAAACAAGAATAGTGTTAGTCACTCAATGTACCAAGAGAGGACATAATACACTCCCAAAAGTGAAAGTGTCGTCAATCTTTCCATTTGGCTTTTTGCAAGTATGGAGCTGGTTGTTTTTTTCGATGGATTATCTTGCCTATCCAAAACCGATCGCACCGAGCTTTGGAGCGACTACTGGTCATCAACAAGATGAGCACAGTAATGACTTTCAATCTGGAACAGAAGACTTTTATGGATTGAAAAAATATGAAGCGGGTGAGTCATTATCGCGAATCCATTGGAAAAGTTATGCAAGAGGGAAAGGCCTGCAAACGAAAGAGTTCGTTGATTACTTGAGTGACCCAAATGTTTTTGATTATTCTCAATTTGAACAAGTTGAACATGAATTACGATTGAGCTATTTGTCTTATTTAATTAAACAAGCTGCAGAAAATAATGAAGTGTTTGGACTCAAACTTCCCGATATTTATATTGTGCCATCGAAAGGTGAAAAACATATGCATGAGTGTCTCAAAGCGCTTGCATTAGCACCAACACAATATGAGGGAATTTGATATGTTGATGATTCCTGAAGGATTCCGGCAATTAAATGGCGGCGCTAGAAAGGAGTTAGCGTTGTCGCAGTTAATGGTATTACTGCCTTTTGTTCTTTATTTGCCGCCAGTCCTTGCCGCACTTATTCTCATCGCTCCACTTTGGGTTTTGGGTTGTTATTATCTAAACAAGCCCTCGGTAATGAACCGATGGGTGATGGTAGGCTTGAGTATTTCAGCTGCAGCCTTAGTACTTTATTTTTATGGAACTTTCCGTGGTAAAGAGGCGGGCACTGCGCTGATTCTCATGATGTTCAGTCTTAAGATTTTGGAAAGTTTTAAATATCGCGATCAAAAACTACTGCTGACACTAAGTTTTTTCATTAGTGCTCTATTGTTTTTATTCAGCCAGAGTTTCCTTTTAGTCATTTATGTTATTGTCATTTATGTTCGATTACTGTGGAACCTGATAAAAGGCAATAGTATCGGACAGCAAAATATTAATTTGAGATCAACTCTTCGTTTGCTCGCAACGTCAATACCATTTGTCGTCTTATTGTTTTTATTTTTCCCTCGATTGCCATCACCTCTTTGGAAAATGCCTGGTAGCAATTCGGGTGGTATGGGCATTTCAGATTCTATGACACCAGGAGACATTAATAACTTAAGCTTTAACGATGAGCCAGCTTTTCGAGTGAAAATGAAAAGTAAAACCTTAATCAATCAAAATCAGATGTATTGGAGGGGAATTGTATTTGAGCGTTTCGACGGATTAACTTGGCGCAGAGATCCTTCTCGTCCAGATGAAACGATTGGCCAAGACGAAATGCAGAATTCAAATTCGCAACCACAAAATTTAATTCAACAAGAAAAGGAGTCTGTTAACAATGAATCAGGCGATCTTGTCGAGTATGATGTGACAATGGAGCCAACGCAACAGAGGTGGATGTTTGGTTTAGACATACCTGTCAATGTGGAAGGCGATATTCCTATTAGCTCGGTAGGAACATTTCGTGCTCCGAAAAGTATTAACTCAAGAAAGCGTTACACGGTGACCAGTCGTATCAGTAATGTATGGCAGGATGATCTTTCGACATTAGAAAGCCAAATCAATCTAGCATTACCTGAAGACAGTAATCCGCTAATCAAGCAGTGGGCTTTAGAAAAGCGCGCTGAATTTGGTTCGAATGAAGAGTTTATAAATTACTTACTTCGTTATATAAATTCGGAACCCTATTTTTACACGCTAACACCTCCGATCATGCAAGAAAATATGGTAGATGACTTTTGGTTCAATCAAAGAAAAGGGTTTTGCGAACATTATGCTGCAAGTTTCACTGTTATATTACGCGCAGTAGGAATACCTGCTCGGGTGGTGACTGGATATCAAGGTGGTGAATATAACTCAATTGGTGATTACTATCTTGTGCTACAAAAAAATGCACATGCCTGGGTTGAGTATTGGCGGGATGATCAATACTGGGTAAGAATAGACCCGACAGCAGCCATCGCACCTTTTAGAATCGATCGCAGTATTCTTAATGATGTCGGAAGTCGAGGCTTTTTATTTGATGAAATGCCAGAAATTGGTCAAGTCACTGAGCGTATTTCATGGATGGATTATGTTGAGCAATGGTCAGACAATTTAAATCACTTTTGGAATGAATGGGTGATTGATTTCGATCAGACTCGACAGTGGGATTTTTTCGAGCAAATTTCGTTGAAAGATATTCCAAAGCCGATAGTTTATATTGGAGTTTTGTTGTTATCACTCGTGCTATTCTTTTGGGCGTCTCGAGTCATTCGGCCATCAAAAGTAAAAAAGGATGATATTGAAAAGGAAATGTTGAAGATATTTCGTTGGTTGGAGAAACGTGGTTTCGTTAAACCAAAAGGTCAGGCAGTTGGTGACTTTTTCTCTGAAACTGCACAGCGCTTCCCGCAAGCGGAAATACAGTTGAAAAAACTATTAGATAACTACTATCTAATGCGTTTTGCTGGACGAGAAATTGATCATGACAGCTTAATGCGAATGAAGCAGCAATTCTCCCAACTTAAAACCATTCAGCCTCCAGAATAGGAGAACGGAAATCAAATATAAAGGCAGATTAGGGTGTCTGGTGTGAGTTGTTGTCGTTTCATTTGTTTTATATAACCAGCTCCAAGTGTTCATAATAAACTTGATCACTATCTGTCTATTTTTAAATGAGGTTATATGCCAGACTTAAAGAGCGAGGGTTTCAACTGCAATAACTGGAGCCAGAAACTTCCAATCGTAAATCCTCAACCGCAGAACCTTTCACTGCAAAGTTTGTAATTGACTGGTATAATCCGCTCAGTTTTATTGTCAGGTTCACCTATGGATATTTCACCCGTTACTGATTTTTTGCATTGCCGAACGCCTCAAGCATGGCTGGATGCTGCGTTGGAAAATCAAGATATTTTGCTTATTGACCACGCTCGGTGCGAGAAAAAAGCCGCTTCTACAGCTCTTAGTTTGATGTTCAAGTTTCCTGAACGAGAAAACTTGCTCCACAAATTAAGTCGACTCGCTCGAGAAGAGTTGCGCCACTTTGAGCAAGTGTTTGATTTAATGCGTGAGCGCAATGTCGAGTATCGACATTTATCTGCATCTCGATACGCGGCAAAAATGCGCGAGCCAGTGAAACTCGGAGATGAAAAAACTTTGCCCGATGTTCTTATTATTGGTGCTTATATTGAGGCTCGTTCTTGCGAACGATTTGCGGCATTGGCACCGGCAATCGAGTCTCATGATCCTATGCTGGCGAAATATTATCGATTTTTACTTAAGTCGGAAAGCCGACACTTTTTAGATTATTTATCACTGGCTCGTGAATATGCCAAAGAACCAATTGATGAGCGAATTACATTTTTTGGAGAGCTAGAGGCCGAGCTAATAAACGCTCCGGATGACGTATTTAGATTTCACAGCGGCGTCCCTGCGTAGAGATTTTATTCACAACTTCTCTGAGAATCTAAGAGCTGATGTGGTAGAACTCGTTAGGTGAACAAGACCTTATCAAGGTTTCTGCCAGGAGTGAACTTGTGAGTCACCATTAAAGTAAATACTATCAAAGTGACCATTTTCGAACAGTAAAAAATGTCCATAGTCATACCAGTCACTTAATACTAGACGCGTAAACTCTGAGTCTTCATGTTGCGCCGGTCGGTGAGTGTGGCCATGAATCAATAGTTGACAGTTTTCTTGCTGCATAACTTTGCGAACCATTGATTGGTTAACATCCATTATCGCTTCGTTTTTCTCAGAGGTTGCTTGTGCACTTTGTTCTCGATAGTCATTAACAATCTTTAATCGCTGCTCAATTGACAGTGATAGAAACTCCTTTTGCCATTGCTGCGTTCTGACTTGATTTCGAAACGCTATATATTCAACATCATCAATACACAAACTATCGCCATGACACAGCAATGTAGGAGTGCCGTCCAACTGGATTGTTGTGCATTCAGACATCAATTGAATACCGACATCATCGCAGAAGCCTTGGCCAACAAGAAAGTCTCTGTTTCCATGGCAGAAAGCAACTTTAATTTTTTTCTCGTTAAGAGTTTTAAGCTTTTGAGTAATGGGTTGCAACCACTCTGGCCGGTAGTCATCACCAATCCATACTTCAAATAAGTCCCCTAGAATAAATATTTCAGATGCATTTGGTGCAATATTGTCTAAATAATATTCAAACAGCCGCAATAAGTGCGGCTGCTCTGAGGACAAATGCAGATCAGATATAAAATGGCAGGTCATGATGTTGAGTATCGTTATTTTTTAAGAGAGCAGTGTTAGGCAACTTTAACCGATTCAATAATCACATCTTCTTTTGGCACGTCTTGATGGCCCGCCATGTTTCCGGTTGCGACACCTTTTATTTGATTCACGACTTCCATGCCAGAGGTAACCTTTGCGAAGACGCAATAGCCCCAGCCCTGCGGAGATTCATTTTTGTGGTCAAGAAAAGTGTTGTTATTAACATTAATGAAAAACTGGCAGGTTGCCGAGTGAGGATCCATAGTTCGAGCCATGGCTAATGTTCCCGTCTCATTTGAAAGGCCATTATTAGCTTCGTTTTCAATCGGATCTTGCGTTTCTTTTTGAGTCATTCCTGGCTCAAATCCACCGCCTTGAATCATGAACCCGTCGATGACGCGGTGAAATATTGTATTGTCGTATTGACCAGACTTCGCGTATTGAAGAAAATTTTTCACAGTTTTAGGCGCTTTGTCTTCGAAAAGTTCGATTTTAATTTCACCCAAATTTGTTTGAATAGTAACCATTGAATAAGTCCTGTGCGATATTAAAGTTAACAAACTACTTTACTGATGATGGCAGAAATTATGTCACATTTTTCAGCTGGTGTCGGCTTAGACGCTTTTATTCTTGTCTTCCTCTTCGAAATTATCCCATTAGTACGTATAATCGGCGCGTTCACCAGTATTAAGGATTGAAACCATGTTACACATTTACAATAACTTGAGCCGACAAAAAGAGCCTTTTAAGCCTAAAGTTGAAGGGAAGGTTGGCATGTACGTGTGTGGCGTAACTATATATGACTACTGTCACATTGGGCATGGACGAACCTACGCTGCGTTCGACGTAATGACGCGATATTTACGGTTCAAAGGTTTAGACGTTAATTATGTTCGAAATGTGACCGACATTGATGACAAAATTATTGATCGTGCGGCACAAGGCAAAGTGAAATTTGATGCCGTTACGCAGCGCTTTGAAAAAATCATGCACGAAGACTTTGATGCGCTTGGGTTGTTACGACCGGATGTTGAGCCTCGAGCAACCGCCTCGATGGACAGCATTATTGCAATGATAAAAACATTAATCGAGAAAGGTTCTGCCTATCAAGGTGAATCTGGCGATGTGTATTTTGCTGTCTCAGAATTCAAAAATTACGGTGCTCTAAGTAAACAGCAGCTCGATGATCTTCGTTCTGGCGAACGTGTAGAAGTTGCTGGTGATAAACGAGATCCGCTTGATTTTGTATTATGGAAAATGGCAAAGCCAGGCGAGCCTTACTGGACGTCACCCTGGGGCGACGGCAGGCCTGGTTGGCATATCGAGTGTTCTGCGATGAGTAAAGATTGCTTGGGCGAGCATTTCGATATTCATGGTGGAGGTTCAGATTTGCAGTTCCCTCATCATGAAAATGAAATTGCCCAGTCAGAAGCTGCCAATGGATGTAAATTTGTGAATTACTGGATTCACACCGGTATGGTGCAAGTTGAAAAAGAAAAAATGTCCAAATCTTTAGGCAACTTTTTCACCATTCGTGATGTACTTAAGCTGTATCGGGCTGAATCGGTTCGGTTTTTTCTGTTATCAAGTCATTACAGAAGCCAATTGAACTATTCTGAAGAAAACTTGAATGCAGCTGATGCCAGTTTGGAAAGGTTGTATCTTGCACTTCGAGATACCAAACCTGATGGTGGCAAGGTTATCGACAAATACGTTGAGCAATTTACCAAAGCAATGGATGACGACTTTAACACTCCTCTGGCAATTGCTGTGCTATTTGAGTTGGCAAAAGCGGTTAATATTGCTCGAAAAGACAATGACAACTCAGCCGTTGATTTATCTGCAACCTTAAAGCATCTTGGTAGTGTTATTGGACTCCTTGAGCAAGTGCCTGAAGAGTTTTTACAGTCCTCAATTCCGGGTAATGAGCTGGACGCTAATGCAATTGAGTCTTTAATCGATGAGCGAAATGCTGCACGAAAAAATAAAGACTTTAAACGCAGTGACGAAATTCGGGATGAGCTTTTAAGCCAAGGAATTGTTTTAGAAGATTCTCGAGAAGGAACCACCTGGCGCAAGCAATAATTTTGTGGATGATTGTTTAGATAGAATGTAAATCAGATTGCAAAAGAGCTTAGCTGTCATAATTGGCTACCGCTCTTTTTAAAATCGGCTTGGAAATATAATTAGTTAAGAAATTTTGCTGAGTTGTATATTGCAAACTGATATATGGCGATTGCTTCTCGAATCGGTTGATCTTGATGCCAACTTTAAGTTTCGAGAAGCTTTTTTAATGTCGCAATTAATACAGTTATAAATCGAAATTATAAATCGAAACTTTTGCTTAAGCTAAAGACTAACGCCTCGCTTTCTGTCGGATTACCATTGCCATCCAATTGATCAGAAAGTTCCTCACTGCTGATAATCAATGCAACTCCGGCATCAAATCCGCCCATATCCGTACCCCAGCCAAACTCAAAGAAATCGCCATCAAACTCATCACCCCAGGTCGCGTACTTTCCATAAAATCCTTCGTGGGAAAGTGTGATTGCCAGATAGTCATAGTCATCACTGGTAGCATCTCCGCCGTCCCAGCTGCCTACTGCATAATCAACTGCGAGAAACTTATAGGCAAATCCTAAATTGATTTCTTTATAGGTATCGTCAAATTCGCCAGTGTAGTAGTAGTTCGTAAAACCAATACTAGCTGACATATCATCTGAAAAGCTGTAACCATAACTTCCGTAAACATCCACTTCGAGACCATCTCCGACGTCGGCGGCCCAGGTACCCAGGGAAAAGTCGCCATGCGAATAATCGATTCCGCCACTGGCGGATGATTCTTTTTGTAACACTCCTCTGAAATAATATTCTGATGCGTATCCCAGGTTGGTAGAAACATCTGCATGGGTAGCACTAATGCCTAAACCGGACAGAATAACTAGCATCCACTTTTTTGCTTTTATTGTTGGCATGGGTAAGGTCCTCTTGGTGTTTTTAATTTTTTGATTACCACAAATGGTGATTTGGCTCTAACCACCAGTCATGTTCCACATTTCGTGCCAAGTTATTTTGTTTGCCCAAAAATGAGTCAGAGAGCGTTTTTTGGGGATATATCGGTATTTTGATTGGCGATAAACAGACGCTTTTGTCGTCTGTTGGTGCAAAACTAACCAAGTTGAATAAGTTATTGCACTGAATTGTTTAATGGTATTGATTCGTTTTTTTGGCAGTGGCCGCAGCTCAGACCTGAGTAACTCGAGATCGGATAGTTCTTTTATTTGGCGTCGAAAATGTTAAAGTAGCTGCGAAATTTTAAGGTGTTGTATAGTTGGATGGTCATACCAGTTTGGCTTAACCGTCTGGGCATAATACGCGCACATTTTACGTCGACGCTTCGACGATTAACAATTAGGGTTTTGAATGTCAGTTACCAGCAGTTACAACAGAGAAGATTTAATTACTTGTGGTAAGGGTGAATTAGTAGGTCCTGCGGGTAATACAATTTCACGGTTACCGCTACCCAATATGTTGATGATGGATCGTGTTACCACCATCTCAGATACTGGTGGTGCGTTTGATAAAGGGTTTATTGACGCAGAGTTTGATATTAATCCAGATCTTTGGTTTTTTGGTTGTCATTTTGAAACCGATCCTGTTATGCCTGGTTGCCTTGGCGTAGATGCTATGTGGCAGTTGACCGGATTTTTTATTTCCTGGCTGGGAGAGTCCGGTAAGGGGCGTGCACTAGGATCGGGTGAAATTAAGTTTTTTGGTCAAATTCTACCTTCTGCAACAAAGGTAACTTATCGTATTGATGTGAAGCGTTTAATTCGACGCAAATTGAAGATGATCATTGCTGATGGTTCAGTTGCCGTTGATGGCAAGGAAATATACACCGCTAAAGATTTAAAAGTTGGGTTATTCGATTCAACTGACAGTTTTTAATAGTTTATCGATTTAGTTTGGAAAAGAACGATATGAGACGAGTAGTGATTACCGGAATGGGCATAGTGTCCTGTCTTGGCAATAACGTTGATGAAGTGACTGAAAGCTTAAAAGCAGGCAAGTCAGGGATTCGGTTTAAAGAAATTTATAAAGAAAAAGGACTTCGCAGCCAAGTCGCGGGTTGGCCTGATCTGGACATCAAAGATCATATCGACCGCAAAGTGGTACGCTTTATGGCAGACGCTTCTGGTTATGCTTACATCGCCATGAAACAAGCCATTGAAGATGCAGGATTATCTGAAGACCAAGTTTCAAATGTTAAAACAGGGATTATTACAGGCTCCGGTGGTGGTTCACAAGGGACTCAAGTAGAAGCTGTAGAAATTTGTGAAACCAAAGGTGTTAAGCGAGTTGGTCCATACGCTGTTCCTAAAACCATGGCGAGTACAACATCCGCGTGTTTGGCAACTCCCTTTAAAATTAAAGGGATTAACTACACCATCTCGTCTGCTTGTGCGACCAGCGCACACTGTATTGGTAATGCCTATGAACAAATTGCGATGGGTAAACAAGATATCGTTTTCGCTGGCGGCGGGGAAGAAGAAGATTGGCGTTTAACTTTATTGTTTGATGCAATGGGCGCGCTCTCATCAAAATACAATGATTCGCCAGAAACAGCTTCTCGACCTTATGATGCAACTCGAGATGGTTTTGTTATTTCTTCCGGTGGTGGCATGTTAGTGCTTGAAGATCTGGAGCATGCAAAAGCTCGTGGCGCAAAGATTTACGCCGAATTAGTGGGGTATGGTGCAACTTCTGATGGTTATGACATGGTTGCGCCGTCAGGTGAGGGCGCAGTGCGTTGCATGCAACAAGCATTGGAAAATGTTGACGGTGAAATCGACTACATTAACACTCATGGCACCAGCACGCCTGTAGGTGATACCGCTGAATTGAAAGCTATTAAAGAAGTCTTTGGTAACAAGATTCCAAAAATTTCGTCGACTAAGTCATTAGCGGGTCACTCCTTGGGGGCGACCGGAGTGCATGAAGCAATTTACAGTTTGATAATGATGAAAGATGGCTTTATTGCTGGATCGGCAAATATTAACGAAATCGATCCTGATGCTGAAGGAATGCCAATTATACAAACTAAAACGGATACAAAAATTAACCGAGTGTTAAGTAACAGTTTTGGTTTTGGCGGAACTAATGCTTGTTTGGTGTTCCAGTCTTACGAAGGATAAGTTTTCCTGTCTGCAACGATAAATGATACTCGACACTTTAAATAAAAAAAGGCACTCAATGAGTGCCTTTTTTGTTTTTATGAGTGTGTGTACTGCTTACGCTTTCGACTCCGCGCCAACGACTTCTACCGAAACTTTTGACGCCTTTTGTTTGGCTCTATGATCAATTAAGTTTTTCAAAGCGATTAATAGCCCAAGAGCAAAAAATGCCCCCGGTGGTAATATGGCAAAAAGGAAGTTTTGATCGACTTGATAAATCTGAATGGTAAGCTGCTTTGCCCAGCTTCCTAACAACTGATCAGCGCCATAAAATAAAGTCCCCTGACCTAATATTTCTCGAATCGCACCCAGTAAAACTAATACGACAGAAAAACCGATGCCTTGCATTAAGCCATCAACAAAGGAGGGGATAATAGGATTTTTTGATGCAAAAGCTTCAGCTCGACCAATGATAGTGCAGTTAGTGACGATAAGAGGAATAAATATTCCAAGCACTAAATAAAGATCGTAAGTGAAAGCATTCATTAGCAATTGAGTGTTGGTAACAAAAGAAGCAATCATCATGACGAAAATTGGAATACGAATCTCTTTGGGGACCCAGTGTCGGACAAAAGACACTGAAATATTAGAACCGACTAATACCATAGTGGTTGCGATCCCGAGTCCAAGTCCATTTATAAATGTATTGCTAACTGCTAATAAAGGGCAAAGTCCTAACAACTGCACTAGAGCTGGATTATTATCCCAGAGGCCTTGCTTGGTAAGAGATTTATAATCAGTTGTCATTTGAATTGTCACCTCCGCAGTTAGTTGGCGTCGTGAAAATTTCTTGCTTGTGAGTGACGAAATAACTAAGACCTTTTTCTATCGCTTTGAGTACTGCTCTTGGAGTGATTGTTGCGCCAGTAAACCCATCAAAGCTTCCTCCGTCCTTTTTGACTTTCCAGTTTTCTTGCGGCACAAGTGAAAAATTTAAGCCTTCAAATTGTTTAATCCAATCTGACTTTCTTGGTTCAATTTTATCGCCAAGCCCGGGTGTTTCATTATGTTGAATAACTCTTACTCCAGCGATTGACTCATCGAATCGAATTGCCATGATTAAATCAATAGCACCGCTGTAACCGTCTGGAGCAGTTACTGTAAACATTGCCGCTACAGGTTTTTGATCCATCTCCATTCGATAAAATAAAGTTTTTCCCTTAAGGGTTAAAACGCCATTAGAGTCAATAGCAATGCAGTCGTGATAAACATCATTGTTATACTCAGTTGGCTCAATTAATTCGCCAAGAGTTCTGGCCAGTTTGGCTTGCATTTCTGCTGCGATTTGATCTTTGGTCAACAAATGAAACACGGCGATGAGACCGATTGACAGTAACGCAAAGCCACCCAGCTCAACAGCATTTTTATACATGGATCGTTTCGCCATAGTTACGCGTCTCTCGTTCCATAAACTTTAGGTTGAGTAAAGTGATCAATCAATGGCGCAGCCATATTTAATAATAATACTGCAAAAGCTACTGCATCTGGGTAACCACCAAAGTTCCGAATAATTACCACTAAAAAGCCAATCCCTGCACCGAAGATGATTCTTCCTTTTGGTGTAGTTGCTGCACTCACCGGATCGGTTGCAATAAAAAACGCGCCAAGCATTGTGGCACCACTGAATAAATGCGTCATGGGTGAAATATGTAAATCAGGATCAATCCAGGTTAACAGGCCAGACGTTAAAAATATTGCACCGAGCATTCCAACCGGTATGTACCAGTGAATCACTTTTCTAGTTAAAAGATAAAGGCCACCAACAAGAAACGCAATATTAACCCACTGCCAGCCTTGATTGACCCAGCCAGTCAAAATTAATTTATCTTGCAGTTCTGCAGTAGTAAATCCCATGCTTAAACCTGTCTTTAGTTCATCTAAAGGTGTCGCCATGGTAAAACCATCTGCATTTTGCAGATAGAAGTTGAGCTTATTTCCCTGACTATCAATTTCAAACAAAAAAAGGTTGAGTGAGTCTAGGAAGTTAACGGCATTAGTTGCAATGTTTTGCGGTGGAAGCCAGCTGGTCATGGCAACTGGAAAAGAAATGAGCAACAGAACATAACCAACCATTGCAGGATTAAATGGATTATAACCAAGACCGCCGTAAACATGCTTGGCAAAAGTGATGGCAAAGAAAGTTCCAATAACAGCAACCCACCAAGGAGCGAGAGGTGGTAAGGCTAACCCAATTAAAATACCAGTGACTAAAGCTGAGTAATCCGATAGTCCGCTTTTAAAATCGCGGCCACGCAGTTTTAAAATTGCAGCTTCGCTCGCCATTGCAACAAGACTGCAAGTCAGTAAGTTAAATAGCACGCCCCAACCAAAAAAATAAAACATGATTAAGGCGCCAGGTAGGGTTGCTAAAATGACTTGCAACATAAGTTGAGTCACTGAGTTTGATGCTTGATTGAAGGGCGATGATTTCAGCATTATTTGTTAATCTTTAGATTGTTGTTTTCTTGCTTTTGCACGTGCAACGGCATCCGCAATTGTTGCTTTCTTTTCGTCGGCTTCACCTTTTTGCATTGCTGCTTTTTTTCTTGCTTCGGCGGCTTTTCGATGTCGCTCAGCACGTTCGGCTTTTTCTCTTTGTAATCTTAATTCACGGAACTCGTGTCGTTCTCGAGCGTGAGAGGCTTTGGCTTTTTCATCCGATTGCCGGACAATTTCGTTTTTTGCAAATCGATAATATTGCACTAACGGAATATTACTCGGGCACACATATGAACAAGCTCCACACTCAATGCAATCAAAAAGGTTATAATGTTCGGCTTTATTGAACTCTTCACTTTTAGAGTGCCAATACAGTTGTTGGGGAAGTAACGAAACCGGACAAGCATCGGCGCATAAGCCGCATCGAATACAAGGTAAACTATTGTTTGATGTCGCTAGCTCATTTGTTTCAGCGAATATAGTGCAGTTGGTTGATTTAACTGTGCCAGAGTCGAGCTTTTGAATTTCAAAGCCCATCATCGGCCCGCCCATAATGACTCGGTCTAATACTTGAGTGTTAACTTTCGCCTGTTCCAGAATCCAGTCAAACGGTGTTCCAATACGTGTCCAAAAGTTGCCTCGAATGGTGGCTGCTTTTCCGGTAATGGTCATTAAGCGTTGTGTTAACACTTCTCCTTTTGTAATGGCTCGATAGACAGCCAAAGCTGTTGCCACATTATGCATTATGATGCCCAATGCTAGCGGTAATTGTTGAGCGGGAACTTGTTTACCGGTAATGAGTTCAATTAATTGTTTTTCACCACCACTGGGATATTTAGTAGGTACAACGCAAATTTGAAAGTGTGAGTTATTGTTAGGGTCTTGTTTTTCGATAGCCAATAAAAGTGCGTTAATGGCTTCTTGTTTATTGTCTTCTATTCCAATCGTGCAGTGTTGTGCACCAATAATCGATTGAACACATTGAATCGCATTTATAAGTTCGTCGGCGTTTTCCCTCATCAATCGGTCGTCACAACTGATATAAGGTTCGCACTCAGCCGCGTTGATAATCAGATGATTTACTCGAGGCATTAATTTTATATTGCTGGGAAATGCTGCTCCACCGAGTCCAACAATACCTGCCTCGGCGACTCGATCTAAAAGCACCTGCTTATTAACGGATGCGTAGTCAGCAATAGGTTCCAAATATTCTGAAGCGTCATTTCCATCGGTGTCTATGACAACACATAAGTCGTTCATACCACTAGCATGAGCAACCGGTCGTAATGCAATTTCTTTTACCGTACCACTTGAAGAGGCGTGAACATTGGCGGATAGATTGCCTTGCATCCGGCCAATAAGTTGTCCTCGTTTTACATAGTCGCCGACATTAACTACTGGTAGTGCAGGCTGACCATTATGTTGACCCAGGTAGATGTTTAATTGCGGAGGAACTCCTAATTCACCGATCGAATGTTGGTTCGACAACTCTTTATGTTCTTCCGGATGAATGCCACCATGGAACTGATATTGAGTGGTGTATTGAATCGAGTCCATTATGATACCTGCTTAACCGGTATTATTTGTTCAGATTCAAATGGTGAATGCGGTTCGCTGTTTGGATTGGGCCATTGCCAATGATGTAAGTCGTTATTGGTCAGTGGAATCATATCGATGCAATCAACTGGACAAGGCGGTACACATAAGTCACAGCCTGTGCATTCGTCTGCGATAACGGTGTGCATTAGTTTCGCTGCACCTACAATTGCATCGACCGGACACGCTTGGATGCATTTAGTGCAACCAATACATTCATCTTCACGAATGACAGCAACCTTTGGTACAGATTCTTCTAAAGACTCATCGAGGGGCTTGGGCTCTCGACCCAATAAATCGGCTAATGCTTTAACGCCAGCTTCGCCGCCAGGCGGGCATTTATTAATCTCGTCGCCATTTGCTATAGCTTCAGCGTAAGGACGGCAGCCGGGGTAGCCACATTGTCCGCATTGAGTTTGCGGCAAAATATTATCGATCTGCTCAACAATAGGATCCGATTCAACTTTAAAACGTACTGCAGCGTAGCCAAGCAAAGCGCCAAATAAAGCCGCCAGTAAAACTAACAATACAACCGCCATTAAGGTATTCATGAAATTTTAACCAACCCGGAAAATCCCATAAAGGCGAGTGACATTAAGCCAGCTGTGATCATCGCAATTGCTGCGCCACGAAAAGGTAGTGGAACATCAGCGACATTGATACGCTCACGCATCGCACTGAATAAAACCAAAACCAATGAGAAACCTGCTGCAGCACCAAAACCAAAGACGATTGATTCGATAAATGAATGTTGCTCATTAACATTCAGTAGTGCAACACCTAGCACTGCGCAATTGGTAGTAATCAAAGGTAAAAATATGCCAAGTACTCGATACAGAACCGGACTAGTTTTATGAATAACCATTTCGGTAAATTGCACAACGACGGCAATAACGAGAATAAAACATAAAGTGCGAAGGTATTCTAAGCCAAGAGGGGTGAGCAAAAACTCGTTTACCACGTAACTGCAGGCGGAAGCTAACGTTAGCACGAATGTCGTCGCGAAAGACATTCCAATCGCCGTTTCAACTTTATTTGAGACACCCATGAACGGACAGAGCCCCAAAAACTTCACCAATACGAAGTTATTGACCAATACCGTGCTCACGAGTAACAAAAAATAGTTAGTCACTTAAGTCAGGTCCGTTTACAGATTAAAAGATTCATTAGAGTCAAAGATTTACTGTTTGTACTTAATAAGAGTTTAGTTTAAGTATTCGGCGAGATTTATCTGTCGAACACCTAATGAGTGCCTAATTCTCAAATCAATATTCACAATTCAATATGATGAATTATATGGTATTTCTGGTAAAAAACTGTTCACGGACACTGTCGCTAAACTCGCAAGCACTCGAAAGATTTTTCAAGTGCTAACAACATATCCGAAATTTGTCTTGCATGTTAATGCTTTACTTTTAGCTTTTCGTGAATAATGGGCATCACTTTATCTTTGAGCCACTGATCCCAAAGAATCCTTCCGCCGATAAACACAACCAGTAATATCAGCCAGACTAAACCAATTAGTGTAAGCATGGCTATTTCGCCATCGGCGCCTTCGTTCTCTAGTTCCAAAATAAAAGCAATGGCTGCCGGTGCATGAGTGGTTGCTTCCGGCACCTGTGAAAAACTGAACGCTCCAGCGGCAAAAAAGCTCAATAATGCAACTTGGCCGTAGTAATTCCAATGCCGGATTTTCCACCAAACGAGTACCAAAAATACCACACCCAAAACCAAGTAAGACCACCAGGTTGTGCTGTACATCGCAAACGGTTCTATTGTTAACACCATAGTCGCTATTTCCTAAGTAAGAGCCATTCCTAATTTGCTCAAGAAGAGTTACTTAACTCGCATGCCGGGTTGCGCACCTTCGTCGGGATTAAGTATCCACAAATCTTTTCCACCAGGGCCAGCCGCAAGCACCATGCCTTCAGATAAACCAAAGCGCATTTTACGAGGTGCCAAATTGGCAACCATAACGGTTAATTTACCTTCCAAGTCTTCCGGTGAGTAAGCCGATTTAATTCCAGCAAATACTTGCTTAGTAACGCCGCCTAAGTCGAGTTGTAACTTCAACAGTTTATCTGCGCCTTCAACATGTTCCGCCTTCACAATTTTTGCGATCCGCAAATCAATTTTATCAAAGTCTGGAAACTCAATTTCTGGTTTTAACGGATCGGCTAATTCGGGCGCGCTCGCTTCTTCCGATTCTTTTGACTCTTCGATCATTGCTTCTACCTGCTTCATTTCAACACGCTTTATCATAGGTTTAAAACGGTTTATTTCGTGGTCTTCCATTAATGTCTGACTGTCTTGCCAAGTTAAAGGTTCGATATTTAGAAAGCCTTCGACTGCTTTGGCCATTTCTGGAATAGCGGGTTTTAAGTAAACCGTTAATATCTTAAACAGGTTCAAAGCAACAGAACTTACCAATAAAACGTCTGGAGCGGTCGCTTCATCTTTGATTTTGACCCAGGGTTCTTCTGTATCTATGTACTTATTGGCTTTATCGGCTAATGCCATAATAGTGCGAACCGCACGACCGAACTCTTTATTTTCGTAAGCTTGTGCGATTCCGTCTGCTGCTTCCTGAAACTCTAAAATAAGAGGATGCTCGGCAAAACCACTGCACAGTTTTCCATCAAACTTTTTACTGACAAAGTTTGCACAACGACTGGCAAGGTTGATGTATTTATTAACTAAGTCAGAGTTGACTCTCATTACAAAGTCTTCAAGGTTTAGGTCAAAGTCATCCACTCGATTATTAAGCTTGGCTAAAAAGTAATAACGTAAGAACTCTGGATTGAAATGATTCAAAAAGGTTCTTGCTTTAATGAAGGTTCCTTTTGACTTCGACATTTTGG
>JABXHY010000059.1 GCA_013373375.1 Gammaproteobacteria bacterium
AGCTGCGCCGGTTATTGAGGGGTTATGCATAAGTTGGAGTAAGGATGCCTGAAGTAATATTTTTTATATTTTTCTTTGTTGTACTCGCGTGGGTACTTTTTGTGTTTTTCACAAAAAAGGGTAAAGGGATTATGTTTGGCGGAAAAATCATCAAAACATACGATGGTGTTTCAGCCAAAAGGAAAATTTTCTCTAATAAAGTAAAGGTACATGCAGTAGACGGCGGCTCAGTTAGGTTTGTCGGCTTGGAAATTTCGGCGTCCTCTATCGGAAGCTACCAAATGATTCCGGTTACCTTTCCTGCCAATGAAGCACGTCAACTAGCAGCGTTGCTCATCGAAGCAGCTGAGTACCAAGAAAATGCATAACAAGCATCTGCTGGGACAAAATACGCTGCGCTCATTTTGTGTCTGTCATTGCGCTCCATTTTCCCACAAAAACGCTCTCCGCAGTATGTGCAGGTGAGCAAGGCATTAGTAGCCCCCGTAAATGACCTATGAAGCTAGCTGAGATAATTGAAAAACTTTCCACGGTAAACGAGAATCTTCCGGTTAAGTGTTCCTTATATTCAATAGGTTTAACTTCTAATGTTTATACTGTAGGGCAAGTCAAACGTGACTTCCCTGGTGTGGTACTTGGAGATCGTGAGCCGCATTTAAGGGAAAAAGTTTCTGGTGAATTCGCTATCGAGCTCAAGACCTTTGCTGAGAGGTTTCAAGAAAATGATTTTCTCCTCGAACAAACAGTCGATATTGATGAAAAGCGGTATGAGGTACGCTATTTTAAGCTCTCTGATGTAAAAGTTAATAGTGAGGCCGTGCTATTAGTGTCAGCGCTAGAAGAGTTGATTGAGTTCCGTGAGGAGTATTCGCAAGTTGAAACATTGTAAAGTACTATCAAACATATCAATCCGACCTCCACCGAATTTCTCGTTTTGTATTTTTCTGCTCCGCTCGCTCAAAAAATTAATTTTGTTCCTGCGGCATGGCAGGGTGATAAAAGATTAAATGGAAACTAATACGTATCACGAAATATGTGCTAAACCTTCATCTTTTTCTAGGCGAGAACTGGAACAGACACTCATGGCTTTGGAAAAGATTGAATCGAAAAAATTTGGCTTAGTAAGTGATTTTTTAAAATCAAAGCCCGTCGAAAAGCCCGCCTTACATCGAGGTGGCAAACAAACAGATTATTTTATCGTTCAAATTTCTACTAAAGAGGCAGAGGAAATAGTTGAAGAGTTAGGTACACTAGAAGCGCAAGCGGTAACCCTTGAAGGACATTCAACGCCCGACGCTTTGCACTACGCTTCTCTCCTAGACCGTTGGTTTAATTATGTTGAGTCTCTGTAGGTGACAAATGCAATATAATCAGGCCATTAAATTCGACGTTCGTGCCTCATGCGGCTTTTGGCAACGTCAATCAGAAAATGAAACTATGGAGATTATCTTTAAAGTTATGGTTTTCCTATATTGCTCTTTCTGGGCAAAGGAAAAGTGTGTTTAAACGACCTTTATCCAAATGGGTAAACCAACTAAAAATGCTTTTTTCGGAGGCTTTAATGGGAAGTTTAGAAACGCTTGTTTAGTAACTTATACGAGGTTAGGTGCGAAATTGATAAGTGTTAAAGGCATCAAAATGTTGAACGGCCACAAATTTGACTGAATTATTTGCCGCCTTCCGAGTTTGCTGGTAGGGCGGCAAAATGATAAAACTTGTAATAATCCAGAGTAAAGTTTAGTTCCAGTCGTTATTTTATTTCAAAGGGTTTCTTTCGCACTTTTATATTCATCATTGTCCCAAAGTTCAAAATAAAGCGCCTCGAAAAAGTACTGAATGTTGCTTGCGCTCGAGATTGCGTTGTCTGGGTCATTTCTTGCCAAGCTTAGTGCTTCGTGTAACTCGTAAACTTCATCCTGCTTGAGGAAATAATTTGCAGACTGCGTGATATGAAAGTGAGACATCTCGTGAATTAAAACGCCTAGTTTACTTTGAAAACCTTCTTCTTCTAACTCAAAGAACTCGGTTGTTAGATATATAAAGAAATGATCATTGTCTGGATAAATATAGCCTATTACTACTCCATCCATGTAATTTTCATACTCCGATGTTACGGTACACTGAAAAGATGGTAGTGCGAGGAAATCTTTAAGACTTGTGTAAAGATCAACCGCTTTTGAAACTTTATCACTACTATTTATGCCTAACAGATCCATCATGCCAAAACTCACGCTGTCCTCACGATTTTTGTCTTTCAAAACTTTCAATGTTTTTTCTAAGGCATTTTGAGCTAAGGCTCGTAAATTCTCTACTTTTTCTTTTTTCTCGCCAAAACAGGGCACAGTAACCGCATTTAGATTTAAACTCATTAATAAGAGAGTGAGTGTCAAATATCTATTCATTAGTATACCCTTACCATGTAGCGACAGAAGGAAGAACTTGGATTTATTGTTTGATTTACGCCGCTGTTTTTATATTTAATACGAGGTTTATGAATACTAACATAGTCTGCTACTCGAGCTTCAGGCACGCTGCCTATATCAGTAGCAGGAATTTTAAAGTTTTCGGTCTCGATTTTTTCTTTAGCGTCGACGATAGCAGCCGAGAAATGACTGGCCATTAAATAGTTATTTGTAGTAACTTCTTCAGTTGAGTTTGATACTTGGTCAATATGATAAGTAACGTCAACTCTCTTTAAGGTGACAGCAAATACGTCTAATGATGGAGGAGCATATTTGCCATCAAACACAAGCTCAAGTTTCGTCCCACTTTCAATTACGCCAGTTTTATTTCTGTCAGATGTTCCTAACAGTGTGCGACCTGACATGTCTGGAATAATTCCACCATTAGATTTTGGCGCCCATGAGCTGTCGGGCCATTTGGCGTTATCACTATTCATCCAAGCGAATCCGACCGGTGGCTCTGCTTTTGTTGACATGGAACACAAAACCGTTCCAAGAGGGACGTCATAAAGAACCCTGGTAACAGACGTATCTGGCTTATGATCCGTCAAAGACTTATGAATATCGATGGTGTCTGCGTGGACAAAGGAGTTCAACTCGGCTACTGCGAGTTTAATTGAAAGTTGTAAATTCTCCTCTATAGTACTGGAGATATCATCGAATGAAGCGTAATCTATTTCTACTGGAATGTAAGTGTCCATTTCTTTGGTTTTTTTTAGCTTTACGTTGTGTTGCTTTTCAAAGCTTGCTGCCGGTGTTTTGCTGGCTGTGATTTTAATTTTGGTTTTGGTTTCATCGGTATATTCAATTTTGTTTTTCTCGATCAATGGTTTGAGATAATTTGCGAATGCCTTAACGAGAGGGTCGTTTTTGTCTGAAATATCGAAGTTCTTAGGGACTTGTCGAGGTAACTTATTAAAAAACGCCGAGCCGAGACTAGGAAGTTTGCTCACTAGCTTCAGGTCATTGGTATTAATCATGGCACTCATAAAATTTGAAACTTTAGATTCAATTTTTCTCTGAGTCTCTCCAAAAATATATTGTTTTCCGTCTACTGTAGTATTTTTGACTAAGGCATCGAGCTCTTTTTTAAGACTATCAAACTTTTCCGAGTCGAATTGCGCCATGACAACAGCAGAGGTTTGCAAGACTCCCCTGTATTGGTAGCTAATGGAAGCGCGCAGCCTCTCTTTATCAAAAAGCATTTTAATTTTTTCATACTTGGAGGGTATCAAAGTTTCCGACATGATCGAAACCGTACTTTCTTTATCACCCGAATTAATCTCATTTTTTGTTTCTGCAGAGAAAACAAGTTCGCTCTCGTTATGCTTGTCAAAGAAGTCTATTTTTACTCTTTGTGTGGGCCAAAACCTCAAATCGATGTCTGGCTTTGGTTCGTCACTAAGTTTTAATTCTCTTTGAATGTGCTCTAGAGCTAGTTTGCGTTGTTGGGCAGTATGGAGTACTAGTTTGAACTCCAATATTAAACCACCATTCTTTCCTTTGTGTTCAGCCCAGGGATAATCTATCGAATCTTTGTCTGTTTCAAATTGAAAAATAGGCTGCACAAAATATACATTGCTCTTTTTCTCCTGACCTTCACCAGTACCTTTTGCTGCTAGGCGAAATGGAATTTGACGGTGGGGGTAGATATTTTGGATATTAAGCGCTCGAACATTGGATTCTAAGATAGGTAAGTAGTCACCCACAGGTGTTTGCGCTGATGATTTAAAAACTCCGAAAATCAAAATATATATTAAGAAAATATTTTTCATCACTTGTATGTCCTCAAATTCATAAAATTAGTGAGTCACTTATTTCGGACCGCTTTAAAAATAGTTAGTTTAATTCAGATGCCTTGCGATGGGACATATCTATGGGGGATAATAGGGATAGAGCATTGATTATCAACACCTCTTAAGTAGTGTTATGATTTCTTTATTTAGCCATTTCAAATAGCAAGTGAGGCCAGTCCTTGCGGAGCAATCTCATAGCCCGGGAAAGATAACTGTAATAATGGACTTACTATAGATGGTGCGCCCACTACATTTTTTTGCTGTCAATAGTTTATGTTAGCTGATTTATGAAAGTCTAGTTTATAGTATTTTGATTGAACTTTTATTGCAAAAAGAGGTGAGAAATAATTTATTAAGTACTTCATGAGTTTAATAAATATGTAAGCGTGAGCGTTATTATGAACTACGATATACCAAATTATTTCATAGTAAGACCGAATTATCGGGCCAAGCCTTTTACTTCCACAGTAATGACTTCGCTTGAAGAAAAAAATGGGGCAGGTCAGATGAGAAATAATATCGCATGTAATATGGTGGGTATATGCGATACTTAAAAATTAAAAAATATGGATTGCAGAGGAACATAAAATGATTTTTCAGGCTAATTGAGTAATCTGTTTCACTCGATGAATCGATTCATAAAATTACTAACTTACAGCCAGCTTGCATTGCAGTCATTCATGGTAACGTTAGTGCATAAAAACAATGTCAGCATATAGAAATATTTAGGAGACAACTTGATTAGCGTTGTTTTGTTTGGCGTTTTTGTTCTAGTGGGTCTTGTTGTTATAATTTCGATAATAAACAAATCCCAAAGTGGTTTGAGCAAAGCCTACTGGCAAAATGTTTTTGTATCCGGTTTATTGTCTAGCTTTTCTTTTGGCTTTCTTGCTTGGTATAACTTGTTCTCTTATGCCTTTGTTGTCTTTATCTTATTGATATTTGTTCGAGAGTTATCAAAATATTTATTCAATTCAAAATACGGTTCTGTCATTCTTGGTATTATATGTGGCTTATGGTTATCATTGCCTATCGGTACATACTTTTGGGTAGAGTAATAGGTATAGAATCAAGCAGTGCTTTAACTAGTAGTTGTAACTTTAAAATTCCACTGTGTAATGCGTCAGGCATACAAGGACTCCATGCTGAATCTTAATATAGACAAAATAAATGACACAGTTCCTTTGGAAGTGATCGAAGAGAGTGAATTTATTTCACGATTCATTGGTAGATGTGCTCCTGAAGAAGTATTTGAGCGACAAGGCGATAAGCACGAAGACTATGACATAGCATTATCGGAGAGTATAGATTCCTACTTAGAACAAGTATTTGCAAGAGGTTCTGGCTCAGAGGTGTGGGTTCAATCTGAACAATGCAATGGTGATGGCATTAGTGCAATTTCTTTCACAGCGGCTGCAGATTTTAAAGAAAATCATTTACTGGGCTTGTTAGCTCTTTTAAATGGTAAGTTTGAACTGTTTTCAATACTTTGTAGATTTTATGAAGACTTTGAGGATGGGGCGGACATCGGAAGTATAGGAATATTTAAAGGACAAGTTTTGATTTCTGAAGGAATCATTAAACAAATGCCCAACCAGAAAATACACCTGAATAAAAACTGTCGCTTGATTTAAGCGTTAAGGATAAGAAATGCTAAAGTACGTTTTTCTTTTATTTCCATCGCTGGCTTTTGCGAGTCAAGACTTTGAAGAAAGGCCTTATCCGCCAGGCGAATGGCCTCTATTGAGTCATATAAAAGTAGGTGATTGTCTAAAGAGCCCTAATGACAAATCTTCGCCGTTTATATTAAAAGGCAAAACTACCTTAAAGGGTCAGTTTTGGGTTAATACAGCGGGTGGGTATCAGTTTGTTAATCCTAGAGTGAAAAAAGGTATTGACTCACTCACTCTTTACATAGAAAAAGCTCATCCGACTAATATATTCACAGGCTGTGCATGTACAAAGTATATCGACTTCGAGGTTAAGGCTAAAGTTAACCAATATAAAAAGCTATATGTTGTTATCGATGATCTTGTTTGGCATGAAATTAATATTCCTAAACAGTGAATGTCAACTTTATGACATTTCATAAGGTGACTAAAAGACAGAGATTTGTTGTCAGTTACAGGGGCAGTTATAACTAATATGAACCAGAATAAATCTTTAGCTTGGTATCAATACCCAGAACCGGAAGGTACTCACTATTATACAGAGGAATTAAAAGATCCTGCTAAAGTTGAAGAACTTTTTGATTATTGCCAAATATTATTGGCAACGATTTCACCAGCAGGCTGGAAATATTTAATTGAACAGCACTCGATAGAGGGATTACTTATAATAAATGATAAAAGTGGGTGGTTAGCAAACGATTCTCCTGATGAGGCAAAAGAGTATTTGATTTATGAGTGCTTAATCAGTGGCTACAATCCTGAGTCAGATGAATTTGGTGTGTACGATGAACTGTCAGGTGTATTTAATCGCACTAAGTCGTAAATATAATCGTGGAAAAAATAACGTCTATAAGCTTTTAAGCGGGCATTAACATTATGAAAATACCTATTATTATCATTTTATCGACTGGGATTGTTATTTTGATATTCCTATTAATAAGTCTTTTCGTTGCAGATGATGTTACTGGGAGAGAGCAAAGCCACTGATGTAGAGTACTCTGATATAACGTTACCTGTTAAAGCTAGTAGTGAGGCTAAAAAAGATACGGAGTTTGAATGTCAGTGTATAGTCGATAAGGAACTAGAAGCTGAATATGGGAAAGTATGGACTTATGGATGTGATAAAAATGAGTTCGAAAGCCATCAAATGAACACAAATAAAAAGTGTCCTGATACAATCGAGTTTTAGGCTCTTATTAGAGGATATGGAGCTACCATGCCAATAGTTTACTGTTACACCACATTAGACTTACCAGATGCCTCGAATGAGTTAGTCGAGCAATGGAGCTCGTTATCTGGTATTTCATCGGAGGAGATGACCGTTAACTTTGTAGAACTCAATGAACAGGTCGGTAAACAGTATGACGTAATGGCACAATTGTTTTTGCCCGACCTTTGGAATGAAGCAGATATAAATCGGCTTCAAATAGGCTTGGCAGAAGCAATTTCGGAAGTGGTGAAAGTATCTATTAAAGGCGTGCATGTAATAACCCAAATAGTAACCAGTGGTACTGTCGTTGAAAATGGAAAAGTGCTAACTTGGTAAGCAGGACAATATTATCAAAATAATAAATTAAAGAGGAAATTAAAATGGAAGATGTTTACGAGTCACCTAAATCGAATATAGAAGCGGAAAATGACGTAGATAAACGGCCAATCTTAGTTTGGATAATTTTTATTTTTGCATGCATAGGTACGTTAGGCATTGCATCGCACTTTCTAATGGTATCGGGTGTTTTCCCGATGGACGATGTAACAGCGAATTATTATGCGAATTTGACGATTTTAGATAATGTATTAGTCGTTGTTGGCATGGTGATTGGATTTGTTGCTGCTTTGCAGTTGTTTCGTTTGAAGAAAAACGCATTACATTTGATGTTGGTTCAGCTGGTGTTAAATGTACTGTTCACTATTTATAATTTGAATAACAGCAATTATAGAGAGTTTATGGAGGCGATAAACGCTAATATTTACCTTGCCATTGTTCCCGGTGCAATATTTATGGTGCTTTACGTAGGATACACTTTTTATTTGTATCGAAGAGGGACCTTGAAGTAATGAGTCGATATCTGTTCAGTAAGTAATTCAATTAGTTCTGATTTTTTGAAGGAAGCTAAAACTGTATGAGTGCTACATTAAGAATACTAGGAACGATTGGTGTGGTCTTGTTCGGCCTTCTATTTTTAATTACTTTTATATCTCCTAAAGTGGTAGAAGAGTCTACGAAGGGTTTCGTAAAACTTCAAATTGAGAAGGAAGTTCGAGAAAAGTACAAAAGCGCAAGTCAATCCTCAACGACTGACAAAGCACTCGATATTGCAGCAAAGCTTGGGCTAGAGAAAGAAAAAGTACAGCAAGATATCGACAATAAGCTGCCCGAAACGATAGCCAGTGTAATTGCCTCTATGTGTGGCTATGATTGTGAAAAAAAGAAAGCTCTAACCAAGTCAATTACAGCGAGCTATCTGGAACGAATTAAAAATATAGAGGTCGCACAAGATACTTTAAGTAATATTATAAAAGGGAAGTACCTTGAAATAGTCGGTAGTCTAAAATTAGATCTTCGAATATTTTTAGGAACAAACTTTATGATGTTCCTATTATTGCTTGCAATGTCGTTTATAAAACCGCAAGCCATTGCACACTTGTTCTTGCCGGGAATACTATTGTTTCTAGCAACTGTAATTGCATCCTCAATCTACATTTTTGGTCAGGACTGGTTTTATACTATCTTGTACAACGATTATTTTGGTTTTGGTTACTTAGCTTATTTATCAATTATATTCGGTGTATTAGTGGATATAGCTATTAATAAGGCAAGAATTACCTGTGAGATTATTAATGCTATTTCCAGTGCTATTGGTTCTGCATTTTCAGTTGTTCCATGTTGATTGAGATAATATGAAGCCATTAATTAAAACTTTAACCGTTTGTATAATTACATCCTTTGCTAATGCTGCAGAAGTTTTCAGTGAACCTAAAATCGTCTGCCAAGACTACTCATGGGATGATATTTTAGAAATGGTGCAACCTTATCTCGACGATACTTTATACGTTGCGTTGGTGATGCAAGGTCAAAGCTCCAATTACAATGTGTCTGCCGCAGCTAGCCAAGCAATGGATGAATCACTTCCAAAAAAAATTAAACGCACGCTCCAAGCAATTATCAAAGAAAACTGTTAAGCTTTATAAGGTATTAGTTAAATCTGCAATAAAATAAATAACTAAAAAGGGCCGAATAACATGAAAAATAAAATTATTGGAATTGCACTTATCGTTATTGGTGTTGCATTGGCAATTTGGGGTTACGATGTTTATGATTCTGCTGGCTCTCATGTAACCAGAGCGCTGAGTGGAGATACGCCAATCGAAGCCTGGCTAGGAATGGGCGGCGGTGCTATTTGTATTATAGTTGGTGTGCTAAGGCTAAAATAATCTTTTTAATTACTTAGCCATCTTAATCTTTTTTATTTCTATTTTGCTCTGTGATCGTTTAAAAAAACAAGTCATTAAAAAGCCTTAAGATAACTTTAGGTCTTCTGATTCTGCCGAGCGCGATCCTTCAATTGGCGTGTCGCTTTCAGTTCGATAAGTGAATACCGCTGCCATTTTGGTTTGGTCGGTGTAATTTCGAGTTGCTGCATGCAAAGTACGGCAATGAAATAACAATAAATCGCCTGGGTTTAAAGTGAGTTTTACTTTTTGCTCTAACAAAGCCTGATTTTCTGGCAAGTCTTGGCGGAAAAACAAATTGCTGTCGAATTGGTGTGGTTGATACGACCATTTATGACTGCCGGGAATGACCATCAAGCCGCCATTGCGTTCATTTTCTTCGCCCAGTGCCAGCCAGGTAGACACAAGATTGCCTTCACTATAACGCCAATATCGCAAGTCTTGATGCCACCAACTGTCACTACTAAATTCCGGTTGTTTTGTCATGATGCAATTATGATGAGCACGCACCAGATAAAGAGGGCTGGGTAATAAACTTTTTAGTACCGACGCGACTTGGTTACTGGTCGCCCAGTCTCGAATGATAGGCGAACGATCGACGACTTGCTTAAGTCTTCTAATTGTTTCTGCAGCATCATTTTCTTTTGTTGGTGCTCCGGGATATTCCAGATCCGATTCTAACTCAACGGGTACGGCGCGCGACTGCAATTGTTGCTCGGCAAAGTCGCGAATGCCTTGCCACTGTTGCTCTGAGCAAAAGTTGGGTAATACCAGGTATCCTTGCGAGAAAAAGGTATCGATTTGTTCGGGTGTTAACATTTATTGTCCATTTAATGGTTCATACAATGGTTCATACAATTTCTATACATTGCGAGGTTATCGGATTGTTTACCTGTCGGTCGCCCAGAACTGATCTAACTTTGACCTGACTCTCAACTAATTTTAACCTGACAAAAAGGGGGCGCTTGACCAAACTGCTTGTCGGCTTACAATGCAAAGGACAATTATAAAGTTGGAATGAGATATGACAAAGCATCTTCGGTTATTTATTGTTGTAATAATGACTTGCGCAGGACTGGCTTCTTGTGCCAACCAATCGATTGCGCCGAACAGCCCTGCGGATAGCAAACAAAATGCGGAGCTGCATGAACTGTTTAAGTCTTATAGTTCCTTTGAGGAAGACCAGTACCCAAGACCGGATCACCCCAACGCTGACAAGCGAAAAGGATCGTTTGGTGATTTGTCTCCGAAGAGTTTTGGCAAAACACTCGAAAAATTAAAAACGTTTCAACAACGATTGTCGGCCATTTCGTTTGACTCTTTATCGGAACAAGACAAGGTGAACTATGAAATGTTTCAGTTTACTCTGCGCTCCGAAATTGCAGCCATCGAAAATCAAACTTATCTGTTTCCTTTAATCGGCGATACCGGTTTTTACTTCTCATTGTTGCGTATGGGAGACACAGCAGACGTTAGCTCGCCGGAAAAAGTACAATTTTACGTCGAGAAACTGGCCGATATTGAGCGTTATTTGGGGCAGTGGAAAAGCAACTTACAACTCGCGGTAGAACAAAAGCGACTGCTGCCGAAAATTGTGCTTAAAGATTTTGAAAAACCATTGTTAAGTTTGATGAATGATTCTGCAGAGAAAAGTGGCTTTTTTAAGCCGTTAACTCAGATAGAGAAAGTATTGGACGAAGGCGAAGCCGAGGAAACAAAAAAGAAAGCACTCGCCATAATTAAAACCTCGGTTTTTCCTGCCATTAATGAGTTTGTGGCGTATTTAAAGCAAGATTACTTGCCATTGGCGCGAGAGGGGATTGCGATTTATGACATGGAAGGTGGGAAGGCCTATTATCGTTCACAAATCGATTATTACACCACCTTAAGTTTGTCACCAGACGAGATTCATAACATTGGCCTGGCGGAAGTGAAACGCATAAAAGCGGAAATGGATGAGGTGATTAAAGCGTCCGGTTTCAAAGGCAGTTTTGCTGAGTTTGTGGAGTTCTTACGGACCGATCCACAGTTTTACGCCAAAACACCAGAAAAATTACTCAAGCAGGCTGCCTTTATTTCGAAAAAAGCCGATGGCGTATTGCCCCAGTTTTTTGGCCGCTTACCACGGCAACCTTACGGTGTTGAACCAGTGCCCGAAGCAATTGCGCCGCGTTACACCACCGGCCGATATGTTGGCGCACCACTGGACAGTACCCGTGGTGGAACTTATTGGGTAAACACCTACGCACTGAATAAACGCCCACTCTACGTTTTAGAGGCGTTAACACTGCACGAAGCCGTACCTGGCCACCATTTGCAATCGGCGTTAACCAAAGAGCTTGATAGCCTGCCAGATTTTCGACGAAATTCTTACTTGTCGGCTTATGGCGAAGGTTGGGCGCTGTATTGTGAAAAGCTAGGGATTGAAGCGGGCTTTTATCAAGACGCTTACAGTCAGTTTGGCCGACTTAGCTATGAAATGTGGCGAGCGATTCGACTGGTAGTGGACACTGGAATGCACGCCAAGGGTTGGTCACGGGATCAAGCCATCGAGTTTATGGAAAACAATACCGCGTTATCCAAACACAATGTGCGAACCGAAATTGATCGCTATATTGCCTGGCCTGGTCAAGCCTTGTCTTACAAGCTGGGCGAAATAAAAATTGTTGAGCTGCGAAAAAAGGCAGAGCAGGCGTTAGGCAAACAATTTGATATTCGAGCATTCCACGATGAAATTTTGTCTTACGGTCCGGTAACGCTGGAAATACTCGACCGTTTGATCAATCAATGGATTGAAACTCAAAAACTTGATCAATCAATGAATTGAAACTTAAAAACAAAGCTTAACCCGATAGGCTTGATTGCTTGTTTGGTTTGATTGTTTGTTGAGTGGACTTTAAGCAAATCAGTCTCGAGCATACCGCGATCGATATGAGGTTGCTCGACACTGGTTTTGTTCTTGTTCTCGCCGTTATCACCGCTTTTGCCATTAAAGGTGATAGGGGACATTTAGATGACATCTAAGCGACATTAACGTTAGCTGTTGAGTATTTAATAATCACTTAACAGGCCTTTCCATATCTTCCCGGTTAATATTTGAACTGTATATTTAAGTTATTGATTAATTGAATAAAATCTAATTTTGTTTAATAGTCGTATAACCTACCAATAGCAGCATTTTTTCGGTTCAAAATATGATCAAAGTTGGAATAAGTCATTGCCTGCTTGGCGCCCCGGTTAGGTTCGATGGTGGGCACAAGCAAAACCGCTTCTGCAAAAATGAACTGGCTCAGTTTATTGAGTACGTGCCGCTGTGCCCCGAAGTTGGCATTGGCATGAGTACACCACGCAAAACGCTTCGGCTTGTGGGCGACCCTGAGCAACCCAGAGCGGTGTTCAGTAACGGTGACGACGGTGATTTTACTGAGCAACTGAGCGAATTTGCCGATAAAAACCAGTCCAAATTAGAATCGCTCTCCGGATATATTTTTTGCAAAGCGTCGCCAAGCTGTGGCATGGAGCGGGTAAAAGTTTACTCTGAGAAAGGACAAGCGCAGAGAAATGGCATGGGCATTTTTGCAGCTCGGGTAAAACAACTTAATCCTATTTTACCCTTAGAGGAAGACGGTCGCCTGCATGACCCTCTGTTACGTGACAGTTTTATTAAGCGTATTTTTATTTACAGCGAATGGAAAAATCTTGTGGCGTCTGGATTAACCGTGAGCGCGCTGCAAAAGTTTCACGCAAGACACAAACTTAGCCTTATGTCGCACAGCCAGCCGACCTATAAATTTCTAGGTCCTCTGGTGGCAAAGTTAACCAAGGATAATCTGATCGAAGAGTCTCAACGTTATATAAGTCACTTAATGAATGGATTTAAGAAAGTTGCGACCAGAAAAAATAATGCGAATGTGTTGATGCATTTGCAAGGGTATCTGAAAAAAGAGGTCGACCTGGCCGACAGAAAAGAGTTGACCGAATGCATACAGGATTATCGAAAAGGGTTACTGCCAATATTATCGCCCTTAACACTGTTGAAGCATCATTTTAATAAACACCCTAACGATTATATTTCTCAACAAAGCTTTCTTGACCCATACCCTAAAGAACTGGCGATAAGAGTTGTAATGCAATAATGAAGTGTCATTTAGTTTGGTTTAAAAATGATTTACGCGTCGACGACAACCCGGCCCTTCATCATGCTTGTCTTAGCAAAGATGATAGAGTCTGTGCTGTGTATTTGCTTGCTGAGGAGCAATGGGAACAGCACGGCGTTGGCAACAATCAACAAAGTTTAATTATTCAGGCGGTTAAGGAACTTCAGTCGAGACTTGAAAGTTTAAACATACCTTTGATTATTCGTTCGGTTGGTGATTTTAAACAATCGGCAAAAGCGCTCAAAAGTATCGGTGAGCAATTGGAAGCAACCGATTTGCACTTTAATGTTGAGTACGCGGTGAACGAGCGTGCGCGTGATAAGCAGGTTGTTGAAGCGTTGGAGTCATCCGTTAAATGCCATCGTTATGTGGCGGATTCTTTAGTTGCACCTTGGGAAGTTGAAACTAAAACAGGTCAACCCTTTAAAGTTTTTACACCTTATTCAAAAGCATGTTACGCCTATTTATCTTCGAATCCTGTTGATGTGTTTGAAGTGCCTTCAAAACGTTCAGGTAACAAACTAAAAGTAACGATAGAGTCGGATTCTCTTCCAAAAATTAAGCCAGACGCAGATAAGCTCCCTGCGATCAGCGAACAGGCTGTAAAAACTCGATTGACTCAGTTCTGTAATGATTGCTTGTCTGATTATGATCAACAAAGAGACTTTCCTGCAATTGATGGAACTTCACAGTTATCTTCGGCGCTTGCGATTGGAACGTTATCGGTGCGCCGATGTTATCTGCAAGCGAAAACCTCAACCACCAAAGGTGCAAAGGTGTGGATAAGCGAATTACTTTGGCGAGACTTTTACCGAGCTGTCATGTGGCATTTTCCGCGAGTTGGACGCGGCAAAGGCTTCTTGGAAGTTGATAGTAAAATAAAGTGGAATACTAGCTCGAAAGACTTTGAATCTTGGAAAAATGGCGAAACTGGAATTCCGATTGTTGATGCTGCCATGAAGCAGTTGAACACAACGGGTTGGATGCATAATCGTTTGCGTATGATAGTCGCTAGCTTTTTAACCAAAAATTTGTGGATCGATTGGCGAAAAGGCGAACATTATTTTGCTCAAAAATTATTTGATTTTGATTATGCGAGCAATAACGGAGGGTGGCAATGGAGCGCATCGGTCGGAACAGACGCCGCGCCATACTTTAGAGTGTTTAACCCAGCATCGCAAGGATTAAGGTTTGATGAAAAGTCTGAGTTCATAAAATATTGGTTACCCGATTTAAGAGAAAAAACTGCAGCAGACATTCATAAATTTGAAAATCAATCGTTCAAAAATTACCCGAAACCAATGGTCAATTTAAAACAATCACGGCAATCAGCAATTGAGCAATTTAAACACGCGAAGGAGCAGTTATCGTGAGCATTGACTTTAAAAATGTTGTTGGCAACAGCACTGGCATAAACAACGATGCTGACGCATCTAACTCAATTATCGATAAGTTTGTTGATATTTACAGTAATTTGACGGCAAATAATTTACATTTGCTGGGCGATATATACGACAACGAAATTGAATTTCGAGATCCGGTACATCAAATTAGCGGATTAAGTGCTCTAACTAATTACTTTAGTGGTATGTACCAAAATATCAGTCAGTACGAAATCGATATTTTAAGCCGAACTCAAAGTGGCAACACCGCCTATTTAGAGTGGAACATGAAGTTTGCGCATCCTTCATTAAATAAAGGTAACCAAATTGAGTTTACTGGCGTATCAAAACTAAGGTTCTCCGAAAAAGTTTATTATCATCACGACTTTTTTGACCTGGGTGCCATGTTATATGAACATGTTCCAGTGTTTGGAAGCGTTGTGAGGATGATCAAAAAAAGGGCGGCAAAATGAATCAGTTTCGAAATGAAACCGTTTTGATTACGGGCGTATCAAAAGGTATTGGCGCGAGCTTGGTCCCTGAGTTTGTCAATCTTGGCGCCAAGGTAATAGGTATCGCCAGAAGTAGTGATGCGTTAGCCGAACTTGAATCAAAGTACCCCGAGCAATTTACAGGCATCAGTATAGATTTAAGCGATATTGACAGTTGGAAAAAACTTGTCGAGAAAGTAAAGCAAGTGCCGCATACGTTGATATTAAATGCAGGAACCTGCGAATACATCGATAATGGAAATGTGGACTCCAAACTGGTGAAACGAGTATTCGACATCAATTTTATGGCCAATGTGTATGCCGCAGAAATACTTTTACCGGCCTGGAGCGATAAACTAAAACAGTGGGCTGTGGTAAGCAGTTCGGCTCGGTATTTTGCGATGCCAAGAGCAGAAGCCTATGGTTCGTCGAAAGCCGCCTTGAGTTATTTTTTTGAATCGTTACAACTCAATTTTCCGGGGATTCGTTTTTCACAAGTTCATCCAGGATTTGTTGAAACCCCACTCACGGATAAAAACGACTTTTCGATGCCATTTAAAATAACCTCTGAGAAAGCTGCCAGCACGATTACAAAAGGTCTATTAAAGAAAAAGCGGCAAATAAATTTCCCATTGTTTTTCACGTTATTTTTACGACTGCTTGGAGTTGTTCCGGCCAGTCTTCGTTATAAACTCGGAAGAGGAATGCTTAAGCAGTGAAGCCAACATTAGCTATTATTGGTAGTGGTATTTCGGGACTCGCCTGTGCGCACTATTTACAAAACGATTATGAGATCACCGTTTTTGATAAGAATGATTATCTGGGTGGTCATACCGCAACTAAAACCGTAAAGGTTGAGGAAGGTGAGTTTAATATAGACACTGGCTTTATTGTGTTTAACGACTGGACTTATCCAAATTTTAATCGCTTAATGAATGATCTAGGTGTCGAAAATTTACCAACAGAAATGGGTTTTTCGGTGAGCTGCGACAACACCGGACTTGAATACAGCGGTGGTTCTTTATCGACTTTATTCGCTCAACGCAGTAAATTGTTTAGCCCAAAACATTGGCGGCTTATTTTAGATATTCTTAAATTTAATAAAGAATCAAAAGCTCGATTAGAGCAAAACAGTTTGCCTGAAGAATTATCACTGCGGGACTATATCAAAGAGCTTGGATTGTCCAAGCAGTTTACGGAACAGTATTTAGTACCGATGGGAGCGGCTATCTGGTCTAGTGGCTTACAAAAAATGTATGATTTTCCAGCGCTTTACTTTGTCCGCTTCTTTAAAAATCATGGTTTATTGAATGTTAATGACCGTCCTCAATGGGCAGTGATAAAGGGCGGTTCAAACAGTTATGTGAAGGCCTTGCAGAAGCAGGCGCATTACAAAGTCGAAGTGAATACGGCCGTCGTTAAAGTTGATCAAAACGGTGAGAAAGTATCGCTGTTTGCCCAGGAAAAACCTCTAGGTGAATTTGATAAAGTGATCTTTGCTTGTCATTCCGACGAAGCTTTGGAAATGCTTAAGCAGCCAACAGAAGAACAACAGAATGTGCTTGGTAATTTAAAGTACCAGAGTAATGAAGTGGTGCTGCATACGGATGAGACCTTATTGCCGAAAAAGAAAATTACCTGGTCGAGTTGGAACTATAAGTTAAGAAAAGGCGAAACGGATAGAGCAACGTTATCTTACAGTATGAACATTTTACAGCGGTTAGAATGTCAAACTGAATTTGTGGTCACGCTTAATGATACTCAAGCCATTGCACCAGAGAAAATTTTGGGGACTTATCAATACGCGCATCCCGTTTACGATAGAGGGACATTAGAAGCTCAGGCAAAACGTCATTTAATAAACGGACAAAATAATATGTGGTTTTGTGGCGCTTATTGGTATGCGGGCTTTCACGAAGATGGGTTACGCAGTGCTCTGGATGTGGTGAATGACCTGGGAGTAGATATTGAAATCCTCAAGTATTAGCGATTCATCATTTTGCTTTGGCAATGTTTTTCATCGCCGGTTAAAGCCGCGCAAGCACGCGTTTCGGTATTCGATGTTTATGCCGATGGTAAAACTGTCTCAGCTTGATTCGATCGAATCATTGAGTCGATTGGTTTCAAGAAATAAATCGAATGTGTACAGTTTTTTTGATAACGATTATTTAGAAGACTTTATTCGAGATGAAGAGTCTCTCGAGTCAAGAGCTAGACGCGTTTGTCTTGCTAAATTAGCAAATCCTACCACGTTTGATATAGAGCAACTCACGTCAAACGGAAGCGGCGATAATCAAGTGCTTATGCTATCTCAATGGCGATTTTTTGGTCGAGTTTTTAACCCAATTTCGGTGTTTTATTTTTTTTCAGATGATCAACTCACTCATGTTATGGCTGAAGTCAGTAATACGCCCTGGAATGAACGCCATATCTACAGCTACGCCATGGATTCGGAAAGAATCGAGAAGCAAAGGTCAAAGTTTGTTTGGCGAGATGACAAATCATTTCATGTATCGCCCTTTAATCCTATGGACATGACGTATGATTGGTCTTGTAAAATCGACCAGCAGGAGTTGGATCTTTGTCTAAGCCTGATGCAGTCAGACGCGTTGATATTTCAGGCGTCGTTTAATTATCAAAGAGAGGCTTTTGACTCCAAAAGTTTCAAAAAAGGGCTGCTCAGACAACCCTTGTTTAGTATTCGTACAGTGATTGGTATTTATTGGCAGGCTCTGAAGCTGGCACTAAAACGTATACCTTTTTATAGTCATCCTAAAACATCTTAATTCTGGAGAGTTGGTTTGAGCACGCGATTAATAACGGCTAAGTTAAAACAAAAAAAAGCCATCAGTGCTGCTGTTTTCAGTGCAGTTGCTCGGCGATTGGTCTTCGGGTTCTTATCCAAGATTGAGGTCGGTCGGGTTATTGTAAACGAGGGCAGTCAAAGACGTGAGTTCGGCAACAACGACGAGATTGTTGCTCACATTGAAGTAAAAGATCCCCGATTTTATTCTCGGTTGGTCAGCGGAGGTTCGGTAGGATCCGGCGAAGCCTTTATTGAAGGTTGGTGGGACTCCAGCAATGTAACGGCAGTCATTGAACTTTTCGCTGCGAATATCAAAGTTATTGACCGAATCGAAGCACAAGTCGAATGGCTGAAAACGCCATTCAGACCAATTGCAAAACTGTTCAGCCGAAACACCAAACGTCGTGCGAAGAAAAATATTGAGGCGCATTACGATTTAGGTAACGAACTTTATTCACGATTTCTCGATCCAACAATGCTGTATTCGGCGGCTATTTACCCGAATGATAAAGCAACGTTACATGAAGCATCGATTAACAAATTAAAAGTTATTTGCGAGTCTTTACAGTTAAAATCCAGCGATCATTTAGTCGAGATTGGAACCGGGTGGGGTGGTCTTGCGATTTACGCTGCAGAAACATATGGGTGTCGCGTCACCACAACGACCATTTCGGAAGAGCAACATGCCTATGTTGAAAAGCTAATTGAGCAAAAGCAGCTCGGCGATAAAATTCAATTGCTCAAGAAAGATTACCGCGACCTAACTGGACAATTCGATAAGCTTGTTTCGATTGAAATGATCGAAGCAGTTGGTCATGAATATTTTGATGAGTATTTTGCTAAATGTGACTCCTTACTAAAGTCATCCGGTCGTATGTTGATTCAATCGATTTTAATTGACCACAGTCGTTACGATACATACCGAAAAGGTGAGGACTTTATTCAAAAGTATATTTTTCCAGGTGGAGCACTTCCGAGCAAAGAAGTGGTTTACGATACAGTAGAACGTACCACTAAGTTACAGGCCGACGGTTACTTTTCATTTGGGTATGATTACGCAAGAACCCTTGCGGATTGGCGTGCTACCTTCAATCGAAATTGGGAAGCAATAAGAGCCCACGGATACGATGAAAAATTCCGTAGAATGTGGAATTTCTATTTCCACTACTGTGAGGGCGGCTTTTGGCAAGATCGCATTGACGTTGCACATTTCGTGTTTGCGAAAAGGTAAAAGATACAGATGAGTTACAAGCACCGGCTGTCAAAACTGATCAATAATTTTGTTGCCTTTCAAATTGGTTGGTTAGCGTGTGCTATGTTTCACGATGGCCGAGCAGTGGTTATCGTTGCAGGACTGTTAACGTGGCTCTATTTTGCAGAGCCATGGAGTAAGGTCAGAATTAGAGTAACCATTCAAATTGCGTTGCTTGGTATTTTAATGGATATCTGTTTAACCTACTTAGGCATTTACTATTTTCCTGCACCTTCGATGTACATTCCGTTTTGGTTAGTATTGCTTTGGTTTCTGTTCGCCAGTACCTTATCGGTCAGTTTGCACTGGATGATGTCGAAATCGTTATATGCCTTTATTGGTGGTGCCATTATTGGTCCTGCTGCTTATTTTGGTGGCCACCAATTTGAAGCGATGGAAATTGTAGAGCCTTCCTATTATTTCGTCATTTCTATTGTTTGGGGTTGCATGATGATTGTGTTTAGCATTCTCCATCGTAAACAGCCCAATAATAGAATTGTGTTAAGTCGGGTGAGTGACTGATGAAAACTAAAATTAATTTTTTCTCTTTGTTGTTATTTAGTTTCTTATCAAGTGCAGCGTTTGCTGAGCCTGAATTGAGTTTGCAAGGTGAGGGAACTTATCGTTGGTGGGGTATTAAAGTCTACGATGCCAAACTGTATGTGAGTCCTGATTTTTCAGGTGATGCCCTTACCAGTAAGCCGTTAGCACTTGAAATTATTTACGATATTGATATTGATAAGAAAGATTTGGTCGAGACTACTGAGGAAGAATGGGACGAACTGAAAATCTCGAAAACGGAACAGTGCAAGTCGAGAAAACAGTGGGCTGAAAAGCTCCTGGAAATATGGCCGAATCTGGAGCAAGGTGACAAGCTTAAATTTAATGTTTATCAGGACGGGCAATCCGAATTCTTTTATAACAATGATTCAGTTGGAGTAATCGACGATAAAAATTTCGCGCCATGTTTTCTCGCTATCTGGCTCGCCGAAGATACTTCTGCTTCAAGCTTAAGAAGAAGCTTACTTAATCGCTCGTAAAATTTAAATAACATATTCTTTAAAAGGTACCTTTCAAAGTTACCTTTTAAAGTAATCTTTTGAAAAGACCATTTAAAAAATTCCGTTGGGAGTATGCAATGCTTAGCTTTTCTCGTTTACTTACTCTGATATTGTCAGTTTTATTAATTTCAAGCTGCGCCACTTCATTAGATGAATATGCAGACAGCCAACCCGAGTTTAAATTAGAAGAGTTTTTTAGTGGTAAATTGACCGCATGGGGAACCTTTGAAGATTACTCTGGAAAAGTTACTCGACGATTTAAAGTCGAAATGACGGGCACCTGGAACGGCAATAAAGGTGTACTTGACGAAGATTTTTATTACGACGACGGAGAAGAGCAAAAACGAATTTGGCGTCTTACAAAGGAAGCGCCTGGGGTTTACTCTGGGGAAGCGGATGACATTGTTGGAGTTGCCAAAGGCGAAGTGAAAGGGTTCGCCCTAAATTGGTCTTATACAATGTCACTTCCAGTTGATGATGACATTTATGAAGTTCACTTTGATGACTGGATGTATTTACTGGACGACAAAAGCGTTATTAATAAAGCGACGGTAAGCAAGTTTGGATTTGAAGTGGGGCAGGTAACGCTATTTATTCAGAAACAGTAATATTTATGCAGAAACAATAATAATTATCCAAATTCAATAAAATTTATCCTAAAGCAATAAGGATTACCGATTAACTATAAGATTTACCTATAAACAATAAGACCCACCCATAAACAATGAGACTTATTCAAAAACGATAGCGTTATTGTCTAACAACCTTTGGAATCGGTAAAAAGGCACTGTTCTCAACAAGTACTTGCAAAATTAACCTCGGGCTGGCATCTTTTACCGTTTATTAAAATAATAAAGGACTGAGTATGTCGGTGGAATCCTCTCCTTCTTTTTTGATGCGTTCTTTGAATGCGATAGAGCGGGTCGGAAATAAATTACCTGATCCAGCCATGATCTTTTTAATTGCCATGCTGACGGTATGGGTTTTGTCTTATGTTTTTTCGTTGATGACTTTTGATGCGATTGATCCTCGAACGGGCGAAGCCATAGTCATTAACAATTTATTATCAGGCGACTCTCTGGCGGGCTTTCTCTCTGGAATGGTCAAAACCTTCACTGGCTTTGCGCCTCTCGGAGTTGTTTTGGTCGCCATGCTTGGTGTCGGTGTTGCAGAACATTCAGGCTTTATCAATGCTGGCTTAAAATTAATGCTTAAAGTCACTCCCCAAGCATTATTAACGCCGTCGATTATTTTAATTGCGATTGTTAGTCACACTGCAACTGATGCCGGTTATGTGTTGGTTATTCCTCTTGCGGGGATAATTTTTTATGCGATGGGGCGTCATCCAATTGCCGGTATAGCCGCTGCGTTTGCTGGGGTATCCGGAGGGTTTGGTGCTAATTTTATTCCATCTGGTATCGACCCTTTATTGCAAAGCTTCACGCAAACTGGCGCTCAAATTATTCAACCGGGTATGGAGATCAATCCTTTAAATAACTGGTTTTTTACGTCGGCTTCCAGCTTGTTTATTATTTTATTGGGTTGGTACATCACAGATAAAATTATCGAGCCTCGGCTTCAGTCCACCAAAGTTGAAACCAGTGACGATGATGAATTACCGACGTTTGATGATTTAACCAGCAAAGACAGAAAAAGTTTTTTCATTGCCTCTGGTGTCATGATTCTGGGTTTAGTTTTACTGTTCCTGGCTGCCAGTTATGAAGACTCGCCATTACGCTCACCCGACGGCGCACTTACCAATTTTTCCGCACCTTTGATGCAGTCGATTGTGCCGTTAATATTCTTGTTATTTATAATTCCAGGTGCGGTGTTTGGCTACATTTCTGGAAACTTTAAAACGTCCAAAGATCTCGTAGATGCCATGTCAAAATCGATGAACTCGATGGCGTATTATATCGTGATGGCTTTTTTCTGTGCTTTATTTGTCAGTGCTTTTAACCAATCTAATATTGGCGCATTGATGGCAATTGAGGGCGCTGAAGTGTTAAAAGCGGCTCAGTTACCCGCTTGGCTAACGATTGTTGGAATTGTTTTGCTTACTGGTTTGGTGAATTTATTTGTCGGTTCAAGTTCGGCAAAATGGGGATTATTGGCGCCTATTTTCGTTCCAATGTTAATGCAACTTGGCATCTCGCCTGATTTAACCCAGGCTGCTTATCGGGTAGGTGACTCCACTTCCAATATTATCACGCCGCTTATGCCGTATTTTCCTTTGGTTGTGGTTTACTGTCAGCGCTATGTTAAATCCACGGGTATTGGAACATTGATATCTATTATGCTGCCTTACAGTATTGCGCTTATGGTCGGCTGGACCATCTTTTTACTAGTGTACTGGATGCTTGGGATACCTCTAGGGTTACAAGCGAGTTATACCTACCCAGGCTAGCAGATGTTGGCTCATATAGTTATTGGCTAACATGGTTATTGTGAAATAAAAAAGGCGCTGATAGCGCCTTTTTGTTTTGCGTTGAAAATTTATTAACGAGTTACCTAACTAATTGGAAGTCATTATTTAAGACATCGAGTATTTCTTGTTTTGGATTTTCTGCAAGTCTAATCGGATGCCCTACAATTTTCTCGGCAATGGATAAATAAGTTTTCGAAAGGTCCATCATAAACTCAAGCGGCAAAGCATTATCTTTTGCCAATTGGCTTCGTTCTTTCATTCGGGTTTTATTCAATAAAATATCAGGATCAGGGAAAAAATTTAATAATGACTGACGAAAGCCTTCTTTTGAGTTTTCGACGATACGTCCATTGCGAAACTCTGCACCGTCCCAGATGCGTGACGAGTCAGGAGTGCCAACTTCATCCATATAAATTAACTGATCGTTACCTTCAGCGTCAGCGACGTAACCAAATTCAAACTTGGTATCAACAAATATTTGATCGAGTGCTGCCAAATTATTATTAATAAGTCTGAAACCTTCTGTTAAGCAAGTTTCATAACGATCAACGTCTTCGATCGAATTAAAATTAAACGCCGCATAATTGTTGACAATATCGGAACGCGTAATGTTGACGTCGTCTGCTTCTGGTACCCCTGGAATACCTTTGAGAATTCCTTTTGTTGATGGGGTTATGAGTAGGTTGTCGAGTTTTTGATTTGCGCTCAGACCATCGGGTAGTTGAATGCCGCAAAACTCTCTTTCACCCTGCTGGTAAGCTCGCCACATTGAGCCAGTAATATATTGACGACATATTGCTTCGATTTTAATTGGACGGGCTTTTTGTACAATCCAAACGAAAGGGTGAGGAATATCGACGATATGGCTGTTCGCTAAACCGCTCGCTTTGAAAAGTGAAAACCAGTGGTTACTCACTGCGTTGAGTGCCGCGCCTTTACCGGGTATGCCTTTGAGATCATTTTCGCCATGCCAGATGCAATCGAACGCTGAAATGCGGTCACTGATGATCATTATGGCAAGTGGCGTAGACGCTGGAACTGGATAGTTCTTTTGTTCGATCAGTCGTCGACTGTCCGCGTCTGATAGCCAATAAACAGACCTTACTTTACCACTATGTACCGGGAGTTCCGTCTTGATGGGAAAGTCATCGTTCGTATGTAGCACGGAGTTCGCTAAAGCCATGGTTCGTTCTCAATCAAGCTTTGTTTTATGTTTAAGGCGCAATGATACCAGAACTGATAATCAGGTCTATTAAATCCAGTGCGGTACGAAAATTGTCCATTTTAAGACAGTCGTTTTTCGAGTAGCCATGAGCTGAGATGTAATTGTTGTACGTTGAGACTTCATGCGGTCAAGAGTAGCTTGAATATTTTTTAACACAATTAAAAAAGGCTTGGTTATCTAACCAAGCCTTTTTTTCGCCTTCCACCCATCTCGCCGTGTTGTGCCTTGGTTTAATTTAAAAACCAATTCAATACCGGACCAAAAGTTCCAGTGAATTTTAACGGCTGTGTCGTCACCGCCAGACAAATACAGTCACTGGTTGCAACAGGGGAGTGCTCATCGTGCGATGTTTTATAAACATAGTCACCGCGCTTGTATTCTCCTGAGTCGTCAGAGAACGCACCTGAAAGAACCAAGGTATATTCTTTGTCTCTGTGAGTATGACGTGGCACCTTCATACCTTTCTTGAAATAAATGAGCTTGGCATCGAAGCCTTTGTCTTCTGTCGGTAAAGGTATTTCTGCGAAACGCTTGGTTCGCCAATGCCAGTTAAGTTTATCCGCCTTGCCTTCACGACCCAGTATCTTCTCAATCAAATGAGCGTAGTCACTGCGGTTCGAATCAACTTCAGTTACATCGGCGTTGCTTTGAATTCTTTTCATTAATGCCTGAAAAGCACCCACTTGTAACGGTGTGTCCGACAAGCTCTCGAGTGTCTCTCCACCAAGACTTTCAAATTCGGTAACAACCTTATCGCAGTGGTCGCATACTTTACAATGCAGACGAATCATCAAGTGCTGCAAACCGCTGGTTTTACCTGAAGCGTGCTGCAACAAAGATTCCACTGCTGGATGATGGTTACAACTCATAGACCACCTCTCATTAATTTACTTAAATTATTCACTGCGCTTCGGATGCGACCTTTGACCGTACCCAAAGTAATGTTAAGAGCGTCAGCCGCTTTTTGATGGCTTAACTCTTCAAAATAAACTTTTTGTATCACTTCTAACTGCTCTTCTGGTAACTGCGGTAAGAAAGCGGTTACTTCCTGACCCATTCGCAAATCAAATTGTTCTCCAGCATCGACCGCTATATCTTCCGATACCATTTCAGTCGTGTTGACTTGTCGATTTGTTTTTCTGTAATAGTCCAGTTTCTTATTACGGGCGATGGTGTAAATCCAGGTGGAAACTTGTCCTTTGTTAGCTTCAAAGTAATCGGCGTAACGCCAAACACTAATGAAGGTCTCCTGCATTAACTCTTCCGCTTCTTGCATGGATAAACCTTGCTTGACGAAAAACGTTTTTATTTTAGGAGCGAAGTGAGCAAATAAAGTTTGAAAGGACGCTTGATCTTGAGTTTTGGCAACTTTGATCAAACAATCGATCCAAAATTGATTTTGCACCTGTTTGTTGTCAACACTGGACGGCTGTTCCAAGACTGGACTCGATGCTTTGTAATTTTTTAGGGCTACTACATTAGACATAATCTATACACATGTAAACACTAATTTAGTCAATAAGGGAGAACACCATGTTCTCCCACGTTCACAAAAGTTATACGTTGAAATCGTCAAGAAGGATCACATTTAATGGTAAAGGTGAATCACCTGGATTGGGTCGTGCTGCATCTCTTGCGATTACCGTGTATAAGCCGCCTGCGTCGAGTTGAATATCGTTCAAATCGATAGCGGCGTCGGTGGTTCCGGTCGGTGTAACGGTGATGTCATAAGTCCCCTCCGGTAATTGAATAAAACCATCGGTTGTGTTTTTAAACTCAAAGCCACTGATAGCGGGTTCTACTGTGCTGATGTCGGTACCAGGAGCTGTTACATAAATATCAACGATACCCGCTGATGGTGAGGCATGTACGATTTGTACTTTAGCGGCGGTAGCAACTCTTCTACGATCGGCATTGAGCAACAAAGGTTCGATGGTTGCTAACTCATCAACCGCGAGTACGCTGTAAAATTGGCCTTGAGCCAGAGGCACATCTGCATCAATAACCGCTGTGCCAATATCAGCGCCAGTGGCAGTTACTTTGAAGTTATAAGTATCGGCAGGCAGCGGAATGAATGAGGTGAACTCGGGATAGGCCAAGTTGCTAATGGCTGGATCCGCACCGTCGTTTACATAGACATCAACATTTGGCGCATTGGGTGATGCGTGAACGACTCGTACGTCGGCAGTTGCTGCTGAATCCTGGATGATAAACGAACCTTCATTAGTCGCGACGAGCAGGTTGATGGGAGCGTCACCCGTCAATGTATTTTCGATGGCTGCGATGGTCAGGTCGAGTCCTGCTGATAAAGCAACGGTTCCTGAATCGAACACTACTTGCGCTGGGTCTCCTGCAATAGTGACACGAATACGGTAATCACCTGCTGGAACGTCTACCGGTCCAACGCCACCTTTAAAGTCGATAGTGCCAAGCGCAGCTGACTCCGCGAGGATGGCTGATGGTGCTGTCACATACACATCAACAAGCGGAGCGTTTGGCGCTGCATGCACCACTTGAGCGCGTAATTGCCCTGTTTCGATAGGGTTGGTTTGTCGGTTTACGACTAACGCTTCAATATTGCTTACGTTGTCGACAGCCAGAACCGTGTACTCAAAATCAGCCATCAAACTTAAGCTAACTGGCCCAATGACACTTGGTGTAGAACCATCCGGTAGTAACCCTTGAACTTCTACTTCCAAATCACCAGCGTCAACCTCGAGACGAGGACTTGCGGAGCCGTAATCGAAACCTTCAAGAAGAGTGGATCCACCTGCCAATACGTTTACTGCAGGTGCATCGGGTGACGCATGAATCACCTGAACTTTTGCTGTTCCTATTGGACCCGAATTGGAGTTGTTATCGTCATCATCAATTATTCCACAGGCTTGAATTAAGGCCGCGGACAAACCTACCGCAAGACCTTTGATAAATTTTGGAGTAACATTCAACATTGTTTTTTCCTATTTGAGTTAAGAACCTGTTGGAGTTTACGAGGTCTTATACAACTTGGAGCAAAGGTGAAATATATTTCGAGAGAAGTAACGTCGAATCAATCGGGTGTGCATGAAAAAATAGCTGAAATAATCGATAAAAATCGAAGATTTGTCTATAAAAAGCCTATACAAAATCATAACAAATTAGCGTTTGAATCAGCATTTAGGATTATACAAGAGTGTGAATATTCACCAATTTTAGATTCGTGTTGTGGGACAGGTCACAGTACTGTTTGGCTTGCAAATCAGTTTCCGGAGCGAGTGGTGATTGGTATTGATCAATCGGAAGTTAGATTGCACAAACAACACGAGTTACCTGCTAACGCCTATTTATTACGAACGAATTGTGAAGATTTTTGGCGGCTTTGTTCTGAAGCGAATATTGTTTTTTATCGGCACTTTATTTTGTACCCGAACCCCTGGCCAAAGTCTGAACACATTAAACGCCGCTGGCATGGGCATCCTGTATTCACTTACTTGCCACAGTTAAGCGAATCAATTGAAGTGCGTTCGAACTGGTCGATTTATATCGATGAATTTGCTCTCGCTTGGAAGTTATTGACTGGCAAGAAGGGAGTAACAGAAGAATATAAAACTCAACAATACGTCACAAGGTTTGAAGAAAAGTATTCAAAAAGTGGTCAAGCGTTGTTTCGGTTTTTTACTGAAAAGTGAGTTAAGGTTGGGATTTGTTTTTAACGGAAAGTGCTAGGTCCGGCTAAGAGGCCATTCCAAACCACTTGAAGCCGAATAGTTTATCGGTGAGCACTTCAGTATTTACTTCCACAGCTGAAGAGGGAAGACTTTGTAACACCTCGAGGGGAGCTCCGTTGTCATCACTGGGCGTTTCGGACAAATCGATAATTCTCGATTGTTCTAAATCGATTCCATAAGTGTTTCGAACAAGCGCCACTTTTGGACGAAGTCTTGCTTTCTCTTTTTGCTCAAGAACGATTCCAATTGAATGATCCGATAACTCAACCAAACTTCCGGTAGGGTAAATACCAATGGCTTGTATGAATGATTCAATGATCTCGCGTTGAAATAGTATTCCACGGTTGTGATAAAGATCAGCAACGGCTTCCACTGGGGTCATTGCTTCAATGCCAGGTCGTGGATTAATCATTTGTTCATAGTAATCGGCAAGTCCTGCAATACGTGCCAGAAAAGGAATTCGATTGCCGATTAAACCTCTCGGGTAGCCAGAACCGTTGTTACGCTCGCAATAATTACTGATAATGAATTTAATTTGACCGTTTACGGCGCCCATGTATTCGAGCTCTTCTAACGTTTTCTCGATGTGTTCTTTGTAGGCTTCTTGTTCGCTTTCTTCGAGTTCGCCAATATGCAGTTCTCGTGGCAATTTTGATTTTCCAATGGCCGATAAAATCAAGGCAGCACCAACATCGTTCAGGTCTTTTCTCGATAAACCTAAATGCCTTGCAAACACTAAGCCCCACACCGACGCGCGAATCGAGCTTTCAAATAAATGAGCATTTTCTTGTCGAATTCGGCACATCCAAATGAGAGCATCAGGATTCCGAATGACGCTGTCGACCATTTTTCGGATGCTTTTCTCGACCTGATTGATTTGGATAGGTTCGCCATTTTCGATTTGTGACATGGCTTGAGAAATGGTAACAGACACATTGTTATAAATTTTTTCAGCGGTTTTGATTTCTTTTTTTATAGGAGCAGTAACTTGGTAGTGCTCAACACGCGACTTCATTCGCGCTTTTTCATTCATTAACTTTTGTGTTTTGGGGTCAATTTCGCCTTTCTTTCCTGGCGCGACTTTAGCATGCTTGACTGGACCGCCATCCATTTTACTTAAAATGGTGTCGATGTAGACATGATTACAGTATTGAGCGAGAAGGCTGATTTCGTCTTCTTTAGTGATGTAAAAACCCTGAATAGGGAAAGGTGTTTTAACCCAAGGAACGTCCAATCGGGACACATACATGCCGATTTCTAGGTTGGACACGGCTATTTGTTGGGTTTTTAAATGCATTACTACTATTCACCGAAAGGTTGTTGGACCACTCCAAAAACCGTGCTGTACATCCGATGTATCACGTTAACATTAAAAGCGATATACCCCTAATTATCGGTAATATCATTAAAAAGGCAAGTAATATTGATGAATTGGTTCTCGAAATCTATTTATTTTCAGCGGGTTATCTCACCCTCGAGAGGCTTTTCTTATCTCGTTATTTTGTGAAATGGAGATATTCACTCCAGCCACCCGGGTACAATTTTTGACCGCTATCGGTTCCAAGTAGCGCAGAGATGATATTCACGATGGCGGTAACGCCGGAACCACAAAAGTGAACTGGCGAGGTTGAGTTGCTTATTCCAGCACTTTTGTCAGATTGACTTGAAGTAATTAGGTTCGACCAGCGTGGTTGGTGCCAGCTTTGAGAGTGGAATTGTCCGTTATCATTAAAGTTTTCTAGCCAGGGAGCGTTCAGTGCATCTGGAATCGTGCCTGCGACAGGATCGATTGGTTCTTTTTCACCTCTAAATCGAAAGTCTTCTCGTGCATCAACGAGCGTTCGTTTATCCAATTCGGTACGAGATACGAGTTCAACTGGTAAGTTGACCGAGTAAAAAAGGTCATCGATATCAACGGTTGGCGAGCTTGAACCTATAGTTGGATTTTTCAGCAAGTAATTGTCATAGGCATCAATGCCACCATTGAGCAAACGGCATCGATGGTAACCTGCCAATTGGAAAGCCAACCAGGCTCGTCCGGCGAAAGCCAGCTTGCCATTATCATAAAAAACGATAGGGGAGTCCTGTTTGATTTGATATTGCTGTGCGATATCTTCTATTTGCGCATCTGAAGGCCAAGGGTGTCGACTCGATGTATTATCTATAGGTCCGCTAAGTTCTTTTTCCAGGTCGAGGTAAAAAGCGCCTGGAATATGATGACTTTGATAAAACTCAACTCCTTTAGCAGGTTGTTGGTTCATCGCTAATTGAAATCGACAATCGAATAAGGTTGGCATCACTTGTTTGCTGGATAGCTCACTTGTTGGAAGTATTTGCATTAAATCTTGTACTTCGATAAAGATATCTTGCCACTTCATTTGATCCCTCCAACGTTAAGCAATTGAATTAAGTTTAAATTGAGTCTTAGCCATTGAAATAAAGTTATGTCGCCCAACCGCGTTCATTAGCTTTTGACTGGTGGGGTGATAAAACTGAATTTCGCTCGCGTGCAAAAATAATTTGTCATTGGACATATTCGCGGGTTTGGTAAAGCGTCCATATATTTTGTCGCTATTAGCATATAAGTTGCAACCTACAATTGGGTGTCCAATTAAAGCTAAGTGAATGCGTAACTGATGAGTCCTTCCAGTTCGTGGAGTGAGTTTGAGTAAGCTGTGTTCGTTGGATTGTGCTAAAACGCTGAAGATTGTTTGTGATGGTTTTCCGTTTATAAAACAAAGCTTTTGTAATGGCTTTTGCGGCCAGTCGGTAATAATGGGGAGATTAATCTCGCCAGATTTTGAGCTTACTTTTCTTTTAACGACCGCATGGTAGGTTTTGTTAACTTTACGTTGGGCAAATTGGCGATGGAGATTGATTTGAGCCTCTCTCGTTCGAGCAAAAACGATTACTCCAGAAGTATTAATATCCAGACGATGAACAACATAAACAGGTGGTTTGCTATCGAGCAACTGATGATAAATGTTTTTTGAGTAAACAGGATTCAGCCCTGGAACCGAAGGAATACCTCCGGGCTTGTCGACAATCAAAATGTCAGAGTCTTGATAAATTATATCGATGGACATGCAATTGGTTTTAATACAGTGCTTTCTATGTCGAAAAGACGATAAATTAAATACTTACTATTCATCGCCAATTATCTTTTCTAGCAGATCATGTTTTGCTATTCGTTATCGGCAACTATAACTGCTCTGGTCGGTGGTGGATGACCTTCAACGGTTGTGCTGTAATTATTGTCTTTGTCTAAATAGTCACTTAACGAATGAAATGTCATCCAGTCAGTTGCGCGTTGCTCTTCAATTGACGTTACATTGACGTCGACGGTTTTGACGTTTTTAAATCCAATTCGACGCAGCCAGTGCTCCAGAGCTGCTGTTGAAGGCAAAAACCATACATTGCGCATTTGAGCGTAACGACCAGCCGGAACAAAAACTGTTGTTTCATCACCTTCGACGACCAAAGTTTCGAGTACCAGTTGTCCTCCTGGTCGAATCAATCTTTTGAGATGCTGAAGATGCTCAATAGGAGATTTGCGATGGTAAAGAACGCCCATAGAGAAAACTGTATCAAATCCTTGTTTGCCCATATCGTCAGGCATGTATTCAATGCCAACTGGCAGTAAGTGCACAGGGTGGTCTCCTGCGTAATGCTTGATGACCTGAAACTGCATTAAAAACTTCTGCGATGGATCGATGCCGACGACGAGTTTCGCTTGCTCTCCAAGCATTCGCCAACAGTGATAGCCGTTGCCGCATCCAACGTCGAGCACCAGACGGTCTTTTAAAGGCGCTATATGAGGAATAAGTCGCTCCCATTTCCAATCTGAACGCCACTCAGTATCAATTGGAAGACCAAACAAGGAAAATGGGCCTTTGCGCCACGGATGAAGCGTCATTAATTGGTGTTTCAATTGCTCTCTGGTTTCAGAGTCGCAATCTTCAGCTTCGCCAATTGACACAGACTGTTTTAATTCAAGCTTGGATGCCGCAAGTCTAGGTAGCTGCTTATGTAACTCCAGCCATTGATTGAGTTCGCCATGCGTATAATCTTCAAACCGACGCTTCATGGCTTGTCGCAGTTCATCAACCCAAAAGTGCAAACGTGTTGAAGATAGGTCTTGATACAGATCGTCTAATTCAATCATTTGATTGCCAACATTGAACAGAAGTTAAAAGATTGATGCCAAACATCAAAATGTTGAAAGCCGATTTGCTGAAGGCGATCGCGATGATCGTCAATGGTTTCCGGTACCAACACATTTTCCAAAGCAGTTCGCTTTTGACTTATTTCAAGATCGCTGTATCCATTTGCTCGCTTAAACTCATGATGTAAGTCGATAAGAAGTTGGTTAGTGGTTTCGTCTCGGCCCAATACTTTTTCCGATAGAATTAAAAGGCCACCAGAAGTCATACCATCGAAGATTTTTTTTAGTATGAGGGCTCTTTCTTTCTGCTCAATAAATTGCAATGTAAAATTCAGCACGACCATGGACGCATTTTTAATTTCCAGTTTGCTAATGTCGCCATGAATAACATCGACTGGCGTAATGTGACCATAACTTTCCATTAAAATTTTGCAGCGCTGAATCATCGCTTCGGAATTATCAACGGCAACAACTTTTGCGTTTTCAGAGCTGGCACCTTTACTCATTGCCAGAGCTGCTGCTCCTAAACTGCAGCCCAGATCATATCCCACGGTATTTGATTTTAAAAAGCGCGAGGCGAAACCATGAATACCGTCAATAATGGCACTGTAGCCAGGAACCGACCGTCCAATCATGTCGGGAAATACAGCCGCGACTTTCTCGTCAAAGCGAAATGGAGAGGGTTTTTCAGGAGAGTTGAATAAAGTATCGCGTTGGTCAGTGCTCATGATTAGTCTGTATTATTGAGATTAACTTTCAGTGGCGGATATTACCAAAAGAAGGCTGTGCTGGGCAGATTTATTCGATGGTTTTAGTGCATAAAGCGAGTTTATTCATGTCGAAGCTAAAAAATACCCATTCACGAATTATGATACCCCTTACCTTGTTTTTACATTTATTACCGCTAGAATGAGAGGCTGAATTATTGGGAGTAAAATAATGAAGTTCTTAGTTGTGGACGACTTTTCGACCATGCGCAGAATCGTAAAAAATCTACTGCGTGAGATAGGTTACGACAATATCGTTGAGGCAGAAGATGGCAAGCAAGCTTTGAAAATCGTCAAGCAAGATAAGATTGATCTGGTAATAACTGACTGGAACATGCCAATTATGACAGGTATAGAGTTATTAGAAGAGCTTCGCAAAGATTACGGGTTTGATGAGTTACCGGTTTTGATGGTAACGGCAGAATCCAGAAAAGAACAAATCGTCCAGGCAGCTCAGGCTGGTGTGAATGGCTATATTGTAAAGCCATTTAATGCCGCCACACTGAAAGAAAAACTGGATAAAATACTCAGTCGCAAAAGCCAGCCAGCTTAGACCTTTTTTCAAACTATTCTTTTTCCACTGACGCAGAGCCTAGAAACCGTTTACTCAACGTTTTGTTGGTAAATTGTTTCCAATAGCTGCGCTGTCAAAATTGAACGATTGCCCTTGTGAAAATGCATAATAGGTTTCTCTCCGAGTAAGTTTAATCGATTTTCGATAACTTGAATGCCTGTTCCTTCCGGTAGTCCGATAATATTGACCTCGGGTGATACCGTCATGAATTCTTGGAGCCTATCGTCTCTTGTTTCACCATGGAAACCAGGAGGGTGCCCATCAATGTAATGCGGGTTGATTTGGAAAGGTACCAAGTTTAACGCTTGGAATGATGGCGGTTGTACTATTGGCATGTCGTTCGTTGTTTTGATGGAAGGTGTCGCAATGTTTGATCCAGCACTCCAGCCTATATAAGGAACTCCCTGGCTAACTCTCTCACGAATGGGGCCGATTAAATCAAACTGATAAAGTTGATGCAGTAAATGGAAGGTATTTCCTCCGCCAACTATTATGACGTCGGCTTTTTTAATTGATCTTAGCGGATCATCGCTGGCACCTAAACATTGAATATTGAGTCCGAGTTGAGATAAAGCAGCGCTAACTTTGGCTGTGTACTCTGGGTAACTGATGCTAACGCCTGCGAATGGTACAAATAAAACATTACTCTCAGAAGAGACGCCAGCTTGATCTAAAAACTGTGTTATCCAGTGTGTGGCATGAGCCAAATAGTCTGTTTCGTCTGCTTTTGAGCTGCTAAGCAATAATAGATGTCGTTTACCTGCCTTATCCATTCTCCGTTCTCTCGATTCAAGTTTGACCAAAGACTCGCTGATTGTACGGGAAAACAGTAATTTCTCGAATCATAGAATGAGTTTAAGCGGCCAATATGTTAAATTGTCGCGGTTTTTTCTAGACATATGTAAGAGTTGTTATGACAGTTTATCAAAACGTGTTGGAAATGATCGGCAACACGCCGCTTGTAAAAGTCAGTAATATCGATACAGGTCCGTGTAACCTGTACCTGAAAATGGAACTGATGAACCCTGGTAATTCGATTAAAGACAGAATTGCTTTGAATATGATCGAAGTCGCTGAACAGCAAGGAAAAATTAAGCCTGGCGATACTTTAGTTGAAGCAACTGCGGGTAATACTGGGCTAGGTTTGGCGCTAGTTGCAGCGCAAAAAGGTTATAAGCTTATTATTGTTATGCCAGACAAAATGAGCATGGAAAAAGAGTACAACGTCCGTGCTATGGGGGCAGACGTTATTCGAACACGCTCAGATGTAATGAAGGGACATCCTGAATATTACCAAGAAGTGGCAGAACGCATCGCACAGGAAGAGAATGGATTTTATGTAAATCAGTTTTCGAACGAAGCAAACTGGCGAGCGCACTTTGAAACAACAGGACCTGAAATTTGGCGCGATCTAAATGGAAAAGTAGATGCTTTTGTCTGTGGTGTAGGTTCGGGCGGAACTTTAACGGGTGTTGGCCGCTATTTAAAACAGCAAAATCCTGCAACTCAAATGGTGTTGGCGGATCCTCAAGGATCGATTTTAAAACATTACCATGAAACCGGAGAGATGATAGAAGCCGGCAGCTGGGTAGTGGAAGGTATCGGTGAAGATTTTATTCCGGATATCTGTGATATGTCTTTAGTCGACAAAGCTTATACCGTAACCGACAAAGAAGCGTTATCGGTTGCTCGCGAGATTTTATTAAAAGAAGGCGTTATGTGCGGGTCGTCCAGCGGTACTTTGATTGGTGGCGCACTTCGTTATTGTCGAGAGCAAACAGAAGCAAAAAACGTTGTTACATTAGCGTGCGATACGGGTAACCGATATCTTTCAAAGATGTACAACGACGACTGGATGAAGCAGAACGACTATTTGTAAGTTGCTTTTGTTTTAACGAAAAAATTTGAAATTTCTACAAAGTCGATTTATCGCTTTTTAATTTATGAAGCAGAAAGGTTTAAACATTATGGCTGATTCAAAAGAATTACAATTTGCGACCCGAGTTATTCATGCTGGTCAGGCACCGGATCCTACGACTGGTGCAGTAATGCCTCCAATTTATCAAACGTCGACTTATGTTCAGGCAAGTCCGGGAGAGCATACTGGTTTTGAGTATTCTCGCACCCAAAACCCAACTCGATTTGCCTATGAGCGGTGTGTTGCCGATTTAGAAGGTGGCAAGCGAGGCTTTGCATTTGCGTCGGGTATGGCGGCAACTGCAACTATTCTGGAATTACTTGATGCAGGCAGTCATGTAATTGCAATGGATGACTTATACGGTGGAACGTTTCGACTGTTTGATAAAGTTCGAAAGCGCACCGCTAATCTAGAGTTTTCGTTTGTTGATTTGAGCGACCTCTCTAATCTGGAAACCGCAATTCAACCCAACACTAAAATGATTTGGGTAGAGACGCCGACTAACCCAATGTTGAAGTTAGTAGACCTTGAAAAAATTGCCGCGTTTGCAAAACAGCACGGTCTGATTGCTGTTGCCGACAATACTTTTGCAACGCCTTACAATCAGCAGCCGTTGAGCTACGGATTTGATATTGTTATGCATTCGGCAACGAAATACATTAATGGTCATTCTGATATGGTGGGAGGCCTTGCAGTAGTTGGTCATAATGACGAGTTGGTCGAGCAAATGGCATTTCTTCAAAATTCAGCTGGCGCTGTTCAGGGACCATTTGACTCTTACCTGGCATTACGTGGCGTCAAGACTTTAGCGCTTCGTATGGCGCAACATAATGCAAGCGGTTTAAGAATTGCCAATTGGCTTGAAGCGCATCCTCAAATCGAAAAAGTCTATTACCCAGGACTGTCATCACACCCACAACATGAATTAGCGTCGGCTCAAATGAAAGGCTCTGGCGGAATGATTTCGGTCGTTGTAAAAGGTGGTTTGGCAAAAGCTAAATCGTTTATGGAAAACCTAAATATTTTCGCTCTTGCGGAAAGTTTAGGAGGGGTTGAAAGTCTAGTGAATCACCCTGCGATTATGACGCACGCGTCGGTCCCTAAGGAAATGCGCAAAAAGCTAGGAATTACCGATGGGTTAGTTCGGCTTTCCGTGGGTATCGAAGACCCAGAAGATTTGATGAGAGATATTGATCAAGCTCTAAAATAACTGCAGGTCGAATCAAGCTATCAAGGTGGGGATTTAGTTCCCGCCTTGATATTTCAATAGGTTTGCCGGCGAGTATTGGTCGGTTAAAATAGTGGTATCGTCTTCCCAGTCTTTTTCTCGACTAAACCTCGCTAACAGCCAGTCTGAACTGACATCATACGGACGAAGTTGTTTATCAAGTTTCTCTGCTTGCTGCTCAATTTTTTCCAAAGGCAGTAGTTCCGATTGTTTCCCTGTCAAAATTATTCGGTTACCTAGTTTACGACGTTTTATATTGTAAAAGTCGCCAAAAACCGAGGCATAAGTTGCCGATTCAAATCGGTAAAGAATGCTTTGGCTAAACGTATTAGCTGTAATGATTCCATCATCGGTTAATACAGATTTTACTTCCTGCAGGAATTCCTGAGTCATTAAATGCTCTGGAATATAATCGCCATTAAATGCATCAAGAATAATCCAATCAAAAGACTGCTTTTTTAGAGCAGCTCGCTTTACAAATAAACGAGCATCTCGTTCAAAAGTTTTGATTTTATCATTATCATGATAATTAAAATATTGGCGCGCTAATCGAATAACTGCAGGGTCTATTTCAACAGAAGTGATAGTCGCCTCGGGTAACAGTTCATGAAGTGTTAACGGGAGAGTTCCTCCGCCTAAGCCCAGAACCAAAATGTTATTCGCATCGGGTTTATACAGCAATCCCGATAAAATTAGCTTGGTATAATTGAAAACTAACTTTTTGGGTTCGCGTTCATCAAAGCAAGTTTGGTAAGGTGGATTTTCTTTTCGAGTTTCAAATACCATACAGGTGAGATAATCGTCTTTGACAATACTGATATTTCGGTACAAAGATTTTTCAGTATGGACCACCTTTAAAGCAAAGCAAAAAGGCGTGAACAGAATTAGTAGTAATGACAGATATCGATTTTTTTTAAGCATTACTGAACTCCGCAGACTGACGAATGGCTATTGAACATCCTGCACTCGTGAACACCAGAAACATCGCCCATAAAACAGTGTTGATTTCAAACCATAAAACAAAATAAAACGACGTCATTATGGTGCCCAGTGCACTGCCTATCGTAGAAACAAAATATAAAAAACCTGCCGTTTGGCCACTGTGTTCTGTGCTAATGACGAGTAGACGAACTGAGTAGGGGGCAATCATTCCCATTGCGATGGTTGGTAATAAAAATAATCCGCTCGCTCCGAGTAATGAACCGTATCTGGGGTCTTCCACACGGTTAAAAATAAACTCCATAATGGACTCTCCCATTAAAATCATCGGGAGCAATAAGATGCCAGATACAATAAACAGTGCACCATACTTTTGATTATTAGGTTGAAAGATAGACAGTTTGCCACCCAATAAATAACCAATCGATAACGCCAGCATAAAGATTGTAATGATGCTGCCCCAAACGTAGATACTGCCACCAAAATAAGGCGCCATTATTTTTCCGCCAAGAAGTTCGACGGTCATGATTGAAAAACCAGAGCAAAAAGCGAGTGAAAGTATATGAGGTCGATAAAACATTTTAATTAATATTTTGAAAATCGTGATGGGAATCTAACACTCTATGGTTGTAGAGCGCAATTAAGTCGTTAAAACGGTTTTCGGTTAACGTGAGGTAAACCTAGATACATTAACCGGTGAGTTGTTCGAAAATCATACGGTATTTTGGTATTAACTGGTTTTTGGAAATCTTTTTAAGCTGAGCATTGTCGTCACCAAATCCACGCTGATGAAGAGACAAAAGCTTTTGCGCCATATTGTCAGCTTCGTATTCCAATTGAAGTTCGCTTGACGGTTTGTTATTAACCTCGTACAGCAGTTCAGGGTGGATATATTCGGGGTATGCCACACGATTTGGGCAAATAGGAATGCAGCCATAAGACATTGCATCTTGAATCGCTAACCCTTGAAAGTCATGCAGCGCAGTAGAAAGTACAACATTTGATTGATTCAACAAACGCTGATAATCCTCAGCCTCTTGATATCCCCAAGCTGTTATGTGTTCAGAGAGCTCGCTTTTAATTTGATCAAATACGGCTGGTGATTGTCGAAATTGTTGGCCAACTATCGCAATATTGAAAGGGATTTGGTTTTTTAACTTTTTCAATACTAAAAAGAGTAGCTCGGGTTGTTTGTCATATTCCCAGCGATGATTCCAGAGCAAGTTTAGTGGCTTTTGTTTTTCGAGTGCCAGAGGTGGGATATGTTCGTATCGCAATGGCACTGGCAGCACTTGAGTTTTTGACTGGATACTTTTGCTTAAACCATTCGGTACACCATCTGGAAGCTTCTTCAATAATCGACTCGCACCATCGATAAAGGTTTTGCGATTAAATTCGCTATTAAAAACAATTCGATCTCCGCAGGCAGCGTTGTATATTGATAATAATTGAGACTGTACCTGGTCGATTTGATTTTCAGAAACTGGATAGGCAAATTGATTTTCATGGAAATATACGATTAAAGGTACCTTTGCCAAATGTGGCCGAAATCCTCTGAGAGCTGTGATATCCACCAGTGAAGTGGCCAAAATCAAGTCGTATTCTTGCTCTAATTCCTCAAACTTACCTGTACCCCAAGTTAAACTATTTCCTCTAATACGCCAAGAAAAGTACCTTGCTGGAAGTTTAAGGTAAGTAAACTGGCAATCACTTAATTCATCGAGCAAAACTTTTGACCAATAATCGTGACTTGGAGTGTTATAAGCAGATAGCAATAAAATTCTCATAATGCGATATATTGAGTTCTCGAAATCGCCTAACCAGTAAGATATTTACCATGCTTCTTGTGAGATATCTCTTACACAGTTGTGAGATATCTTAACATTCGCTATTGGCAGAAAGTCCTTGGTTAAGAATAATGAAAATATAACTCATTGTTTTGTAAGATAAAAATTAAAATTAGCGAACTCGATACTCGATAAGTCGTTAATTTGTTCGTTAATCAGTGTCTTGTGCGAAAACCGGTTTGAATTATACTTTCTCATGTCGACAGGGAAAAGGAAGCTTGAGTGCAAATCGTCGATACGGAGGGGAGACGGAGTCAACCAAAGGATTGAATCACGGAAGTTCAGCGCTTGATGAGTAGGATTTTTAGGGAAGTTTGGAACTAAATGGATTTGGTAAAGGATTGTTAGGAAGAGATAACTCTCGTGGAAAAGGCAGCTTACGCTGCCTTTTTTATTGCCTCGAATAAAGTTTATGGGCAATTCTCATCGACATCGCTCATCGGCGTAATCAAATTCTCTTGATGACTGTCTTCTAAAAATGCTTCTTTAAACTACTTTATTGGCTCTGGAAAAAGTTAACTCTATTTTCAGGCGTCTTTTTAAGTTCTTTAAAAAGCTGTCTGTTTGGGTGAACTTTTTCAATTAGTTTAAATGGCAGTGGGAAGCTATCGTTTAAAATATAAGACTTGATTATCTGCGCACTCAAGAAACTCGAAGTGATGCCTCTAGCGCCGTGAGCTGTATTAACAAAAAGGTTAGGTAAATAATTTGGTGCAGCATAGTTTGATAGTTGCTTGCCGTGATGAAGATCATCATAAATTTGTCTATCTAAAACGTGATCTGATACCGGGCCTACATAAGGCAGTCGATCGATAGAGCAGTACCGAAAACCGACACGACCAAATTCGCAATTTGCTTCATCTATTTCTGTCGATAGCAATTGACCTAACTCTCTAATTAGTTTGTTATGGCTCGCTTCACTAAACTCACTATTGTCATCATCAAGTTCGAATGTCGCTCCTCCATAGATAGTTTGACCTGAATTAGAATAATCATCTAGTGTCTGGTCGGAGGAAGTGTTGTTAGTGATTGGAACAGCATAAACCGAATCGCACCAAACTGAAGAAAGAGAAGGTGTCGACAAATGTTTAACAATGGCGGTTTGTCCTCTTACTTTGTTAGCGGGCATAAATTGATTTGGCAGCAGTTCACTAATTTCAAAACTATTGCATATAACAACCGCATCGAATAGTTCCTTTTGCTGACTAACTTCAATTTGCCACTGCGAGCCAGTTTGAACTAAGCCAGACACTACCGAGTTAAAATGCGCTGTAATATTTTTGTTTGCAATTAAAGATTCGCATATTGCTTTTAGATCGACATGGCCTGAGAGCGGAAAATAAATGTCATTGTTTGCCGATGTAATTACCCAGCGACTGAGCTCTTCTTGAGTTGCTATCCATTGTTCGACGTTGAATTTTAATTTTGCTCCAGTGTTTTTTAATGTCACACCAATAGGATGAACAAACTGGTTCAAGGAATGCTGTTTAATGGTCTGTAATAGAGTGTAGTAAGCTTGGAGGTAAAACTCTGATGTCGGATTAATATCGTTAGATAAAAAGGGATAGAAAATTCCAGCACTACTGCCAGAGGCTCCTGTCGCTACTCCTGATTTGCTTTCAAATAAATGAACTTCTAATCCAGCTTCTACCAATTCTCGAGCGGTAGAGCAGCCCGCTATTCCAGCACCAATTATGGCCACCTTTTTGCTTGGTCGTGAAATAGGGGGCCTGTACAATGAATTCAATAAATATTTTGATTTAAAGTTATCTGGCGTTTCCGACAAGTTTGATGAATTGTTAAATCTTCCGGTTAACATTTCTCGTTTGGTACCAAAGCCTTTACGCTTTGACATATTAAACCCAATGTCGCTCAAACCCCTTCGGACAAACCCGGCCGCACTAAAAGTGGCAAGAGTTGCATCTGGGCCAGCAAGTGCTTGTATTTTCTGAAACAAATCTTGTTCCCAGGCATCGGGATTTTTTGCAGGCGCAAATCCATCCAGGTAAAAAGCATCTATATTTTTCGGTTGTTGTATCATTATTTCATTGAGAGCATCAGCGAGATCCATCCAGTATAGAAATAGACTGACCTGATAATTGGGTAAATCAATTCGGTATATGCCTTTAAACGGTATTGGATAAACTTCGATAAGTTGACTTGAAATTTCTTGAAAGACTGGCCATAAATCTGCACTTTTGGAGAAGTCTGAAAGAGTAAGCGGGTGCTTTTCGACTGAGTAAAAATGAAGCCAGTGATTGTTTAAGGTCGGATTTATTTGACGGTGTTGCTGCCAGGTATTAACCGTTGTGAAGAAGTTTAAACCTGTACCAAATCCAAACTCACAAACACGGAAAATATTAGTTTGTCTTTTTTTAGTGTTAGTAGAAGAGTTCCTTAAATGTTTGTTGTCATTAGTGTTAGTAGAATTAATCTGCCAGCGATAGGGTAAGTTATTTCCCTCGATAAACGTATAGTAAGACTCTTCTAATCCATCTTGACGAGAGTAGTAAATATCATTGAATTGGCGAGAAAAGGGTAAGCCATCTCGCCACTCAATATCTGCGCAGTGGAGTATTGATTTAGGAATCACAATAAAGCTTTATTTAACGAACAATGAAATCGTTTTTGTACACTTAGCAAGCAATTAAGAGCGCACTAAGGTTAAAAACTCGGTGCGTGTTGCGGTTGATTTTCGAAACTGTCCGAGCATCACGCTGGTGCTCATCACAGAGTTTTGTTTTTCAACACCACGCATCATCATGCACATGTGTTGCGCTTCAATAATAACAGCAACACCCGCAGCACCAGTCACATTGTGAACAGCGTCGGCAATTTGCTTAGTTAGATTTTCTTGAATCTGTAATCGTCGAGCAAACATATCAACGATTCTGGCGATTTTAGAGAGTCCAATAACCTTGCCTGTTGGAATATAGGCAACATGGCACTTGCCAATAAAGGGAAGTAGGTGATGTTCGCAAAGAGAGTAAAGTTCAATATCTTTCACAATGACCATTTCGTCATTGTCGCTTTCGAAAATCGCATTGTTGACCACAGTCGACAAATCGTCATCGTATCCTTTGGTGAGAAACTCCATCGCTTTTGCTGCTCGCTTGGGCGTGTCTTTCAAACCATCTCGCTCAGGGTTTTCTCCGAGTTCAAGCAGTACCTGTCGATAGTGTTCAATCAATTTTTCATTCATAATGATAATCGCAAGCTGTAGTGTGTTAGTTTATTTTACGACGTTATTAATAATTATAACACGGACTTTTATGTTTAAGATCCTTGCCGATAAAGCAATTCCGTTTACTGAGTTTTATTTTTCCTCAATTGCGGAAGTAACGCGAGTAGCTGCTTCTGAAATAACTAACCAAAGATGTGAATCTTTCGATGGACTGCTGATACGCTCAGTGACCCAGGTAGATGAGTCTCTATTGAGCAATACCGCGATAAAATGGGTAGGCACAGCAACTATAGGCATCGAACATCTCGATTTGAACTGGTTGAAGTCGAACTTTATTCAATGGCACTCTGCGCCGGGTTGCAATGCCCTTGCAGTTGTTCAATATGTTTTAAGTGCTCTTGCCGTTTGGAGCGAGCAATCAGCGAAACCTTTTGAGAGTATTACTGCGGGTATTGTTGGTCTCGGTGAGGTCGGATCTCGATTAAAACGCGCTCTCGACTATTTATCTGTGAACACTCGTTATTGCGATCCATTTGTGAATAGCGGGGATGGATCAATTGCTTTAACTCAACTGCTGGACGAGTGTGATGTTGTTACATTGCATGTACCCTTGACGAAAAATGGTTCGGCACCGACTTATTACTTGATGGACGAACGTGCTTTTGAGCATTTAGCTTCAGATAAATTGCTTATCAACGCAGCACGCGGAGATGTTATTCAAGGCAAGGCTCTTACTTCATGGTTGGAAAAAGGAGGACAAGCAATTTTAGATGTGTGGCCTAATGAGCCTAATATATCAAATCAATTATTAAACAAAGTGTTGGTTGGCACGCCTCATATTGCTGGTTATTCCATTGAAGGTAAACTTAATGCGACAACTCAACTTTTTCATAGGCTCACTGAGTTTCTAAATATTGAAAATAATGGTTTCGAATCTTCTCCACTGAGTGAAAGTGAGTGGATAGAGTCAGATAGCAAATCTTTAACGGACCTTTTACTCGCCAGTTACAATATTTTAGATGATCACAAGCAGTTAATAGTATCTGATATTAATGCAGAGCGATTTTCGAGTCTAAGAAACAACTACATGTTTCGGCATGATTACTCAGGTCAAAAAACAAAGAACGATCATTGGGCCGCTGATCTGCAGTATTTATCTTCTTTGAAGTAACAAATACTTTTACTTTGAAACAATAAAAAGCTCAAATTCTGTTAGTTATTTATCGATGTAAATTACGACTTATAAGCTAAAGGGTTTTGCATAGCAGGCATTTCGGCCATTACTTTTCACATGATATACGGCATCGTCGGCGTTACGAATCAAGGCGTCGGTAACGTCTTCCTTTTCACCAGTATGATGTTGAGGATTCCAAGTTGTAATGCCCACCGAGCAGGTGACTTTGAACAATTGGCCTTTGTCTCCGATAAACGATTGACTGGCGACCATATGGCGAATTCTTTCAGCAATATTTTTTGCAACCTGGCTATCGCAGTTAGGCAAAACCGCGGCGAACTCCTCTCCGCCAAAGCGAGCCAAAATATCGGTAGTGCGCATATTGGGAATAATGACTTTTGCAACTTGCTCAAGAGCTTTGTCTCCAACTGCATGACCGTAATTATCATTAATCGATTTAAAGTGATCGATATCGATAAACAAACAAGACAGAGGTGTTTCGTCTCGTTCGGCTCGCGCAACTTCTTTTGGTAAAGATTGATACAAGCATCTTCGATTTTTAGTTTTTGTGAGAGGGTCGGTGAGTGTTAGATGTTTTAAGCCATCGGCATTAATTGTGTTTTCAATACACACGGATACAACTTGCGCGAAGTGTTCGTAGAAGTCGGTGGACATTTCAGATGTGAAGCGATTGATATTATAACTTCCTAAGTGATAGCTGCCGATTACCACGCCATTACGTAGCAGAGGTAAAATTAAAAATGACTTAATTGGATGTCTAGGATGAAACAGCTGCTTCGCTAAAAATAAGTTTTTATGACGTATTTGTGGATGATAATTGCCATCGTAAATAAGCTCAAGTTCACTCGTCTCATCAATAAACTTTACACCTTCTAATACCGACTCAGGGTAAACTTCTCGGAGTAAACTTTGAGTCATATGGTATGGATCAAATAGGAATAAGCTTGCACTCTCGATATCTAACTTTTCTTTAAACTCAAGAGTAAGCTTGTCAAGCAACAGGGGCAAAGAGGAAGTGTGCAGCAAATCGAATTCTAAACTTTGGAATTTACGGTAAGTCTGCTGATTATGCTCGGCTTCACTTACCAAAGACTTTAAAATTGATTTTAGTCGCAGGTTCTCTTGTTCAAGAAAACTGTCTCTATCATTATCTTGTTGCTGTATTATAGCCATCGACATCTCGAAACTGATATTTAAAACACATTAAAAACAGAACATATTGCTTCATGTCAGTCTAGACTTTCTAGTACGATAGACCTAACAAGGTTGGATAAAAAACCAACAATTTCGAAGTTTTTTGCCAAATAGTTCATCATTTTAGTGGCTGTGGTACTATAATTAGGTGTGTATGGAGCGAAATGAATGAGTGAAGTTTCTGAAAAAGACGAAGTGCAGTGGACCGATGTCGCCGTGGATCGGCGTGCGGGCGACCGCCGTTCGGGCATCGATCGACGTCAACTCAAAGGGCGTTCAATAACTGTTCCAGATATGCGCTCTGGATTCGATCGTCGTGCTAACGATGAGCGCCGCAAAACCGTTCGGTTAACCATTACCGGGCGTCCTATCGATATCTAAACCAAATTGATATTGAAATAAAAGAGTCTTATCACTCAAAAGCTAATCTCAGGAGCAACTTCAATTATCTAGGGTTTTACATCGCTTGTTGAAGCAATCGTAAAAATTCCTGTCCAGCTACCGACAGCGGCCGTTTTTGATGGTGTATCAATCCAAGGGAGCGGTCCAAGTTAAAATCGATGTCTAATTTGTGTAAGTTGCGGTTACTCATTATGTCTGGCAGAACCGACCAACCCAAATTGCACTCTACCAGCACTTTAATTGTTTCAAGGTAGTCGCCCGTTTTAACCTTTGCGAGGTCGATTCCCTGTTGCAGAAAATACTCGTGGATTTTAAGCCGGGTAAATGTATTTTTATTCGGCAGTACAACCGGATAACTCGCCAATTCTTCTAGGGACAGCAGTCGATGGCGAGCTAGGTCACTGTCTTTCGCACAGAATAATGACAGTGTATCCTGCCAAATTTCATAGGTTCTAATGCTGGGGTGTGGCTTTTCAGGTAGCGTTAGCACCGCAATCTCTATGTTACCGTCTATTATTCCCTGGTAAGCGTCTTCCGAGTCCATAAATTGGATATTCAAATCTATTTCCGGGAATAATTTTTGTAATTCGCGCCAAATCGCAGGCAAGCGATACATTCCAATATGGTGGCCTGTTGCAATCTGAAGAGGCCCTTTGGCAGCGCCTTTTAGGTTCATTATGGTTTGTTGAGTAAACTGAATCGACTGCAAAATCTGTTTTGCTTGCTGTAACAATAAGGCTCCAGCATTTGTAAGTTGAATGTTATGGCCAACGCGATCGAAAAGAGGCGAGTCGAGAGCTTGCTCTAAACGGGCCACTCGTTTGCTTATCGCTGGTTGCGTCATATGCAAGCTTTCTGCTGCAGCGCTAAACGAGCGGCACTCTGCAACGGTGATGAACGTTTTTAGTGACACTGGATCCATCGATGATAAATGTTCAGCCATATTGTTAATTCCAATGGCAATAAAAGCCAATTAAATCAGAGGTGTTAGCTTACGAACGTAAACGTTGGATAAAGTCTAAGTATAACATTAGGGAATGATATATATGAAAATAATGAATTTGAATTATGATTTCGTAAATATTAAGTTGAAGCTATTCACCCATCATCAGGAGTTGTTATGGCTTCACCGAAAACGCTTTACGATAAATTGTGGTCGCAGCACGAAATAGAAACCTTTGCTGATGGTACTTCTCTTATTTACATCGATCGTCAACTGTTGCACGAAGTGACGTCGCCTCAGGCGTTTGAAGGATTAAGGCTTAATAATCGGAAACCGGCACGACCCAGAGCCTGTTTGGCGGTGCCCGATCATAATGTGCCGACAACTGACCGAACTAAAGGCATTGAAGATCCAGAAAGTCGATTACAGGTCGATACGCTCGGATCGAATTGTCATTCTTTTGATATTCCGATTTTTGATATGAGCGATCCCAGACAAGGCATTGTTCATGTGATTGGGCCAGAGCAAGGCACCACATTACCTGGCATGAGCATTGTGTGTGGCGACAGTCATACAGCTACACATGGGGCTTTTGGAGCGCTGGCGTTTGGCATAGGAACGTCAGAAGTTGAGCATGTATTGGC
>JABXHY010000081.1 GCA_013373375.1 Gammaproteobacteria bacterium
CCGGTTATTGAGGCGTTATGTTTACCTAAATTCGGATTAGTAATGAACTCAAATAGATGGACGTGGAGACCTACCGAATACCCGGAGGTAGTTGAAGTTGTTAATTCAAAGCCATTCGATTGGCGTAGGTTAGACTCTGCAGGTGGTTACAACAAAGGAATTGTATTTACTGTTTGTGCAGGATTATCGATGGTGCGCGAAGCTAAGCAAGCTTGTGCTAAATTTGAGAGTGGAAAAGATGATGATGTTGCTCTTAGTGCTATCGATAATTGGATCGATTGTGCTTCGGAAGAAAACTTGGATAAAATCCAAGAGATTGCATATACCGAAGAAAATGGAGAGGTCGTTGCTGAATTAAGTCATTCTATTTGGTGGCTCCTTCGTAGTGCGATGGCTCACCCTGATGGTTGCGGGGAGATTGAATGGGCGTTTGAGTCGGTATATGAAGAGTTAGAGAAATTTGGGCTTTCTTATGAGTGGTTAGCAAATTCAGCGATAAAGGGATTAATGGCCAGAATGGAGCAATCATGAACCAACAAAAACATAACAAGCAGCTCTTGCGGAAAAATTTACGCTTCGCTCCAATTTTCCGCAAAGCTGGGCGTTAGCTGCACAAGGAGAGATCATGAAATTTGATGCTATTACTTTCTTACCAGACGGAAAAGTATGGGATCGAGGGAGCTATTTAACAGGTGAACAAAATCGACATTTGGTACAAGCCTTTAGTCCTTGTGTTACTTATGACAACAAGAAATTAGTCGCTGAAATTCAAAGTGAAATCGGTGCGCTAAAACTTGACTGGGTAGGATCTGATCAAATTGGTGTAGGCTCGTCTACCTGGTGGCTCGGAGAAAAGATTATAAACACTGGTGTTTGTCTTTTCGGGAATAATGAAGAAGAAATAGATATTCTTAACACCTACCTAAAGGTGTGGCGAGAAGCTGAATTTGTTAAGGAGCTTTGCGAGGAAAGGATACCTTTTACAGAAGTTCATGAAATTCAAGATAGGCCGTTATTGATTAGTGTGAACTGGGCATCAATAAAGCAAGAACAATATGACAAGGTAGCTAATTTTGACTTGTCACTTGCAGCTGCTTTCTTTGAAGGGATGCAAGCAAATGAACAAGTCAGCTATTAAAGCGTTGAAATTATGCGTAAAAAGACACGCTAATTTAACTATGCGTTATATGAGTCGATTATGAAAAACATTAGATTAAAAAATGGTGACTCATGGGATCCCGGTAGTGACCCTTATAAAGTTCAAGATGCAACCAAAAATCATAGGCAAGAAATAGAGGCGTCGGAAAACTGCTGTTGTATTTCTTGCTTAGAGTTTTTTCCCCCATCAGAAATTCGTAAATGGTGGGATGATGGTAGAAGTGCATGTTGTCCAAAGTGCGGCCTGACACATGTCGTAGTGGGTTCTGAGTCTGGTCTTCCATTCAATAAATATTATTTAGGAATGGCTGGTGGTCATCTCATTAATTAACTTAATTCATATAACAAGCTGTTGTTGGCGCGACGACTATTCGCGAGCTCCTAGTCGCCGCAAAACAGAGCGTTAAATGTCAAAAATGTTCAGAAATTACGTTGGAATCAACAAAGAGGAACTAGCTAGAGTTATGAATAGCTCTAAGTTTAAGCTTCCCTTGACTTATACATCCTTCCTTAAGAAATATGGAAAAGAATGCGGATTATTTGGAACCGATTGTGATGTTTTATTTCCTCGTATGATTGGCTTAAATGATGAGCTGAGCGAAATGATTCAGGAAGAAAGTCTAAGTATAGAAATTCCTGACAAAGCTTTCGTATTCAGTGGGTATCAAGGATTTCAATATTTGTTCTTTGAGTGCGAAGTTTCAGACAATCCACCCGTATATCGAGTTATGGATGGTGGAGAGCCTCCAGAACAAATATATGATAGTTTATCGAAGTATTTTGAAGCTGACGCAAAAGTCAGCATTTAACAATAAATAGGTGGTTGACGCGAAAAAATGCGCAACACAATTGAGCGTTAACTTAAGGAAACATCATGGAAGAAAAAGAGTTCTGGGAGATCATCGAATCATCAGGATCTCCAGAAAAATGCTCTCCCGAAGAGCAATGCGAAAATATAACTGAAAAGCTCTCCGGAAAGTCCAAGAACGAACTGGTTGATTTTGCAAATATTCATCGAAATATTCTGTGCAAAGCTTATACATGGCCAATGTTAAAGGCTGGATTTGTTTTAATTAGTTATGTTTCTGACGATGTATTTGAAGATTTTAGAAATTGGGTAATTCTTAATGGGAAAGAACGCTTTTACAATACTCTAAAAAATCCGGATTATATTGCTACTTATATTAATGTAGAAGACCCCGTAGAGGAAGTCTGTGGAGAACCTCTTCTATATGTTTGTGAAGAAGCTTGGGGTGGGGATGTTGAAGAGCTTGAAGAAAACTATGTTTACCCAAAAGATCCGGAAATTAATGACGATTGGCCTGATGCTGAAAAATTAGCTGAAGAATTCCCAAAGCTCTATGAAGAGTTTTGGGACGAAGAAAATATTAGGACGTTAAGTTAGCGTTAACCAGTGCCAGCAATTGAAGGCAAAAACAAAAAATAGCCTCAATTGAGGCGAACGTTAGAAACACTAATGATTAGAACCTTTAATATTGGTCTTTGCTTACTTATTTCAGGATGTGGTACTAAGTTGTATCTGGAAGAACAAGCGTCGGATTCAAAGTTAGCTCATGTCAAAGTTAAAGTTATACAATATCCAAGAGGCCATTTTTCCGATGTGGATATTTATTCAATCTCCGGTTCATTTAGCTCAAAGAAAAAATTTGGTGTAGATGACCATCCTAGAGAGTTTTGGCTACATGAAGGTCGATACGACATTGAATATCTATGTTTAGGTTTAATGTCCGCAGAAAACTTATTTAGGGACTCGATTGTTATTGAGCGCGCAAGGGAGTATGAATTGTCGTGTGCTTATGGCGATAATAAATTTAAATTGAGACTGGTTTCTAACCAGTCAAAGCAGTAGATTAACTACTGTTTGAAGCGTTATAACTCAAAATGAACATCGAAGTTTGCGAAAAAGAAATAACTCCTGAACTGATGGACTTACTGCTAAGCGCAGACCCTGATGAACAAGCTATTTTGTCCTACTTACCGCGTTCACACATAGTGATCTGTAAGGATAGTGGAGAATATTTAGGTGTTGCTGTGCTAGTCGAACTAGCTGAAACAGCTGAAATATTCGAATTGAAAAATATAGCTGTTCGTAAAGATTGCCAGGGAAAAGGAATTGCCAAATCAATGATTAGCATCATAAAAAAACTGGCAAAAGAATCGGGGGCTAAGATACTTGAGGTAGGTACGGGTAACTCAAGCCTCTCTCAGATAGCACTCTATCAAAAATGTGGATTTAGAATGCACAGTATTGAACCAGGCTTCTTTGATAATTATCCTGAGCCAATATATGAAAATGGTATTCGTTGTTTTGATATGGTGCGACTGCGTGTTGAGTTATAACAATAATAGGCAAAGCTACGCCAAAAGCTGCGCTTGCTGTAAGCGTTATGTGAAGTTAGAGCCATGAGAAGGAAGAGATTCAAACACCAAGTTTATATATTCTGCCACATGTTTTGTGGGTGGCAGTTAGCGAACGATTTCGATGAGCTTAATAAACTCTCTTCAGGGTGTCTCGAAATAGATGTAAAAACGGGTAAATGCCTTTTTAATGGGCAAGCCAACTCAAAATTAACTATGCCCCTTGTCCTAAACGATTGGTTTTTGGCTGACTTAGCAGAAAATAACATTCAGCTTCCTGAGGTTGATAAGGCTGAACTTCAGGTCAAATTCAATATGAATGAGTTTGGCAAAAAGAATGGGAAGCCGCCTGAGTTTAAGTGTTCAAGCAAATTAGTTTCTGGCGGTAATACTTATACGTTAAATTATGAAGGTGAGAATAGCACCAATGAAGTTACAATTACATAGCAAGCACAGGTTGGCGGAAAACCTTTTCGCTTCTTCGTCGCCAAAAGTTTTTTCCGCAGCTGTGAGCGTTATGCGTACAAATGATGAAGCATTTTGAAATCGAACCAAATGAAGGTGTTGGTCCAGTTAGGTTTGGAATGTCGAAGGCTGACGTAATAGATATATTAGGTAAATCCGAGTTTGAGAATAATAAGCGGCTAACTTATCTTTCCGGTTTTATGGTTGATTTCGATGCATCAAATAAAGTTGAGCTCATAGAGTTGGCAAAATCAGATTTGTTCGAGGCATCGTATAAAGGTATCAACCTTCACAATGTCACTGCTTTAGAAGCGGTTGAGCATGTTTGCAAATTTGATAGCTACGATAATAATGATCCAGAGCTTGGTTATAGTTACATATTTAAAAAACTACAGTAAAGTTTGTGGAGGGGTACGCTGCCAGAAAACGAACACTATGAAGACGGTAAATATTTTGAGTCAGTTGCAATCGGTGTCGAGAATTACTTTGAATAAGTATAGTTCGCCTAATCAGTTGTTCAAACAGGCTACTCAGAATATGTTGCGCTTCTTGTCCCAAAATCACGCGACAATTTTGTTCCTCCATTAAGCAGGAGAGGATTCGTAAAGAGCTCATGGAACTAAGTAAGTTTGAAAATAGTCTCGTTGTATTCTTCTTTGGAGTAATGAAGGCTGACGGTAAAGTAAATTACTTTGAATTTGAAGACGGTATAAGAGCTGGCTATATTTCTGTAGGCTCTGATGAGGATCCAATATTTCTGGTGTTTTCATTCCCGAAACACTCTGAGGAGAGTTACTTAATGCTTTCTGACGGGAATCCAAAGGAATTAGTCAGGCAAATGGCTGCATTGCAAGAGTACAATGAAAATGAAGCGCATCTATGTAATGGTCATACTATTCCAACCGATAATGAGTATCTAAACAATGTGGGATGGTATTCTTATCTAATTACTAATCCACGATTTTCATATAAAGACTTACCATTAGTTCAAGAAATCGACGGAAGAAAAGTTAGGTTTCATTTAGCGCTCCCCATAACTAAGGAAGAGCGGGACTTAAAAATAAAAAACGGGCTTGAGGCTTTAATAGATGAGTTCGGGAATAAGAATAGAGACACTATTACATTCGATCAAAGATAAAGCTGTAGCTTGTTTATCAAAACATAAATTATCTGAAATGCTGTTTAATTAAAAGAGAGAACTTTCCAAAATGACTGACATTAATCCCAGTTATATTATTGCTGTTGCAGAACAATTATCTTTTGTTAGCGCATTTTTGGGCGGTATTTCTGCAACGATTTTGGTAACAATTGTAGTTTTTACATCGCAAAAAAGATCCGTTAATTGGATAGTGTCTACCTCTGCATTAGCTGCCTGCAGTTTATTGATTGCGGTTGTCGCTTCCTGGCGATTAGTTATACTGCTTCACCCAGAAATGCCCATTCAAGTAAGTTCCGGGCTTATAAAAACTCTCTGGTTTGGTATGTTGCTCGGGTATGGAATAGGATTTTTGAGTCTTCTTGCCAGTATTGGATTGTCTGGCTGGTTGCGTTCAAAGCGAGATGGCATCATAACAACCACAATTGCAGTCGTCGCAGTCGTTTTCTTTGTGTTAGCAACGCCTTTTGGACTTTAGTCTTTCAATAAAACTTAAATTAAAATTTTTAATCTCGTAAAAATCAAAAGTTAATCTTAACCCTCACAAGGCTAAGCCTCACAAGGTGAATCCTTAAAAACAGGATTGCCACGTTTATCTATACAGCGGAAAACTTCAACTTCCTTTTCTTCTTTATCGCTGTCATCGTCTTCTTTTGGTTCGGCCACTTGAATTTTTATTTTTTCTGTTACCGCAGAGTTGCCAGTCACAAAGGTGACTGCTCGGCTAAGAAAGGTTCCCTTTTTTTCTGTAGCGACTTCAATGGCGCAAAACATTTGACTGTTATGCTTAATCAAATGAAGCTCTTTTGCCGGGACGCTGTAGCGAATGACGAAATAGTCTTCGGTTAGCCTGCCATCTAACTCAACGGCTTGATTGGTGATATCGCCCAATGGATGACTTTCAGTCGTTTTTATTTTTTGGCAAACCGTATTGATTTCATGCTGCTCATTCATTTTAGGGGAGATTTTATTGGTGACGTATTTGCCCACCCAAACCTTCCCAGGCTTAGCACCGTTTACTTCTTCAGCATTAAGCAATACCGAATTGCTGCTAAAGAGCGATGCGCAAAGGCAGCTAATAATGATTGATGAGTGAGTTCGCATAGTTTTGTTTGCAGATGGTGTTTATCAATAGAGTAGCATTATTCAGAGGTCTGTCGAATTTTGCTGTGTGAGAGATCTCAAAATTAAAAGGTTAATTAAGGCGTAACGATGGAAACTGAGTTGATAGATACTGAATTGATCGAGACTGAGTTTTGTCTAACATAGGGTAGAAGAAGTGAGCAGAGAATAAGAAGGAAATAGGATATTTGAACTACCACTGCACCGTTTAAGGCGCAGTGGCTTGGATTTACAGGGTTAAACTCAATCCCATAGTATGAATTGAGGCTGGTTTATTCGTCGTCTTCTACCATAGTCATCAGTGTTGTGTTACCGCCCGATGCAGTGGTATCGATGCTGACTGTTTTTTCGGTCAATAAACGCTGTACCAGATTGTCGAGATACTCGGCTGTGATAACGGGTAATATCGCGCCGTTTCGATCAGCGAGGCGAGCCGCAATATAGGCACTTCGATGAGTTTTACTGTCAACAACCACACCTGCTAAATGCTCGTGCATTAATAAAGTGTCGAGATGGCGCAGCCGTGCAACCTGAAGAACATTTTCAGGCGCACCGGTCGAGATAAACTTATCACGAAACGCCAGAGCTTCTTCGTAGAATACGTCAGAGACAACCGATACCACCGTGTTACCTGTGGCCAATGCCGAAACAATCGACAGCGCCCAGTAATCGAACGTTACGTCTTTATCGGCAAAACACAACAATATACCGCGCGGTTCGTAATACAGTTTATTGGATTCTCCTGTTGGCCCGGGCAGTTGTACCGGCTTTTTGAGTTTGCGCTCAATAAAGGTCAATTGTGAACGAGCGTTGGCCAGTGTTCGATTAAGATCGTCGGCTAACTCATCAACAATGTCTACCGTGGCAATTTTGGCCAGTAATTGTCGAACTGCACTGATGCGATCATTGAGGTCGGTTAAACGCCATTGTTTTTGCACATTCACCGCGCCATTCATTAACTCTGTTGCCTCGTTTTGTGCTTTCTCATCGCTGTCCATTGCGCTGTCGGAAGTGACGTCATCGTGAAATACTTCTTTCGGTGTCGCTTTTTCTTTCAACAGTCGAGGCAAATAATTTGGGCCTCCAGCTTTAGGGCCGGTTCCGGATAATCCTCGACCTCCAAATGGTTGAACGCCGACAATGGCACCGATCATATTTCGGTTAATGTAAACGTTACCGGCGCGAGAGAGGCGGGCAAGTTCGTTGGCGCGCTCTTCAATTCGAGTGTGAATTCCCATGGTTAAACCAAACCCAGTACTGTTTACTTTGTCGATGACAGAGTTGATCTCCTTGCCTTTAAATCGCACAACGTGAACGCAAGGACCAAACACTTCTCGAGAGAGTCGATCAATCGAATCGATTTCGTAGAGTCTCGGCGCAAAAAAGTTGCCTTGTTCAGGATCCACTTCGAATTCGCACTGATACAACAATTTCGCATTATCTTTCATGTCTTCTACATGATCGGTAAGCGACTTAAGTGCTTTGGTATCAATGACAGGACCGACATCGGTTGTTAAATTTGCAGGATCGCCAACCGTTAATTCTTTCATGGCGCCGATTAACATTTCGATCACTGTGTCGGCTATGTCTTCTTGCAAATATAAAACTCTTAGCGCGGAACAACGTTGACCAGCACTTTGAAATCCAGAAGAAATAATATCGTCGACCACTTGCTCAGGCAGAGCAGTTGAGTCGACAATCATACAGTTTTGACCGCCGGTTTCGGCAATCAAAGGTACTTGCTCTCCGCCTCGCGAAGCTAAAATTTGCGAGATTAAAGTTCCTGTTTGCGTGCTTCCGGTAAACATAACCGCTTTGACGCGCTCGTCAGGTAATAAAGTTTTGCCGACGGTTGAGCCTGGAGCAATGATCAGTTGCACGACATCTTCGGGCATACCAACGGCTCTCATTAAATCAATACATCGGTGCGCAATTAAACTGGTTTGCTCAGCCGGTTTTGCTAATACCGTATTGCCAGTGACGACCGCAGCTGCAACTTGACCCAGGAAAATAGCCAATGGAAAATTCCACGGACTGATACATACAACCACGCCTCTTGGCTCGAGACGCTCGTCTTGAGCGAGTTCTTCGGCGCGTGCTGCGTAATAACGACAAAAGTCGACTGCTTCTCGAACTTCATCAATACCGTCTTGTGCGACCTTGCCGGCTTCTTTAATACACAAAGCAATTAATTCACCCATGTGACGTTCTAAAATATCCGATACTCGTCTTAGAATTTCAGCACGTTCGCTAACCGGTTTTTCTGACCAGTCTTTAAATGCGCGATCAGCTTTTGCGAGTTTCACTTCCATTTGTTCCGATTCGTCATAAAGATGAAAACCAATGACTTCACTTTTGTTGGCAGGGTTTCTCACCGGATGTGTGTTTGGTGGTAATTCGTTTTCTTGATAACGATGATCGTTTAACCAGCGCTCGCAAACAAACTTTAAATCTTCAAGTGTTGGAACATCGGTTAAATCCAAACCTTTTGAGTTACTTCTTTCTTCGCCATAAAGCTCAAATGGTTTTAATATCTGGTGATTAAACTTTGTTTTTAGCCGTTGAGTTTTCTCAACTGGATCTTCGAGCATAGCTTCAACAGGTTGCGTATGGTCAACAATGGCATTTACAAATGAACTGTTCGCACCATTTTCAAGAAGACGACGCACAAGATAAGCGAGCAGATCTTCGTGAACCCCAACCGGAGCGTATACTCGACATTGAATGTGATCTTGAGTAACGACTTGATCATATAAGGTGTCGCCCATTCCATGCAGACATTGAAATTCAAAACCTTCTTTATCATTACCGGCGAGTTCTAAAATTACCGAAGCCGTGTAAGCATTGTGCGTGGCAAACTGTGGGTAAATGGTATTGCGGTAATCTAACAGTCGATTTGCGCAAGCGTGGTAACTCACATCCGTTGACGATTTTCGAGTGAACACCGGAAAGCCATCAAGACCGTCCATTTGTGTGTTTTTGATTTCGGTATCCCAGTAAGCGCCTTTAACCAGTCGTACCATCATTTTACGGCCGACTTTTTCAGTAAGTTGTTTTAGCCAATCAATCACATACAAAGCACGCTTTTGATAAGCTTGAACCGCAAGACCAAAACCTGTCCACTCACCTAAATCATCATCTGAAAATACTTTTTCAATAATATCCAGTGAAATATCAAGACGCTCGGATTCTTCAGCGTCGACCGTTAGACCGATATCAAACTCTTTCGCTAATAAACAAAGTTCTTTTAAGCGAGCTGGAATTTCTTCTAATACTCGTGTTCTATGAGAAAACTCATATCGAGGATGAATAGCGGATAGTTTGACTGAAATTCCCGGGCTTTTTCTTGGACCACGACCTTTCGCCGCTTTACCGATTACTTTAATGGCGTGAACGTACGACTGAAAATAACGTTCAGCATCTTTCTCGGTTCGAGCCCCTTCACCGAGCATATCGTAAGAATAAACGTAACCTTTAGTTTCTTTTTCGATGGCTCGCTTAACGGCATCTTCAATGGATTCGCCCATTACAAATTGTCGGCCCATTACTTTCATCGCAATATTCATAGCGCGACGAATAACGGGTTCGCCAAGACGCCCCAATGTTTTTTTCAAAAGACCAAAGTGTTCTTTTTTGCGTTTGTCGGCGTAGTTCACCATGTTTCCGGTGAACAATAATCCCCAGCTCGAAGCATTAACAAAAAGCGAATCGCTATTTCCTAAATGAGGCGTCCACTGACCTTTCGATAATTTGTCTCGGATCAGCTCGTCTTGTGTGTCTTTATCGGGCACACGTAATAAAGCTTCTGCCAGACACATCAGCACCACACCTTCTTCGGTCGAAAGTGAGTACTCATTTAATAAGGCATCAACGCCGCCATGACCCGCTTGCTCACGTCTAATTTGCAATACCATTTTACGAGCCCGTTCCCAGGCGCGACTGCGAGCGCTCATACTTACTTCTGCATGAGGCAGAATTAAATCAACGGCCTGACTCTCGTCAATGCGATAGAATTCTCGAATTTTTTTACGGAGCGGATCATCAGTAGAAAGCGTTTCGTTAAATATCATAAAGCCTCGCTGTTATGGGTCAAAAGTAACGGCTCTTTGTCTTTAAATACATAGACGTGCAATTGTTTTAATTTGAGCTGTTTTTAGCACTTAGGCGACAGCTCTTCAGGCCGCAACAATACTCTTTTAAGGGCGCTATGACTAGCCCTGAAATAATCGTTTTTAGGCTGTTCTGTCATAACGAATCAATGTGTTTGATTCTTGAAGATTCATCGATTCGAAATCGCTATAAATTTATGAGCCAAACAAAAGCAATTGTTATAAATGATGATGATTCAACCCTTTGATTTTCAAGAAATTTCGACAAAAGCTCTACATTTATCGCGAAATTGTTATGCCGTTAGTCCTTCAATTCCTTCAAAATTACCCGTTTCTTCCACATTATTGGCTTTAAATCGATAACTTGTTCTATTTTTTTAATATTTGAAGTCTAGAAAAAGCCTTTAAAAACAAAGAGGTAGAAAACTGATTTGGCAGTGTGCGAATTAGGTCATATCTTAAAGCTATTAGCTTCGTATAATTGAGATGTGAGATAGCATGGTGTCGAAAGAACACCTATTATAAATAAATAGAGCAATTTAACGGGAGCAATTATGAATCTTCAAAAAACAGGAATGAGCCTCTTGGCTGCGGGTTTCTTGTTAGCTGGTTGTGGGAGTAGCGATAATGCTTCTCTCAGTAAATTCAGTTTAGCCGTGACTGACGCGCCAACCGATGGTGCTACTTCAGTTGTGGTTGAGTTTACTGGAATAGAGTTAAAACCAGTTGAAGGTAGTCCAGTTACCTATGATCTCGACGCCCCTCGTCAAATCGACTTACTCGATTTTCAGGGCACTAGCGCAGCAACCTTGTTCAGCAATATTGACATTGCCGCAGGCGATTATAATTGGATGCGTTTAAAAGTGAACGCGGCCCAACAAACCATCGACTCTTACATTGAGTTTGATACTGGTGAGCAATATTCCTTGTACGTACCGAGTGGGTCTACTAGCGGTTTGCAATGGAACCAAGGATTTACAGCGCCAGCAAACGGTGCGGTCGACTTTACTATCGATTTCGACTTAAAACGTTCTGTTCACACCCAAGGTAATTCGAGTGACGACTTTGTTCTTCGTCCAGTAATTCGTGTTGTAGACAACACTGAAGTCGGCTCAATTTCGGGAACGATTGATCCACTTTTGGTTACTGATGAAACATGTGGTGAAACGCAGGCCGTTTATCTATATGAGCTAGGTGTTGAGCCAGATGATGTAGGTAGTGCTGTAGAGCCTCAAACAACTGCTTTTGTAAGTACGAATGTTGATGGTGACTACGTTTACACACTTGGCTTCATATTGCCTGGTGAGTACACAATTGCATTTACTTGCCAAGCATCGGCAGATATGCCCGACACAGACGACGACGTTATTTTTGTTGGTGCTCAGGATGTTGTGGTATCAACTGAGGTCAACACAGTTGCTAACTTTTAATTGAGAAGTTAGAAGAATAACAATTATTCAGTAATGACTAAGCAGCTTTCACTGGCTGCTCTAGTCACCTTGGTTGATAAGCCGCTTGCCTCCTGGCAGTGGATTTTTTTATTTCTATCTATCGAAGCTGAAAACATTTGGCAGACTAAAAAACATTAGGTGGATTATTTTTTTGAGAATATAATTTCGTCAGCTCGAAACGCACGACCTAGAATGCTCAATATGATGTTATTTCATATGGGTGAACCTCAAAGTACGGCAGTGAGCATTGTCTATCTTAATGTGAGGGTTTGGTTTTGGCTGATGTTATAGCGCTAGGCGCAAATGCATTAGAGTTAAGTGCCGATAAGGCTATCAAGTTTGCTGATCAGCTGCTTGATTCCTACGATTCTGTATTCTCAGCGATAGTCGATGATATTGCGGAAAAAGGCTATTCGATAAGACCCAACGTATTGGCTTCCGATATCGCGCCTCAATTATCTGAGCGATTGCAACAAATTTCCCCAAGTCTTTTCAAGCCAGCTGGAATTGGTCGGGAATCCGATCAACACCGAAACCGCTTTGTCAGAACCGATGACATTTGCTGGATGAAAGGTGATAGCGATGCCGAGCGACTCTGGTTAAAGTGGTGCGAGCGACTACAAACGCAATTGAATCGTTCATTATTTCTTGGGCTGTTTTCATTTGAAAGTCATTTTGCTCATTATGCGGAAGGCGATTTTTACAAAAAACACCTGGATGCATTTAAAGGCAATACCAATCGTGTGCTTTCAGTGGTGCTTTATTTGAATCCAAACTGGTTGCCTGAAAATGGCGGAGAGTTAGTGTTATACGATCAACAAGATTCTGTTATCACAAAACTGTCACCTTCATTTGGCACGCTAGTGGTTTTTTTAAGTGAAGATTTCCCTCATGAAGTTTTGCCAGCACAAAGAGATCGTTTTTCTGTCGCAGGATGGTTTCGTGTTAATGCAAGTTCTGCTGGTAAGGTTGATCCACCAAGATAATTCACCGTTATTTTCGTTTACCTGATGTCTAATTTTTATGCGAGCCAGTCGACTTATGCATACATTGACATAAGCGACGTTTGCGCTTACTCATTAAATTAGCTAGTGTTATAAGTAAGCCTATTGAAATGATTGGTTTGAATATGCCGCAATTCTCTGGCTAACGAAAGCGGAAAACTCAGTTTTGCGATTTTTCTAGACACAAAATTAAGGAGTGCGAATGCTATCTTGTGCGTCTCACGATTACCTTGAACACGTGTGTGTATTAGCTCAGCCTGTCACTCTAATATTAGATGACAAGAGTGAACACGCCTGCATCATCAAAGACATCAAAACTATCAATAAGCTAGAATACGTTTTGGTTGATGAAGATGGATGCATTCGAGAATATCCAACAAGTGCTTTGAAAAAAGTGATATTGATGGACAGCATTGGCGAACGAACCGTCACTCTGTAACTATCATTATTTCACGATTATGCTGAACTCTTTTTTCTAAACGAGTTTAACCCTTCTTTTATTTCGATTTCTCCATTCTTTACCAAGTTTTAGTTTCGGGTCTTATAATATTTTCAGATTCAATTTTTCGACCTTTCACTTTATGTCACTAAGATATCCAAGCTTTTCTAAGTAGATAAGTCTCTATAATCTTAATTTAGGCTCGTTGTAGTCTGTTGGCTAAATGTATAAAATCGGTTCTTTTCTTTTCCGAGGCAGTTTTTGTGTCAGAGCCAGTGTCAGATCCTAATCAAAATACAGAACTGGAAGAGCCAGCTAAGCAAGGTTTTGTTAAGAGAGAGCGAGATAAACAAAGCGCCGCTAGTCAGCAGTCAACCTCGACTGTGCATATTGTGATCGTTGAGCTTCAGTACCATAACGAATTACTGCAAAATATGTACGATACTTTATCGTTGCTCGATTTTAAATTGACCTTTGTGACCCTGCCAGAATTAATGTCGAAAACCAATATTCTCACTTCGGGCGATTCTTCTAAGTACAGTGCCGAATTAAAACGTGATGATGAGTCTGTAAAGACATTTTTAAAGCGTATGACACCTGTATTCGAGTCTGCTGATATTTTGTATTTCAATACCGTTCGACATTATTGGGAAGAGCTCAATCAAATTCCAATTAATGTTCCTGGTATTGTCAGGATTCACAATGCTCATTGCGACCTTGCTCCTCTGACCCACTTCAAACAGCCTTTCATTAATGTTTTTGGCATTCTCTCACATCTTATTCGGAAAGTTTTGATTGGTGGCGAGTGGCGACTAAAGCAACAGTTTTTTGCAAAAAATGGTTATTTAATGATGCCGAATCAGGTTATAACCGATTATGTTAACGCGCATCAGTGGGGTAAAGGATTCAAAATTTTACCACCTGTTTTACCTTTCGCGTATCTTGCAGAATCTAAAAATGATTCCGAAACAAAGGTTGAAGAGCAGCAAGATAGGATCGTTTCGATTGCTATCACAGGAAAAGTAACCAATAGTAAAAAGGATTTTGACCTGGTTTATCGAGCTTTGAAAATGAGTTTGCCCCAGCTTAAATGTAAACTGAAATTGATCTTGTTGGGCAATGCTCGTGATAAACATGCAAAGTCGATCTTAAATAATTTCAAGTCATTAGAAGGTGAGCTGTTTGAGCTGGATTACAGCGATGCTTATGTGCCACAAGAAGTATTTGACGAAAAAGTAAAAAATGTCGATTTTTTTATTGCTCCGATTAAAGTTAAAACACACTTTCGAAAATATCGTGAAGTATACGGTAAAAGTAAAATGTCGGGTGTCGAAAATGATATTCTACTGCATCGAAAGCCGTCTTTAGTTATTGCCGATTATCCGGTAAGTGCCCCTCTCGACAAAGTGGTGGATTACTTTGACAGTGACGCAACGTCATTATCAAACAAAATTATCGACTGGATTGCTCACAATCGTCCTGCTCAAATGAAAGATGCGTTTAATCAAATGGACAGTTTTAAAAAGGAAGTAATAGCCGAAAACTTTTATCGGTTGTGCCTAAAACTGATGGAAGAAAGTAAAAAGCAAGATTAAAGCGCGAGCGATTGTCGGTAGCCTGACTATTTCGTCTGGCTACCTTATTTTTAAGTTAGAGAGTTAGATGTTTAACTTAGAAAGTTAGGGCGTTGATTATTTAAATAAGTTGCGAAGCTTGAGTTCTAATTTATTAATAAACTTTAGAAATTTCGCACCTTCTAATGGATGATAAAACCAAGGATGAGGCACTGACTTTTGCGAGAAGTGTAAATAGTCTTCAGCGACTGGAAGTATATCGGATGTTCTCTGCTTTAGGTCATTTACTTCAGCAGCATCCATTATCTTGAATGGGTAAAAGCCACTGTCGCGTTTTTTCTCTGCAATTTTAAGTCCCAGTGTTTTCTTTTTTCCACGAAAAGCGGGAACATTTGGAAGCCACATTAAAAACGGGTTTTTCATAAAGCCCATTTTTCCAAAATGTTGCTTAGCGGCTTTATCATTTAATGGTTCTTTCGTCGCAAACTCCCAGTTTGCTTTTAAAAGTCTTTCTGGATGCACAATACACACTGCGGCAAAGTGTGTACCCGCACTGCGATTCTGAGCATTTCTAAAGTAAGCTTTTTTTTCTTCAACCCATTCGGTTTGTTGTTGGTCACGCTCTTTATTCACACCTTTAAGAAACGCCTGGTGTAAAAATGCAGAGTCCGGATTTTGGGTGAAAAAAGCATCAATATCATCAAGATCGTCTTGGTCAATAGGACGAACTAATTGCATATCGTCTTGAATAAAACACAGGGGATCAGAACTATTATTCTGCTCGATGGCTAACTGCATATTGTTGTACAGTCCGCCACATTTAATTTTCGAAGAGTCGAGCGCTTTGGTATTGACGACAGTATGCTTTTTGCTAGCTTCTTCAAGTATTGCTTGTGTTTCTGCGTCGGTGCTGGCGTCATCATAAATCGTTAATGGAACATTCGGAGCGCACTGTTCAATAGACTTAATACAGTGAGTTAAGTGCTTTGGTCGATTATAGGAAAAAATACAAATTCGCATAAATTGAGCCGCAGATTTTAAAACACGGAGTATAGCGGATTAGCGGTGTTAGATTAAGACAAGGCTTGAAAAGTTGTGAAAAATCCACTCTTTTTTTCTGAAGATTAATGTACACTGATATTTTTACTCGATGGAGTACTCTGTTATGAGAGGATTAATATTAGGTCTTGCAGCCCTTATCCTAGTAGGCTGCGGAGGCTCGAGTGGTGGTTCAGGGAACGGTTCGACCGAATATAAGATTTTAGGGCCAACCGATCCTGTTTTCATCGGACAATCTATGGGGCTCGCGATACAAACACCTGTCTCTGATATCTCTTCCATCAACTGGTCACAAACAGCAGGCTCCACAATTACTTTTCTAGGTGCAAATAGAAAGGTGATTGGATTTGACGTGCCGCAAACGGGTAGTTATTCATTTCAAGTTACTTTCCAGACACCTTCAGACGGACAACAAACCTTGAACTTTGATTTTACTGCCTCCGATAGTAGTGAGGTTTGGGTCAATGCGCGGTTAGACAAAAAGGTTAATGCTAAAGCTAAAGCCAGCTTTAATGCGACTGAAAACCTACCCGGTGACTTGCAGTCCGTTATGTGGCAGCAAATTTCCGGCCCTACAGTTAACCCTGCGGTTACCAATACATTGGATATCGATTTTATTGCGCCAGACGTTAGCTTCGATACTTTGGTAAAGTTTCGTGTAACCGCAACCGATAATCTTGGCAATCAAGGTTCCGATGAAGTTTGGTTATTAATCGAACCAGAAACGATAAACCCGGATCGATTATTGAACTCCGGTCGCTTTGAAAACGTCGCTTTTGCTGATGTATATCCTTATCGTTCAAATTCTCCTTATGCGAGTGGATTAAGGCAATGCGTTTATTCAAACTCGAACGCGAATTATTGTGACTTAGGCACTTTGCCTTATGTCGGCAATATTAATCCAATGCCAACAATCGACGATATTATGAATCGTGTTGTGGTGTCGCATGATTGGATGGGAGCACGTTTTCAACAATTCCTGGAAAATATTGATGTGAACGGTGATATTCGTCAAATGTTGGCAGGAACGACAGCGGTAGTTATTGCTTATGATGTTCGACCTTCATTTTACTGGGTTGGCACAGGTGCGATTTATATTAGTCCCAGTTATTTTTGGGTAACGCCGGAAGAGCGAGATACGGTAGATACTACTGCCGATTTTCGAAGCAATTTTGATGCTGAGTTAAATTTTCGAGATCCATGGCGCATTGTTAAAGATAATGAATACGCAACACAGGCCTATCCAATCGAGTTACGAGAAACTCGAACATTAGTCGATAATCAATATTCCGTACTAAGAGTGTTGTATCACGAGTTAGCTCACGCAAATGATTTTTATCCTCCAGCAGCTTGGCTCTCATTTAGTACTAATGATCTGACGTTTTCTTATTGGAATGATAATGGTGCTGTTTCTGATGGGCTTAATACAGGCTTTGCGCTTACATCAAGTGAGATGTATGGTCTTGCCGGGGTAATGTTTTTTGGTGACACAGCATCGACTCAAGAGCAAGCGTACACGCCAGTACAAGTCAGTGATTTCTTTTTTCCTGACGATGCAACTAACACTTATGCTTACAGCAATGCACGAGAAGACTTTGCGATGTTAACCGAAGAATACATGATGGGTTATCGGCATCAGGTGCGATACGATCAAGGCATTACAGGCTTAGCACCGGATTATGTGATTGCAACGGCAGAACGGGGTCGAGTGGCAGACGCCGATATATTACCAAGGGCAGAGTTTGTTATTTCGGCTATTTTACCGAGTATCAATACAACAGAAGCGTCTGCGACTTTACCGAGTCCACTAACTTTAGACTCAGGTGTTAATTGGATTGATAGCTTAGTGCCCGGGTTTAATAGGGCAGGTGATTACAACTCTCCAAGCATAAAGCGTCATCCAGTAACAACCGGAAAAGACATTCATTAATTTAATTTTCAAACAACAAAAAAGGGCGCAGTTGGCGCCCTTTTTTGTTGATGCATTTAAGTTTCATTAGTACTTTTAATCGATGAGAAAGTTAGCATGAAACCTTAGATGCTCCTCAATAAAAGAAGCGATAAAGTAATAACTGTGATCATAACCCTCATGCTTCACAATTTTAATTCCTAAGTTTTTTTCATCGTTCACTTTTTCTAATGTTTCAAGTTTTAACTGTTCGACCAAAAAATTATCGGATAATCCTTGATCAACTCGCATCGGAACAATATGTGATTTTAAATTTTCTAGCAGACACACCGTATCGTGCGCACGCCATAACTCCTGATCGTCACCAAAGTAGGCGGTAAATGCCTTTTTACCCCAAGGACAATCAACAGGATGACAAATTGGCGCAAAAGCCGATGCACTAGTATATTGGTCAGAATTTTTTAACGCTATTGTCAGCGCACCGTGTCCACCCATTGAGTGTCCAGCGATTGCTTTTGTTGACGTGACGTTAAAATGTTTTTCGATTAATTCAGGTAATTCCTCAGTAATATAGTCATACATGTTGTAATGACTGCTCCATGGTTCTTGTGTGGCGTTTACATAAAAGCCAGCGCCTAAACCAAGGTCATAATTTTCATCTGGGTCATCGGCTACATCATATCCGCGAGGGCTGGTGTCTGGTGCAACAATAGCAACGCCAAGTTCCGCTGCAATTCTGTGTGCACCAGCTTTCTGCATAAAATTTTCATCCGTACAAGTCAGTCCCGACAACCAATAGAGTACGGGGATGTTTTTATTTTCATGTTGCGGAGGCAAGTAAATCGCAAAACGCATTTTGCACTGCGTGCTTGTTGAATTATGCTCGAACTGTTTGTGCCAACCGTCAAAACTTTTGGTTTCGCTAATCAATTCCATGGTGACGTTTTCTCTTGATTAATAGTGAATGACACTTCGTATACTTTTGCCTTCATGCATCAAATCAAATGCATTGTTAATATCGTCTAAAGGCATAGTATGGGTGATAAAATCGTCGAGTTTGAATTCGCCATTTAAGTATTGCTCGACAATCCCCGGCAATTGGCTTCTGCCTTTAACTCCACCAAATGCAGTGCCACGCCAAACTCGTCCGGTTACCAATTGAAATGGTCGGGTACTGATTTCCTGACCTGCGCCAGCAACACCAATAATTACCGATTCGCCCCAGCCTTTGTGACAGCATTCGAGAGCTGAGCGCATAACATCCACATTGCCTATACATTCAAAAGAAAAATCTACGCCGCCATCAGTGAGCTCTACAATAACTTCTTGAATCGGTTTGTCGTAATCTTTTGGATTGATGCAATCGGTGACACCGAGTTTTTTTGCCAGTTGAAACTTACTTTCGTTAACATCTATGCCAATTATGCGACCGGCTTTTGCCATAGACGCTCCGATGACCGCACTCAAACCAATACCGCCTAATCCAAAAATGGCAACGGTATCACCTTCTTTTACTTTGGCTGTATTGAGCACGGCACCCATTCCTGTTGTGACGCCACAACCCAATAAACAGACTTCTTCAAGTGGAGCGGATTTATTAACCTTTGCCAACGCAATTTCTGGGAGTACCGTATATTCTGAAAAGGTCGAGCAACCCATGTAATGGTAAATAGGCTTACCATTTAACGAAAACCGAGTTGTGCCGTCTGGCATTAATCCTTTGCCCTGTGTTTCTCGAATCTTTTGGCATAGATTGGTTTTGCCTGACAAACAAAACTTACACTCACCACACTCTGGTGTGTAAAGAGGTATCACATGGTCGCCAACTTCAACGGAAGTTACGCCTTCACCAACAGACTCAACAATACCGCCGCCTTCATGACCTAAAATGGCTGGAAAAATACCTTCCGGATCTTCTCCTGATAAAGTAAATGCATCGGTATGACACACGCCAGAGGCGACTATACGAATGCGCACTTCGCCTTTTTGCGGTGGCATAACATCCACTTTATGAATTTCCAGTGGTTTGCCGGGTTCAAAGGCAATTGCTGCACGAGATTTAATCACTTGAGCGGTCATTTTAGCTCCTTATACTTTTTATAATCGTTAGTAATACGAAAGTGCCGTTAGAATAGACGCTTACCGTTAGCATTTATAGCATCACGAAAGGGTTTTACTGGTTTAATCGCTTTTGTCGATTTAAAACTATTAGCCAAAAAACAAATAGGAGCCGATAAAAAAGTGAACCGGAAGGTAATGACATTAATTGTTAGTTTGGCGATAGTTTGCTTCGTTCTTTCAGTAAACGCACAAGATAACCGTGATAATCAATCTGGTTCGTCAAACCCAAAACTTGCCGATGTTAATGCAAAATATAGTGATTGGGTATCCGACAATAAAGCCTATTCGACCGATTTAGAATTTTCTGATCAGGTTGCAATTTTTGCTGGACGACAAGCAAAAGAAGAGAGCGCTGCACTCAATGATTTGTTGACTTATATTGCGCAAGATAATCAGCTTAAAGCTGAAGAACTCGACTTACTGTTAGAACTTATTAATTTAAATGACGACAAATGGTTAACCTATTTGTTTCAATCTAAACTTTACGCAGAAATTGATCCCGTTAGTGAAAAAAGCAAAATAATTATTCATTCTTTTTTAAATGAATTTTCCCCGTAAACTCATATTGCTCAATTAATCCAATCATTTTCATGGCGCTTTTCGCAATGTTAGCGGTAGCCACACCTATTTGCTCGGCTCCCGCAACATTTTCAGTGGCATTTGAATAAATTCCATTTATGTTTGATGTGACTTCTTCTAATGCACTGCATTGTTCTGTAATATTGACTGAAATCGTTTCTGTTGTTTCTTCAACTTTACTGACTTGATCAACGATCAGTTGTAAGGCTTGTTTAATTTCATCCGTACTGCTGGCAACGGATGATGCTTCTTTTTGGCCGTTATTAATTGATGTCGAAGTAACCGACGCACTGTCTTGAAGTTCTTTTACCAAACTTGAAATTTGTTCGGTGCACTCTTGCGTTCGACTTGCTAAATTACGAACTTCATCAGCAACCACCGCAAATCCTCGACCTTGTTCGCCAGCACGAGCCGCTTCGATGGCTGCGTTAAGTGCCAATAAGTTGGTTTGCTCCGCAATGCTTTGAATCATCGAAACAATTTCCGCAATGCCTCCCACTCGAGAATTTAACTGTTCAATGGACTCAACCGCTTTTAACATTCCTGCTGCAATACTTTCGATACCAGTAACTGCGGTAGTTACCACGCCTTGGCCATTTTGCGATTCGACTAACACTTGTTTTGCCGTTTCTGCATTGGAGCGCATCGATTCCGCTATAACTTGAATATTCGCATTCATTTCTTCTGCGGCTGCCGCAATCATTTCAACACGTGAGCGTTGCTCTTGCAGATTATCATAAGAGTTTTTAATTGCAGTTCCGGTTTCATTTGTGGCTTCAACAATTCCTGTCGCAGCAAAATTAAAGTCTAAAAGATCTTTTGAAAAAGTGCTGGTCAGCATATTTATGTTGTGAGCGGATTTTCCAAGGTCATCATCGGACAATATTTCGATTTCATCGATTAAATCACGTTGATTAGCCGCTTTGTCTATTCCCAAAGAAATGCCTTTTGCCTGATTTTGGCGTAAGCGTAAATTCATAATTAAAAACCAGGTGATCAAAATGCCCAAGAGCATTACGATGATTTCGTATGTTAGTAAGGCTATCGCGCTCGCTTTTATTTCTTCTGATTTATTGACTACCTGATCGAGAGCGTTTTGTTCGGTTTGTTTTAAAACATCGATTCGCTTAGTTGCTGCGTCAAACCATGCTTCTGCACTTATATCAACAGCATTTTGTGCAAACACCTTCTCTCGTATACTTTGCACTCTCAAAAATTCTTGTGAGTCTGTCGCTGTTTTAAATAATGAGTTGAGATTACCAGAGCCAAGCACAAGTGCTTCTTTTAAGTAAATATTTTGATTGGAGACCAATTGTATATGGCGCTGAACCAAGTCTTTTGGATAGCTTTTGGAAGACAACATATTGGCAACCACTGCGCGCTCGATTCCGGAAGATTCTTTCGCATTTGAAAAATTATAAATCGCAAATAAATTAGCGGCCGAGTTTCGGTTGTTACTCGAGTGGGCAAGGTCACTGATTATTTCGAACCCTTGAGTGTTCGCACTGGTGTAATAACTTAAGGCAGAATTTAAATTAATGGATAACGCTGAAACCTCCGAACGAATTTTGTTTCGTTGTTCGAGCTGTGCAACTAGACTTTCTATTTTACCTGCTATTCGTTCATCCGATGAATTTTCGGTAACGACTTCCTTTAGCTCTGCGAATTTTTCGTCGACGAGTGTATGTTGGTTAGTGAGTCTATTGCGAAAGCTTTTTCCTTCCGAGCCAAGATAACCGGCGGACATACCTCGCTCTTTTTGAACCTCATGAATTAACTCAAGTATCTTTTTGCTAATGGTGATGTTCATCTTATCTTGATCTGAGTTGTCCACTTGCATGGTTGCTTTTGAAACGTCAAATAGCACCAAGCCAATTAAGAGCAAACAAGGAGCGAGCACCAGAAGGGTTAAATAGCGAGATAAAAACTGAGCGATACGTTTCATTTAACGACTCTATGTTGAGTTAAAAACTAATATTTCAGATAGCCAATGAGTTGATCGACTGAAATTAGGCTAATTAAAAAAGTTAGGCGAATTAAAAAAGTATAGTCAGTATCACAAATTAAAGTAGTAATCGGTTTAGTTATCAGTAAGTTAGAGGGCAATTGAATTGACACTCACTTCAATCGCTTTGCCATGTATTGAGAAAGCAATCGCAGATTGCAAAAAGAGTTTATATAGGGAAAACCATATACTAAACAATTGGTTAGGTTTAATAAGCCGCTTCATAATCTAAAAAATAGAATGGATTAATAGTTATTATCAACTATATGTAATGACAGACTGTTATTACAGTAAGTCTTATGGTGCAAATTTACAGTCGTATGCACATGTTGTCTTGGGATCTCTGTAGGTTCTATTTTCTAAACGTACTACTCATTACAAAATAAATATCGCGGTAGAGGAGATTGGTCCCTCTGGCGCGTTTATGGTGGAGGACGAACCAATGAAAGACAAACCAAAAAGCAGTAAGACATTATTTCAACGTAAGGCGCTGGCGTGCGTCGCTGCTTCAGCCATGACACTTTCCATGAGCGCTTGCGCATCCGACATGAGCAAACCAAAAGGTGCCATGGGCTCGGGACCTGCAATGACCGGTCAAGCCAAAAGCAACCAATTTTGGTGGCCAGATCAATTGGACTTAACACAACTCAGAGATCACGACAGTCGATCGAATCCTCTCGGAAAAGATTTTGATTATGCGAAGGCGTTTAGTCAGTTAGACCTTGATGCAGTAAAAAAAGATCTCAATGAATTACTCACCACTTCTCAAGATTGGTGGCCAGCTGACTTTGGCAATTATGGTCCTTTCTTCATTCGTCTTTCGTGGCACAGTGCCGGCACTTACCGAACGTTGGATGGACGAGGCGGCGGTGAAGGCGGGCAAATGCGTTTTGATCCGTTAAACAGTTGGCCAGATAACGGAAACCTCGACAAAGCAAAAAGGTTGCTTTGGCCATTGAAGCAAAAATACGGCGAAGCACTTTCCTGGGGTGACTTAATGATTCTTGCTGGAACCGTTGGTATGGAAAATATGGGGTTTAAAATATACGGTTTTGCTGGCGGCCGACCGGACGACTGGGAACCCGATTTAGTTTATTGGGGACCAGAGCTCGAAATGCTAGCAAGCGACCGTGAATCCAAAGATGGCAAATTACAACGTCCATTGGGTGCGACTCACATGGGTTTAATTTACGTCAACCCGGAAGGTCCTAAAGGTAAACCTGATCCTGTCGGTTCGGCGAGAAATATTCGCGTTGCATTTGGCCGCATGGCAATGAATGATGAAGAAACTGTCGCGCTTATTGCGGGTGGTCACACGTTTGGAAAAATGCACGGTGCTCACAAAGCAAGTGAATGTGTGGGTAAAGAACCCGGTGGTGCAGCAATTGAAGTGCAAGGTCTTGGGTGGAAAAACAAATGCGGCAAAGGTCATTCTGAAGATACGGTAACTTCTGGTTTAGAAGGTGCGTGGACACAAGCGCCAACTCAATGGACCACATTATATTTATCAAACCTACTCAATAATGAGTGGAAACAAACTCGTAGTCCAGGCGGAGCGATTCAGTGGATTCCGAAAGATGAAGCGTTGCATTCTTCAGTGCCGGACGCACATGTAGAAGGAAAAAAGAATCCGCCGGTTATGACCACTGCAGATTTGGCTCTTAAGTTTGACCCTGAGTATAAAAAAATTGCCGAAAGATTTTTAGCAAACCCAGAAGAGTACCGATTAGCATTTGCCAAAGCTTGGTACAAATTGACTCATCGAGATATGGGACCAAAATCTCGCTATGTTAAAGACTCGGCACCTAGCGAACCATTGTTGTGGCAAGACCCGATTCCAGAAGTGGACTTTAAACTTATCAGTTCCAGTGACGCGAAAAGTTTAAAATCTAAAATTCTAAAATCAGGTTTAACAGTACCGCAACTGGTTAGAACTGCTTGGGCTTCGGCTTCCAGTTTCCGCGCGGGTGATAAGCGTGGTGGTGCGAATGGCGCTCGTATCGCTTTAGCGCCACAAAAAGATTGGGCAGTGAACGATCCGAAAGAGCTCAGCAAAGTCTTGGCAAAGTTGAAAGACATTCAAAAAGATTTCAACAAAAAAGCCAGCGGTGGTAAAAAAGTCTCTTTAGCGGATTTAATTGTTCTTGGTGGTGCTGCAGCAATCGAAAAAGCCGCTGACGATGCAGGAGTAAAAGTCGAAGTGCCATTTGCAGCGGGTAGAAACGACACCACTCAAAAGTGGACCGATGTTGATTCTTTCGAGTTGTTAAAACCAACAGCAGATGCGTTCCGAAATTATTTCGATGCAAAAGAAGCCTATCGTTCACCTACTGAAATGATGGTTGATAAAGCGGATCAATTAAATTTAACGGTGCCTGAGTTAACGGTATTGGTTGGTGGAATGCGAGCGCTTAATGCTAATGCTGGTGGAAGCAAGCACGGGGTATTTACCGACAAGCCAGGAACTTTGAGTAACGACTTTTTCGTTAACTTGTTGGATATGTCGACCACATGGCGTAAAGCTAAGCAAGACGGTGTTTACGAAGGCGTTGATCGTAAGTCGGGAAAAGTTAAGTATACAGGTACACCTGTTGATTTAATTTTTGGTTCCAACTCAGAGTTACGAGCGGTAGCTGAGGTCTACGCGTTTGACAACTCTAAAGAACGTTTTGTTAAAGACTTTGTTAATGCCTGGACCAAGGTAATGCGTTTGGATCGTTTTGATTTAAACTAATTACTTTGTGAATTTGCGCTACAGAAGTCGCCACGTTTGTCGTGGCGTTTTCTATTTTGGGCAGTGGTGTTTCTTATTGGAGATTTATGAATAAATACACCGACATCAAATTATTTGTATAAAAATAATTGCCTGGTGAGCGAGATTAAATTAATGCTTTCACCTCAACTTTAAGATTCCATTCCTATAACCAATACTCAGACCTAAAAGTACTTTTGCGGTCCAGTTAGTTGTAATAAAGGCTTTAAAACCTAATAAATTCGCAATTTTTCAAATTATTACTAAACTTCATAGAGTCCTTCGCCGATAACTGGCTGTTAATTAACGACTTTCAGCTTATTGCTTACCTCAACAAAAGGTAAACATCTTGCGGTCAATAGAATTTGGGGTGGCTTAATGTCTCTAAAACATCGGTTGTTGTTTGCAATACTCGCATTGGTGGTTGCAAGTATCGGAGTAAACAGTCTGTTACTGGAGCTTGCATCAGAAGATGCTTTAAAAGAAACCATCAATACACAGGTCGAGCGTGATTTGAGTGCCAAGCGAGCGCAGCTAACCGGACGTATCGAAAGTTACATTTCCCAAATTAAAGCACAACTTATCGACTTAAGTCGTGATCCCTTTGTTGTAGACGCCGCAAAAGAGTTTACTAATAACTTTAAAAATGAAGCGATTGACAGTAGCAGCAGTGTCAACAGCTATTATGAAGGTCCTTTTAAGCGAACATTCGACCAAAAGAACCCTCAATCAATTTCAGTAGGTTCATTAATTTCAAAATTATCAGCCACGGCTAAACATTTTCAAGCGGGTTACATCGTCAATAACAATTATCCTCTAGGCGAAAAGGACAAGCTCGAGAAGCGAAACACCAATACCGCTTATGATTTTACTCATCAAAAATATCATAGTCGTTTCCAGAGTTTTTTAAACAGTTTTGGTTATTACGATATCTTTATTATTGACCCAGATTCCGGTCACGTTGTTTACAGTGTGTTTAAAGAAATCGATTACGCAACCGATTTAAAGCGAGGGCCTTTTAATAGCTCTGGATTAGCGAAAGCCTATACTGGCGCATTAAAGCTAAGTGCCGACGATTATTTTTTAACGGATTTCTATGGATACCTTCCGTCATACAATGCACCTGCCAGTTTTATTAGCAGTCCCATTTACGATGGTTCAACTTTGGTTGGCGTTTTAATTTTTCAAATGCCCATAGATGCGATCAACGATTTAATGACCGTTGAGCAAAAGTGGCGCGAACAAGGTTTTGGTGAAAGTGGGGAGATATATCTTGTCGGACCCGATAATACGTTGCGTAATGAGAGTCGCTTTTTTATCGAAGACAGAGAAGGATACTTAGCGACGCTTAGAGAAAAGAAGGTTGCCGGAGTCGACTTAATAGATTCGAGTAATACTACCATTAACCATCAGCGAGTGGATTCCGTTGCCGTAGTTAATGCTCTACAGGGAAAAAGCGGTTTTGAAACTGTAATCGATTATCGAGGCGTGCCGGTAGTGTCGTCTTATGGACCTGTTAACTATGGACCTCACAAGTGGGCAATATTATCGGAAATTGATGAAGCAGAAGCTTACAGCTCGTTACAAAAATTAGCGGATAAAGTAACGACAGAAGCGCTTATTGAAGCTGTAATTTTATCGTTAATAGCAGGAACAGTTGCCTTTTTCTTGAGTAAGAGTTTAACAAAGCCCATTGATGAGTTGGGCGATCGACTGAAAGATATGGCCGAGGGGGAAGCTGATTTAACATTGCGTTTACCCAAATACAATATTGCAGAGCTTGATCGAGTTTCAGACTACTTCAATAATTTTGTTCACCGATTACAAAAAATAATGTCCAATATTAAAGCATCTGTTGATACGGTAGCGGCAGCGAGTACCGAGCTAGGCGCAACGACCGAGCAAACCAGCGGCGCTTCCAGGGAGCAAAACAATCAAACACAGCAAATTAATACTGCAATCTCACGAATTATGTCGTTAGTAGAAGAAAATCAGGCTCTAACCATAGAAGCATTTGAAAATACCGAAACCACTCGCGAAACGACGAAAACCAATACAGAGCGTGCGGATTTAGCGGAAGAAAATATACGTCAGTTAGTGACCGAAGTAACCCAGTCCGCAGAAACATTGACGAATTTACAAAACGAAGTCAAAAGTATTGAAGATGTGTTATCGGTCATTAATTCAATAGCCGATCAAACCAACTTGTTAGCACTTAATGCGGCCATTGAAGCGGCGAGAGCCGGAGAGCACGGAAGAGGCTTTGCAGTTGTTGCAGATGAAGTTCGAAACCTGGCATCCAAAACGCAAGAAAGCACTGTGACCATACAGGAACAAATTAGCCAGCTAACTCAAGCGGCTGCTCACTCAGTTGAGTCGATGAATCGCGCATCAGTATCGGCTCAAGGCGGTATTCATTTGGTATCTGTGGTAAACAAAACTTTAAATGAACTGTTAGAAATTATTGCGAACCTGTCTGCTGTGAATCAATCTGTCGCAACCGCAGGCGATCGACAAGCGGAAGAAATGGCAAGAATTAAAAACAGTACGGAGTCGTTGGCCAGTGCCAGTTACGAACTCACGCAAAGTTCTGACAATATTGCCAATGCTGCTAATGATTTATCGAGAGTCGCGGAAAGTTTAATGTCGGACACACAAGCGTTTAAAGTTTAGAAACTGAAGATGACTTTTAAACTCTAAAATCAAAAAAACTGTATTACCAAAAAATCTATATTAAAAAACTATATTAAAAACTATCGGAGCACCTAAATGACTCAACACGAAACAAAAAAAAGTATGCGTTTTTTCAAAAAGACTTCAATCGCATTACTAGCGTTTTCTACTTTACCGGTGATTGCGAAAGATTGGTCAACCAATGTTGGTATGAATTCTGAGTACATATTTCGAGGAGTTCAACAAACGCTAGGAGCTTCTGCTTTCGCCGGTGCAGATTATGAAAAAGACGGATTTTACGCCGGTACTTGGGCTGCGGATGTTGGTGATGGTTTAGAAGTTGATCTTTACGCGGGTTATAATTTTGCGCTCGACAAAGATATCGAGCTTGGTGTTGGTTTTACCAGTTATCAATACACTGGCGATTTTGATTCAGAATACAATGAAGTGAACGTGAATTTTGGAATAACTGACTTTTTAATTGAAGCGGCTATTGGTTCGCGCAGTGAAGACGTCGACTTAGGAATTCCTGAGCAAGACTATACTTATTTCGCCGTGAGTTATAATTACAATGACTTTACTGCAAAGTATGGTGCTTGGACGCAAGATATCGAAGGCAGTTACTTTGAGTTTAGTTATGGCTTTCAAGTCGCCGAGTTAGATTCAAGCATTGCACTAATAATAAGTGACGATGATCTCGGAGATGATGAAGCTCTAGTGTACACATTATCGAAATCCTTTTAGTAAGAATAATATGTAATTGTCAAAGGGAGCTTAATAGCTCCCTTTTTTATGCGGCCTTCTATTTAAATTTCGTTTTCCAAATTTTCAAGGATAAATCTTCTTTTGAGTATTAACCACATTAAATAAATACTTGGTCCGAGTCCGAATATCCAGCTTTGAATGAAAATTTGAGATATAGAGTTTCCTCCTTTTAGCATTACGACTAACCCTGTTAAAGTAGCTATTAAGCCCAGGTAAATACCGACTTTTATTTTAATGGGCAATTGAGTCAATTGCATATGATCAGTCCTTCTGGAAAACCAAACTAGACAGAAAAGTGCATAAGAAGGAATGACTAACAGGCCAATGATGGCAACCCAGCCAGTTAAGCTGGACATTAAGTAAAGACTGAGCATTAAGCCAAATAATAAAGTCAGTACTGTCGGTATCAGACATACCAGTGTTAGTGCGATATGACATATTGTGCAAACAATATCAAAGTTAGTTTTAAAGCGCATTTTCCAGTCTCTTTGGTAAATTGGTTGATTGATTAATATTTTTAAAGCGACCAATCTGATAAAACATCTGGCCGAAAAATTTATGAGTAACACGAAGAGTGAACTCAAACTCTTCATTGTTAATTGCTCTCTGTTGCACCGTCGTTTTGCCAGGTGTTAACCAATCCGGAATAGTTAATTTAAGCTTACCTATCTTTACAAAAAACTTTGTGCTTTCAAAAACGATTGCACCTTTGTACTCGTTAACATCGAGTTTCATACCAAATCCAAAGCCTACGAGTTCAGACAATCCGTTTTGATTAATAGATTTTGTTGAAACAACTTGGTTAGTCGGTTTATTCGGGAAGTGATAACGTCTGTCCCAGGTCATGCCTCCTCTATTTTTGTCTGGATAGACTTTGACTGTTGTAGGAATATTCTCTCCCTCATACAATGCCAGTGGAGTACCAATCAGTCGGCAGCAGTAAGCCAATATTTTACCCATCAATGACATTTGTACTTTGTTCATGACTCCCTTGTAGATTACCGTTTCATTCTTGCAGAATAAATTGTCTCCAGTTGTGCTTACTGGATAGGTAAATCGATTTTGAATAGCTGGGTGCAAGCGATTCCAGGCAGACTGTCCAATCAACTTTTGGTAAGGAGAAGAATTGGCAAGTTGTGGATGATGAGGGCTGGTGTTTGTCTTTTGAAGTGGCGTAAAACTCAATAATGTCGGTTGAGTAATCGTCATAGTATGCTCCTTCTGAAATATCTCATCAAATATCGTGCTGATTTGAAGGCACTATAGCGACGACTAACCAGTAAAAATTCCTGA
>JABXHY010000042.1 GCA_013373375.1 Gammaproteobacteria bacterium
AATATTGAATAACTCAAAAATATCGACACACCCCAACTTATTAGATGACCATATCTACTAATTACTACTGACCCTTTTTGCTCCCAAGAATACTTAGTTTCAGCGTTATAAAGCTTTGCTTTAAGTACCTCAATGTTATCTGTCTTATCCATAGTTAGATCCCTACTTCAATGATACGGGTCGAAAATTCTTTCGGTGCTGGCGACACAGCTAAGTCGCCTTGGCTGTTGCCTGACGCAACATAGCCAAGTTGCGGGTGTTCAGATGCTTGCAAGTTTAAGGGCATATTAATGAGTACGGTAATGGTATCGTCAGTGCTACCCCCTAAATTAAGCCGATAGATAATGTTACCCGTTTCTTCATCTTGACTCCAAGAGCCGAATTGCTCATTAATCATCACTGCAGGTTTTACCTCAGTAGGTCCATAGCTATAAGCTTTATTTTTGGGTTTACGAGTGATTTGCAAGCCAACTGATTGGCCTTTGATGAAAGCAGGCAACACCAGCTCTAATTGCCATTTCTGGCTACCCGCCGCGGGATATGTGGCTTGAGAAGGGACATTTGAAAACACTTTATTCAGCCGTACTTGCGGCTTATGAATAATTTGCTCTAAACGAGCTAACTCTTCGATAGAGTTCCACCTTTTGGGCTCCTTACCCCATGTGGATTGAAGCAACCACTTCTCCAGTTCTGACCGTTTAAATACATTAATGATGATAATGGCAATCAGATACACAAAACCAGCGACCATCAACGTAGCCAACATCCACGTGGCAATAATGGATCCAATACTGACTAGACCTAAACGACTCAATATATTTGTTACCAGTTGCGCACTAAACACAAAAGCTTGAGCGACAGTAGATACTCCTTTTAGTCCATAGCCCCATTTTTCTGCAGTGGAAAGACTCGAATCTTGGACTTTGTTATAGCTTTCCCACGTTTCTAAGCCTATTGCGAGTGCACCAAACAGAGAAACCGCCGCCGTGGTTCTGGCAAAAGTTCTAAGTGTAGCCGCTTTTGATGCGCCTTTTTCTTTTATCGCTATGTTCAGACTTTTCTTAAGCAACGTATCATCTTTGGAGATCTTTCCCCAAGCAGCATCCCGCCATACGGCAGTTACAGCAGAGACCGCATAACCTGTCGCATAGGTTGCTTCCCTAAGCGCTGGATTTGTCCACAAAGCAGTACTCGGATGTTGCGCTACTTTATGACGGATGTCTTGAAGGACAACCGACACATTCCAAAGGTTAAGGATAGCGACCACACCGCCCATTTTACCTAACTTATCCCATACCCCTTGAGTCACGTGTGTCCCGCGTTGCCAACTTCGCTCTATCGCCTCGTTAAGCATTTTTTTGGCGGTATTATTGACCGCCTCGTGTTTAAGCATCACCATCATCGGCAACTCACTGCTCAACAATTTTTGCACTTTTTGTTGAGCGTTACGCATGGTTTGTATTTGGTGGTTCTTGGGTGTTGCTTGTCCTGATGGAAGCTGGCTGATACGACGAATTGTTTCCATCTCAGTATTTAACTTTCGCTGCCACACTGCAAACTGTGCAGGATAATCAGGATTGTGAACCACAACAGCTTCTGGATTTACCAGAGTCTCTAGTATAACTAATCGTAAATTGCTGATTAATCCTTGTGGCGTTGCCGTGGTATTCATCTGACTAGGGAACAAGAAGTTAGAAATTGATCGCCAACTGTCATGCGCTTGCCCTGTCACAGCCTTTTGAAGTGCCGCAAAGCTTAATTGAACAGGTTCTGCTAAGGCTTTAAACCACACCTTTTCTTGAATGCGACTATCACCCGTAAAACTTCCCCAGTTCGCAACAGCCCCTGATACCGCCACCATATCGCTAGGATTATCCAATGAGATCAGGCTATTTTTAAGCTCTTCTACGTGTTTATCTAGTGCTTGTACGTTTTCTAAACTAAAACCGAATGATGCGATGTTGAACAATGTTTTGGGAGAGTCAAGCGAGAGTTGTGCCTTTAGCTCTTCATACGCTTGTTCTGTGTTCACAGCTTGCATAACGACTGCAAGATACTGGTTTGTTAAACTCAATAGATAAGCAAGGTGGACTTCATCTTGATTATCAAGGCCAACCACTAGTGGATCAGTACCCAATGTCTCGAATGCAGCCATAAAGTCTTGATAAAGCGCATCGATACGCTTATCAAGGCCTTCAATCTGCTGGTAGTGCTGAGTTAGAAAGACATCAAGTTCATCCCAGTTTACTTCGTCGCTAAAAACTGTATTGCGTTGCCAACTTTTTTGTTGCTCGTCAGTAGGGGTGAACTGATAGCTCTCTTTTATCTCAGAGAGTTTTTCAAGCGCTTCTTCTTGAAGTAGTGTAAAAGGGGGAATACCCACATTTGGATTGGATTCAAACGCAGTACGTTCTTTATCTGCCAGATATTGCGTCGCTAAGTAATCGGTGAGTTGACGCTCAAATTCTAGCACCTTGATTGGGTCATCTTTAACCTGTTCAGGCAAATCTTTGCTATCGACTCTCACACGTCCCAGTGTTCGAGTGAGTTCAGCCATTTGCAGCTTATGGCTATTCTCTTCATCTTGGCTTACTGTACTGCGTAGTATGACTTCATCTGAAAGGGGCAAGAATAAGTCGCTTACATCTGCCAAGGGATCATCAAGAGCTATAAACATCCCACAGTCTTGGACAGGCAAATCAGCTAAGTAGTTTAAATCACTACAAGCAGGCTTATCGGCAACATGCTTAAAATCATCTTTCTCGCCTTGTACTGGTGTTAATGGCGTACATGTATTATCAAAAATACCTTCAGCGAGTTTGTTAGCACCTACATCAGCTACGCAATTAGCCAACTCTGAGGATAATCCAGCATGAGGGTGAGTTAGCGTAGAGTGGAACTTTGGCAAATCAACTTTGCGCATCCAAATAGATCGATTCGGAGCGTGTGAGCGCATGTGTTCACACAATCGCCATGTCCAACGCTGATGAGCAAAAGTCATATAGAGCGTGTTTTTCGCCGGATATATCAAACAGCTCTTACTTTCACCCTTGGTACCACGTTCATTTGCAGGCTTGTCAGCCTCATCGCTCGACCAATCAATTTTTATGAACTTTGAGCCTTCTACCTGATACTCATGAAATGTTTTATCTGTACTGTCATACACGTAAAGCCAACCATCGCGCAGTTGTCTTAGCGTGTAGTGACGCTGTTTAGATTTAAAACGTCCTTGCCATTGCTTATTGTTGTCAGGGATTGGGTGTAACTGCTGACCATTTTCATCATTGTCGTCAAAAGCATAACGGACGGGAATAATCCCCATTTCCAAGTGCTTCATTGGACAAGTACCTGCAGGATCCTGAGCGTCTTTTGTCTGACCTGTTTTAGCAGCATCGTTTGGGGTGCTCATGCGTGTTTCTCCTGAGATTGTGAATACTGGTAGGCTAGCTCCGCTGCCGCTTCAACTCTCTGTGATGGAGTTTGTAGGGAGCTCTGGTGTATTAACTGGTAGATATCTGGATATTCTTCTGGTGACTCAATGGCTTTTAGCCCAAGAAAGCCAATAACATTGAAAAATAACAACAGGTCTCGCTCGCTGCTGAACCCGGATTGGTAAGCATAGTCTGCTTGCTGTTCAATCCATTGTTCTTTTGACGAAAGCTGAACCATTGTTTCGGGAAACCAACGACGCATATGCTGCTCAATTTTTTCTAACGTATTGCGCCACGTGATCTGTCCCATTAACTGCCACTGCTCTTCCGTCAATTTATATTTCCCGCTGCCAATAGACGGCAAAAAATCGGGTTGGGCTATGTACTTCCACCCCTTTCTAATTGGCAACCAAGCTTGGGTCATCACTTTCCACAGATAGGGTGTATTAGTACTCAACAACACATAGCTGCACTCACTGTTGGCAAATTTTAAGAACACCGAAGAACCATAAGGCGATTCCACTTGAATCAACACTCTCAGTCCATCTGCTATGTGCTCGAGACCTAAAGGCGAAGAAAAGAAGAAACCAGCCATAGGCTGATTTAGCTCGAGAAACCACTGCTTTACAGAGTCAGTCGCTGCTATCACATACGGCGAAACCTCGACTAGTTCGTTGTAAGGTTCGAAAAGGTAAATAGGTTCCAGATCCAACTTCCCGCTTAGGCTATAAAGCTGTTTTGCCAGCCCCTCAATCTGAGCGCCATCGACTAACAAGTAAAGTGTTTCATCTGTCCCAAACGACATCTCTGGAACGGTCGTCACTAAGCTATCTTGCATCGTTAACCTTTTGTTTCTTCGCAAACTTCGCAAACAGGCTCTGTGCCTTTAAGTGCTTCAATCTGTCGGCTTTTTAATAGTGGTGACATCGATTGTTGTGTCGATTCAATATTCTGAATTTGGATTTCATCTGGCGCTGCTACTGCTTCTAAACCATTTGGTAGTGTTGCCATCTGTCCACCGAATCCACTACCACTGCCTGGACTTCCTCCAGAGTTTAGGTTGATCGCTGGGCCGACGATGCTGACGCCAGAGGCATCTACTTTGACGAAACTGCCGCCTGCTTTCAGAGTTAGTTCAGATCCTGCTTCTATGATGATTTTTGCCCCGCCTTTTAGGTGAACTTCGCTGCCGGCATCTACCGCATATAGTTTGCCCGTTTTATGGTGCGCGCTGCCATCCACCATCAGCGTCTGGTCTTTGGCGATTTTGTTGCGGCTTTCTCCCTCCACCGTGAGGTGATGATTGTTC
>JABXHY010000012.1 GCA_013373375.1 Gammaproteobacteria bacterium
AACACAAAGCAAAATTGCGCGAACAAGATAAAGCTCGCAAGGCAAAAGAAAAGCAAAAGAGTCAGCAAAGCGACGAAGTGAATACTGATGCCGAAGCTAGCGGCTCTCAGGCTTCCGTTAGTAAACTGCCCTGGATTTTACTTGCTGTCAGTTGGATTGGTTTTGCTGCTTATTTTGCGCTTTAGAAGGAAGGGCTCAAGTCTGTTGAATTAAACATGACTACGGCTATACGGCTATGATTTTCTTCAAATGAAAGGCTTTTTTCTCACATTCTCTCTCAATTTTACATTCTTCTGTCCAATAAGAAGGCAACAATTGCCTTCTTAAAGACAAAAATCAACCTTTAGGTTGATGTAGCAAGCATTTAACTCACTTACCATAACTTCTGTTCATTGATTATCGATTCTTTTATTTGGTGTATCACGAAATTTGAATTTTCGTTAGTCAAAAAAATATTCCATTTATATGAAATTAGAATGTTAAAGAAGAAGGAAGTGATAATGAAAAACTATCTCAAGGCAATTTTGACCATCGCCACATTAGGTATAGCCGCGACTAGCGCTAACGCCAACGTCAACAAGCAGCAATTTAGACTTCAGTCAGATTATTATTGGGGCAATGGCAGTTCAAATAGCTTCGCTGGAGACTTCAACGGCGATGGGAAAGCTGACATTGGCGTTGAACACAACGGTACCTGGTATATTCGATATGGTAACGGGCAAGGAAAATTTTACAGCCAATCGTCCTATCACTGGGGAAATGAAAGTCATAATATCTTTGCAGGTGACTTTAACGGCGATGGTTATGATGATATTGGTGTTGAAGACAACGGTACTTGGTACATCCGATACAACACACGTAATCAATCTTTTGGCAATCAAATTTCTTACAACTGGGGTAACAGAAATCATAACATCTTCGCAGGAGACTTTAACGGTGACGGGAAAGCTGATATCGGTGTAGAGGTTAATGGCAGATGGTATATTCGTTACAATAAATCATTGTTCGGTCATCGCTATTTTGCTGGGCAGACTTCGTATTTATGGGGTAATGGAAGTGGCAATTTATTTGTCGGTGACTTTAACGGCGATGGGTTAGATGACATTGGTGTTGAGGATAACAAGTGGTGGCACGTTCATTATAATAAGCGTGATGGCAAATTTGGACGTCAAACGGAATACTACTGGGGCAATAATAGTTCCAATATTTTCGCTGCTGATTTTAATGGTGATGGTCGAACGGATATCGGTGTTGACGACAGTAAAACATGGTATATCCGATACAACAATTCGACTTACAAAAGACCCGCTATCGATAGAAATAACGAAAAATATGGTCTAGATGAAGCTTTTGAGGGCCCGCACATTGCTAAGTTAGCGCCTGTTTTCGACTTTAATCGTTATGAGGATGGATGTTTACCTGCGGCTTTCATCAGTCATAATGGGTATCAAGAAGGAGGGTTAGAAACAAGCGGTAGTATAGGGGGAGGGTGTCAAACTCATAATGGATGGTTTATGGATTATTCGAACACTCTACATCGTCGAAGTTGTGCAATAGTGGATGGGGATAGATACTGTGGTGATTTCTATGCGCTTTACTTTAAAAAGGACCAGGCGACTGTGTTCGGTGAGGGGCATAGTCATGATTGGGAACATGTCGCAATATGGAGCATAAACGAATCAATAAAATATGCTAGCGTAAGCTCACATGGGCACATGATAACTGAACGATATGAGGATGTTGAGAAGCAAGATGGACACGTTAAAGTCGAGTATTTCAAAGATGATTGGAATGGATTACCTTTTAATACGCATGCTTTTCGTTTTGCAAGAAATACTGGTACGGTAAAGAATAAGTACAAGAAATATATGACACCTCCGATAGTTAGTTGGTTGTTTATGAATTCCGATTTAGTTAATAACCGAGTGATGCAGGAAAAAATGAATGACTTTAGTTATGGTCAAGCATCACTTGATATGAAAGATGATAACTTTTTGGATAAACTTAATTACTTTAAACCTGATGCGTGGAGCCATGTTGAGTTTAATTGAATAAGATGTTTTGGTTTATTTTTTAATTGAAATATCGAAGTGAATATCAAAAATATAGTCACTTATAAAAAGACAGCTTTTAAGCTGTCTTTTTTTTGATCCGGAAAGTGACATGCTCAATAGGCTTCGGTATTTTTGATTTGCATTAGAACTCGCTGTAAGACTAATACTGGGTTAGTTTGAATGATTTGTTTGAATAAGTTTTTGCCGGTAAAAAGAGCGACCAGTCGTTTTAAAATATGTCGAGAATCTATAACCAAAAATATTATGTGAAGTGCTAGCATGCCGATACCCAAGTTCGCTTCTTCTAACGTGAATATTGCACTTAAATATTTTATCGCCTTCGAGTAAAAAAATATTGCAACTTTTATAGCTGGTATTAATACCAATTTTAACGATCCTCTGCTGTTTATGGATGAAAAATGTGCAATTTACGCTATCGACATCCTTAAATTTAACCTGTGACTCCGTACATTAATTCATTAGTAAAATTTATCAATGAGATGAATTAATATAGGTTGAGCGCAACTCTTCAAAGACTAGAATAGCCGTGATTTATATCTCAAAAATTAATCAGCTACGTGGATGGCAAAGAAAAACTAATGCTCGGTCGTCACTTGCGACAAGGAATTTCAAATTTTTTAGCAAGGTTGTTTTGCAACAGCAATGAAGTGTCGATGCGAAATCCACGAGTCCACCAAAAGTAACAAAACTAGGAAAAAATAATTTATGAGTTTGCGAAGTATTTTATGTTTGGGACTCGCCTGCAGTTTTATTCCTGCGGTTCAGAGTGCTGAGTTTAACTGGGGTGACCAATGCTCTAATGGCAGTAACACACTGCAAAATGTGCCTATTAAACACTATGCTCAATATTCAAATTATACCGTGACCGATATAGGCGAAATACCGGCGGGTCTCGGTAACATCAGCATTACCGTTGATGCAGGTCGTAGCGACGATATCGACATTGAATTACGAGACAAGCTAACGGGCGAAAAAATAATCTCTTCTGGATTAAACACCGATTCGAATGCCATATTAGGTGGTCAGGTGAGTCAGGGTAATGGCGGAACGGCCGACTATAATGGCGTTTCATACGCTTACTCAGGCTTTGATGGTACCGATTATTATGGAAAAGAAACGTTCGATATTTTGGGCGACAGTAATCGGAATCTGATTGTTTCTGCGGTAACTGATTCAACCGATGCGTTAAATATAGGGGGTGTTGGAACCTATGTTGATGTGAGCTACAGCTGGAATAAAAGCTCGGCTTGTGGCGGTCCTTCACCGGCGGGTGCTTACATACAAAGCATTGACACACGAGAGCAGTTTTTATCAATTGCGCAGCGAAGTTCTGTTACCGGAGCAATCGGGATTAATGAAGTGAAGTTTGTGATTATGGATATTAATACCAATGATCCAAAACTTTATTTTATGAATACGAAGTTATTTCCTTATCACTATGACTTTGTAAAAAATGAGTTAAGAACTTACTCAGATCTTTCTCAATTCAATAACGACACCTATTTTTTTGATGAACGTCGAAATCTTGCCGGTACCATATTGGCCCATGACAATTACACTTCGGCAGAGGGCATTCAAGGTATTTATACAGTTGAGTTTTGGCCAACCGATCCAGTCTCGGCGCTGTTAACAACCAAGGCTTACAATCTGATTAAAAATAGTTTTAGTGCTGCAACGAATAAACTGGTTCACTTTCCAGCCAGTGATGTTCAGACCGCAATTTACTTTGAAAACAAATCGCTTTTCGAGTCATCTAATACGCCGATTATTACCAGCGATGAATTATTCTCAAACGTTACTTTTTCGCCGCTTAATTTAGGTGAAGGATTTGGTACATTAAGGGTAATAGAGTCAGGTTCAGAAACTTTCTCTACTCGAGACGTTGTTATTTTTAAAGCAATACCTAACGATCTGTCTCATGTGGGCGGCATTATTACAGATGCGCCGCAAACACCGTTGTCGCATATTAATTTAAAAGCAAAGCAAAACAATACGCCAAACGCGTATATTAAAGGGGCATCCTCTAACCCTTCGATTACGTCACTAGTCGGCAAAGTGGTTCAGTACAAGGTCACGGTCGATGGTTATGAGTTAAGAGAAGCAACACAGGCGGAAGCAGATCAATGGTTTGAAAGTGTACGACCAACCAACAGTCAAACGCCACAAAGTGATCTGAACGCAAAAGATCCGATTCGACTGACGCAAATTGGAAATGCGGACTGGATTCGATATGGCGCGAAAGCCGCGAACGTTGCTGAGTTGGCGAAAGTACTGGATCGCTCGCAAGTGCCAGATGGCTACGCGGTACCTTTTTCGCTTTACGATGAGTTCATGAAAGCAAAACGCTGTGAGGGTGTCGATCTCGATGAAGTCACTGGCGAAGAAATTCCTAATGGCGAGTTTAGAGAGTTATGTGAACAGCAATCGAAGATTGATAATTATGCTATTTCAGCGGCACGACGTGGGCTTTCAAGCGTCTATAATATCGAGGCCGGTAGCAGCAATGTAACGATTGCAATGAGGTCTCCAGTCGACCTGGATCTCGTGCTTATTGATAATGGTGAATACGTGGTATCTGCTAATCATCGTGGCGCACGTTTATATAACACTGGAACCATTTCTTATAAAGGGCTCACCATTACTTATAGCGGCTACCTGGCAGGTAACGAAACAATCACCATTTCAGGTACCACTGGTAGTGGTTTGTCGGTCGGTGCGTATGGCTACCAAGCCGGCAGCGGCAATTTAGTTGTCACTCAAGTAACCGAGAATTCAGAAGGGAAGTCTTATTACGAACAGATTGCTGAGATTATGGAAGATGAAGCGTTTCAAAATGATCCGGCGGAGCGAGACAGTCAACTTAAAGACTTTAGGAAAGAAATTAAAAAGGGCGAAGTTCCGGCCAGCATTACGTTAAAACTTGATCAAATGCATGAGTTTTGGCGAAATGAAGACGGTACTATGACGCGCTCTGTTCGATTGCGTTCGAGCACCAATAATGAAGACCTTGAAGGCTTTAATGGTGCTGGACTGTATGAGTCTACTACGCACGATCCGGATGAAGGAAAAATTGAAGAATCGGCAAAAAAAATCTGGGCAGCTCTTTGGACGTTCCGAGCTTTTGAAGAACGCGACTTTTATCGTATAGATCATTTTAAAACCTACATGGGCATTTTGGCGCATGAAAGTTACGGTGATGAGCAAGTGAATGGTGTTGGCGTTACGAAAAATATTTACAGCAAAAATACCAAAGGGCATTACATTAATGCTCAGTACGGTGAAATTTCAGTGACTAATCCAGAACCAATTATCGTTGCCGGCGAAACAGTAAACTCAATTCCAGACGAGTTTCTACTGGCTGAAGTGATTAGTGCAGAAGGGTATGCGATGGAATGGATACGACAATACATTCGTCACTCAAATGTTGAAACCGTATACGATGCGCCGGTAATGACGCCAAATGTATTGACCGACGCTGAAATAGATGAACTTCGTATGGCAATGGATAAAATTCAAGCTCATTTTAAAGCGATTTACAATGGTGATGAAAATTTTGCCATGGATATTGAATTTAAAATCACTCGCACGACAGATGGAAGTCGAGGGCATTTAGAAATCAAACAAGCTCGACCCTGGGTAGATTAATATCAATGTAAAGCGATAGGAGTTAAACAATAAAAAGCCCACGAAAGTGGGCTTTTTATTGTCCTGGAAACGTCAAATAACCGAATGGTTGCGTCTTTACGATATTGCTTTTATTCGCCAACTCGCTGACCACTCTAGCATGTGAATGAGAGCATGTGATTGAGAGCCCGTGATTGAGAGGACATCAGTTACATATTATCTAAATCAATTTCTGTGAATTGAATGGTATCGTTTTCAAATGAGACGATTAATAATCGATGATAGTCTTGTTCGGACATTGGTTGCACGTTTACTCCTGACAGTTTGCTTGCCAATTCAGGAGTCGTGTTACTGTGACCGACGACCAATATATTTTCTTTCATGGACTTTAACTGAGTCGCAAACGAATCAAGTTTGCTGGGATCGTAAAGCTGTATTGACACATTAATTAAGTCAGCGATCGGCGTTGCTGTTTGTAGTGTCCGATTGTAATTCGTTGAAAATACCGCTGTGATGTTTTTATTCACCAAATATTGAGCAAGCTTTTGCGCTCGACGATTGCCTTTTTCGGTCAGATGAGGATTGCGTTGGCTATTGTCTTTTTCAGCATGACGAACTAAATAAATTGAGTAGTTACTTTTTTGACTTGATAAGCCTTTTTGCTTGTTCTCATTAGCGTATCCCGGATGAGCGATTTGCATTGCCAGTAAAGACAGTGTAAGGCTGAAGGTAATAATCGTTTTACTACTTAACCATTTCATATTGTTTCTCAAGTTATGGGGCGGTTTGATTTTTAAGCAATCATTTAGGAGCTTACATGGGTTTGGGGGATATTAGCGTTTTATATACTGAAGTTCCACTCTCGAGAAGCAATCGTAAAGAAAAAAGGGTACGAGCCGGTTGAATACAGTATTAAAGCCAACTGCTACATTGAATTCGTGCGATAACCTTATAGGTCACTCAAAGCAAGTTACGATTAGCTTTAAAAACACAGGCCATCACCGAATAATTCGGTTAAAAAATAGTTTATACTGTTTGACGGATATAAACCGATAGATAATTACATTTGGAACTTGCACTATGGCACAGGCAAAGATTATTGAGTTTGATAAATCTTGCGAATATTACTTTAAAGAAGGGTGCTTTATTAATGAACTGTCTAACTCGGAAGCGGATCCCGATGTGTCGGTTGCACAAGCCAGAGTGAGCCCGGGCGTTACCACGCAATGGCACCGATTAAATAAAACGGTAGAGCGCTATATTATATTGAGCGGCGAGGGTCTGGTGGAAGTGGATGGCTTATCGTCTTCAAACGTTAAAGCAGGAGATGTGGTTATTATTCCAGAACAACACTGGCAGCGAATAACCAACATAGGCACGGAAGATTTAATATTTCATGCGATTTGTTCTCCCCGATTTAAAGAGCAGAACTATCAGTCACGAGAAGATAGTTAGTTTCGAATCGAAATATTCTAAAGGCAAGAATCGAAGATAAAAACAGGGTAAGCTAATTGATTATAGTATTAGCGTCTCAATTGCAACATCAATTGATTAGCGCAATTAATATAATCTATATATCGAGGAGTATTTCTACTACTATCCTAAAAATTGAGTTCTTATCAATCTTAATATTATGACTAAAACCTTTCCAGCACGAGTTCATGTGATTTTGGCGAAAAACAGTCCTAACGCTGTTGTCATTCGTCGGGGGCCGTCGAAACAGGTCTGTACCTTTCTTTGGAATCGAGAAACTGATGAAATAACAATTGGGCAGTGGCTTAAAGGTCGAATATACGAACGACGCTGTGATTTGTCGTCTAACGGAGAATACTTTATCTATTTCGCTATGAACGGAAAGTGGGACTCGGAAACCAAAGGCTCATGGACAGCTGTATCCAAAGCACCTTTTCTAAAAGCCTTAGACCTCCACGCAAAAGGGGATTGCTGGGAAGGCGGAGGTTTGTTTTTAGACAAAAATACTTATTGGCTGAATGACACCTATTTTAATCCCGATAATACCTTGATGAAATCTCTCGAGTTAAATCATAAAAGACAATACCAACCCAAAGGGAAGTTTGGTTCAGAATGTACAGGCGTGTATTATCGACGCCTCATTCGAGATGGCTGGGAGTTAATTGAACGAAAAAACAAAAGTAAGTGGAAAGATGTCACCACTTTTGTAAAGCCTATGGTAAATGGTTGGCAGCTCACTAAGCTTGCACATGAAGAAGTCGACTCTCCAGAAGGAAAAGGATGTTACTGGGATGAGCATATATTAAAGAATACAGTTACCGGTGCTGAATTTATTAAAGATGATTGGGAATGGGCCGAGCTCGACCTCAGCCTGGGACGTGAAAGCGTTATTTGGGCAAGTGATGGCTGCCTTTACCGAGCATCACTACAAGATAACCTTCAACTAACTGATGTATCTCTTGTCCATGATTTTAATCCGTATACGTTCGAAAATATAATAGCGGACTACTGAATTTGATTTAGTAATAAGAAATGAAAAGCCATCTAGGCGAACTATGAACAAAAACTACGAGCAAAGCGAATGAGCAAAACGAAAATTTCAGAAAA
>JABXHY010000003.1 GCA_013373375.1 Gammaproteobacteria bacterium
ATTTGCTGACTTAAGCAAATGATTTAAGTATAGACGAAAAAACTTAGATGTGAGCAAGCTCTGAGTCTCCCTTGGTCCATTGAAATTGTTAGTACTGCAGGTTTATTTGAGCAAGCGATTCCGTTACACTGCGCGTCATTTTTGACCAGTCTTTGGAACAGCTCTCTAGTGATAGCAACAGCAAATATCGCCATGCAGTTTGGCGCTAAACCTCTTTTTGAAAACGTCTCAGTGAAATTTCATAACGGTAATCGATATGGACTCATTGGTGCTAACGGTTGTGGAAAATCGACGTTTATGAAAATCCTCGGGGGTGATCTTGAGCCTTCGGTTGGAAACGTAATGCTGGGTGAAAACGTACGTCTTGGTAAATTACGTCAGGACCAGTTTGCCTTTGAAGACTACTCAGTAATGGACACTGTACTGATGGGCAATACAGAGCTTTGGGCGGTCAAGGAAAAACGCGATTTGATTTACAGTAAGGCCGAAATGAGTGAGCAAGACGGCATGGAGGTCGCGGATCTTGAAGTTAAGTTTGCGGAAATGGATGGCTACACTGCGGAGAGCCGAGCAGGAGAGTTGCTATTAGGTTTGGAAATTCCTACCGAACAACATTTTGGACCCATGAGTGAAGTGGCGCCCGGTTGGAAGTTACGAGTGTTACTAGCCCAGGCGCTATTTTCGGATCCTGATGTTTTATTACTCGACGAACCGACCAACAACCTGGATATCAATACCATTCGTTGGTTAGAACAGGTTTTGGTTGAGCGCAACAGTACTATGGTCATCATTTCGCATGATCGACACTTTTTAAATACGGTTTGTACTCATATGGCCGATTTGGATTATGGCGAAATTCGATTATTTCCAGGTAATTATGATGAGTACATGACGGCGGCAACTCAGGCCCGTGAAAAGATGATCAACGAAAACGCAAAAAAGAAAGCTCAAATTGCCGAACTACAGAGTTTCGTCAGTCGATTTTCTGCTAACGCATCAAAAGCTAAGCAGGCAACATCTCGCGCAAAGCAAATTGAAAAAATACAGTTGGCGGATATTAAACCATCCAGTCGTGTGAGCCCTTACATCAAGTTTGAGCAAGAAAAAAAGCTTCATCGACTTGCATTAACAGTAGAGGGACTAGCGAAATCTTATGATAAAGCTCTGTTCAAGAATTTGAATCTGCAAATTGAAGCGGGTGAACGAATCGCCATTATCGGTCAAAACGGCGCCGGAAAAACAACTCTATTACGCTGTTTGCTGGGTGAAGTAGAAGCCGACGAAGGTATGATTAAATGGGCTGAACAGGCGGACATTGGTTATATCGCTCAGGATCACGCAGACGACTTTGAAGAAGATTCGACGGTGTTTGACTGGATGAAACAGTGGACCACCGGAGACGATCAGTTAGTGAGAGGCGCTTTGGGACGAATGTTGTTTTCTAACGATGATGTCAAAAAGAAAGTCAGTGTGTTGTCCGGTGGTGAAAAAGGTCGAATGTTGTTCGGTAAAATGACATTAACGAATCCAAATGTATTGGTTATGGATGAGCCAACTAACCATTTAGATATGGAGTCGATCGAAGCACTGAATCTGGCTTTGGAAAACTACAAAGGAACTTTATTTTTCGTCAGTCATGATCGAGAGTTTGTTTCTTCACTTGCTACTCAGGTAATCGACTTAACACCAGAGGGCGTTGTTTATTTTCAAGGCAATTACGAAGATTATTTAAAAAGCCAGGGTTTATAATATTTTTCCAACCTATTAGGTGGGTGTTTTTAATGCCCACCAATATAAGTCTTCATACTTTGTAATTTCCCCTTAGTTTCTCCTTTTGTTAAAGACATGCTATTGCGTGTTTTTTAATCTATTGCTTTCAAATGGAGTTGTTCTCGTCTCATTTCACATTATTGTTGTCAAAAAGTTTCAGGGTTTGTTATTTAGTCTCGTAAGTCTTTAATATTCACATATTTTTCATATTGCTTCGATTGTTTTGACACTGCTAGTTTGAGAGAAGAAAAGGCATGGGTAGTGCCTGCGGTAAATAAAAATAAAAGAGAACGGAATATGACATTTGAAAAACTGATTATCGGGGCGCTTATTGCAAGCGCTGTTGGGGGCGTCGATGCAAAGTTGGATAAAGAGACTGAGCTACCATTTAATTCATGGTTAAAAACTCAATCGAATGTGCCTCATGATCTTGAGAAGCGTTACATTGTTAAGTTTAAAAATTCACCAGCTGTGGCATTAAAAAAAGCTGATGGTGAGTTTCAGTTAAATGCAATGAAGGCGCAAACTTTGATGGCGTCAGTTGGTGCAAAAGTGCGCAAAGAGCTGACTCATTTAAATGCAGTGTCGGTGGTAATGGGTAAGCAGTCGTTATCAAAACTCGCTAAGCTTAACAGTATCGATTACATTGAAATCGATGAGCCACGCCAACTGAGTGCTCAGTATCAGCCATGGGGAATTTCATCTGTTGAAGCGAACATGGTGAGTGATAACTTAGCGTCAAATACAAAAGTCTGCATCATCGACTCTGGTTATCAAGCAAACCATCCTGACTTACTGGCTAACAATCACGACGGTACAAATGATTCTGGTACCGGTAACTGGTTTGAACCGGGTGGCTCTCATGGGACTCATGTCGCTGGGACTATTGCCGCTGTCAATAACAATGAAGGCGTGGTCGGTGTGCTTCCTAATCAACATGTTGGCTTACACATTGTAAAAGTATTTAACGAGTCTGGTTGGGGTTACTCATCTGAACTTGCAGAAGCAGTAAATGTTTGTGCCAATAATGGCGCGAAAGTTATTAATATGAGCTTGGGGGGAGGTCGATCGACTACAACTGAAGCCAACGCTCTGCAAACCGCTTATGACAATGGAATTTTACTTGTTGCTGCTTCCGGCAACTCTGGCAATGATACCTTGTCTTATCCCGCTTCGTATGATTCTGTCATTGCCGTTGGTGCAGTGGACGAAAATGAGCAATGGGCACATTTTTCTCAATACACCAACCAAGTTGAGTTATCGGCACCAGGAGAAGCCATCTTATCAACCGTTGCGCTGAACGATGGGGTTCAAAGTTATATATCGACGTCGACAATGAATTACGGTGATGATGATGTCGTTCCCCTTATGCGATTTGTTAGTGTTAATAATAATTATGAGCAACGTTATTTTGAAGGTGCAATAAGTGGAGAACTCGCTGCTTGCAACATTCTTTCAAATGGCAATTATGATTGTGCAAATGTAAACAATAAAATTTGCTTGATTGAACGAAAACAAAATCAATACGTTGGTAAATATTATGAAGCTGAACCAGTCAGTGCTTGCCTCAATAATGGTGCTCGTGCAGTGATTGTCTATTCGACTGCTGATAAACCTGGTTTACAAAATCCATTTCTTGTTGATGAAAACAATCAATTTAATTTTGTCGCCGTTTCAGTCAGTCGAGCGCTAGGAGAAAGTTTGCGATCGCGAGTTGGTGAAACAGTCAATGTATCAACAATAACTCAAACCAATTACGCGTATTACAATGGTACTTCCATGGCATCTCCACACGTATCGGGTGTTGCAGCATTGGTATGGAGTCAATTTCCTGAGTGCACCAACATAGAAATAAGAGCGGCACTTGTTGCATCGGCTAAAGATATTGATAATCCGGGAAGAGATGTAAGAACTGGCTACGGATTGGTGCAAAGTAAAGCGGCTGTTGATTATTTAACTGCCAACCCTTGTGGTGACATTATTATTGAAGATTTTATATTACAAAACTCCATACCAAAATCTGGATTAAATCTTTCTCGTGGATATGACGTTTTTTACACAATGGAAGTCCCAGACGGAGCTACTAATATTAATTTTTCAATGAGTGGTGGATCAGGAGATGCTGATTTATTTGTAAAGTTTGGCTCGGAACCAACCGATGGCAGTTATGATTGCCGACCCTACAAAACAGGTAATAATGAATCCTGTAGCGGCTCTCAAACGGGTGGGACTTATTATGTCCGAATAAAAGCTTATCGAGATTTTAGTAATGTGACTCTAACAGGCTCTTTCATTGTAAATGATGACGACGACGATGATGATTCCGAAGACAATGTTTTAGTTAATGGGCAAGTTATAGCAGAGCTGTCCGCTGCTCAAGGTGAAGAATTACTTTATGTAATGGATGTGCCTGAAGGAGCACAAAACATACAGGTTGTGACCAGTGGAGGCAGTGGTGATTCCGATCTCTATATTAAGTTTGGATCACCAGCATCGGATAATGATTACGATTGTCGACCCTATAGAACTGGCAATGATGAAACTTGTTCTGTTTCTAGTAGTGGAGGCCGTTACTTCGTTCGACTGAAAGCCTATCGAAACTTTAGCGGAGTTTCACTAGTCGGTCGATTTAGCAATTAACTATCACTATATCTGCCAGTTACCAATGTTTGACTGAAATCTTAGAAGCGCACTCGAATTGAAAAGCTTGAGTGCGCTTTATACCCAGCCTTTATTTTCTAACTCTTTTATTCTGTCTTAATGAAGTATCAAAAACACTTACTATTCAAGCTACAGTATTGCGATGTAATAAAATTTACCCAATCGTGACTATACTAAGCAAGTTATAACTGTTGAGTTATAGGTAAGTTGCATTATGGATCGTCGAGTTATTGCTCTAATTGTTATTAGTGTTCTGGTATTAGTTTTTTGGCCAGATCCCGCTGCCAAATATGAGGACTTAAGTGACGGTCTAATTCCGCCAGCAGCTCTAGAGCAGCCAAAACAACAAAACCTTTCGTCTAAAAATTCATTCAAAATAAATAAAACATTAATTACTCCACTGGCAGAGTTTGAAATTGCGGCGCGTGTGCTGGGAGTCGAACCCTATTATTTTGATCGAGGTGCCTCAATTTCTCCGGTGGACTTAGCTCTTGGATGGGGTGTTATGGCAAAACCTGAAACATTAGCTCACATTAATATTTCACAAAGAAACCGATGGTATTATTGGCGTACAGAAAATGACAATGTTGCGCTTCGCGACATTCAAGTTAATAGCGCAAACATGCATATGGTGCCTGCAAATGATTTAATTGCTAAAAAATTAAAGTCGGTAGCAAGCGGACAGTTTATTAATATCAAAGGCAAATTAATTCAAGCTGAAGAGGAAGGTGGTTGGCGTTGGCGCAGTTCATTAACTCGCCAAGATACTGGAGGCGGAGCTTGTGAACTCATTTATGTTGAAGAAGTTACTTTTTTGTAGAACAGTATTTGAGTGCAAAAAGATTAAACAATTATCAACTCTCAGCCGTTCGGTGTTGAAAATGTAGTCAATTGATACTCACAACTCATTTTTTATCAGCTAAAGCAATGCAAAAAATAAAATATTTCAAATCAAATCAAATCAAATCAAAATTGCAGTATTGCGATGTTGAGATGACCATTCACACTTAATTGAGCAATATTTCTTAATACGAAAAGCAAATTCACGGTATTTTAATTATTTCTCGCATTTATATTCAAAGACATTAAATATTCATGCATTATATTCATGCATTTGTAGTGTTATTTGCTTAGCAATTTGCTGCCGGAATTGGTTTTGAGTAAAAGCACACAGGGGGGTGCTGTGTAATATTACCTTGTTCAAAAGCTCACTATCGGTATGATATTCAATTATACTCAAAGTAAGTTTAATTCTAATATTTCAATAATCTGCTATTTAAAGGATTTCCATATGAAATTAAATTGGAAAAGTTCCAATCTAAAACAAAATATTAATAAAACTATTGTTAGCTGTGCATTAGTAGGTATAGCAACAGTGAGTTTTGCTGCCAAGGACAAGGGGCCAGTGAAAGGTCAACAGCGAATCATCGGTGGCGTAGAGTCTGCTGCTGATGCTTGGCCATTTATGACCGCGCTAGTAGGCGCAGGAAACGACGCGTTGAGTGGCCAGTTTTGTGGTGCGTCGTATATCGGGGATAATTATATTATCACAGCTTCTCACTGTGTCGATGGTGCCGATCCAGCTGATTTAGAAGTTGTAATTGGCATTCACACTTTGAGCAACGAAGCCAGTGAAGGTGAGCGTATTGCAGTAAGCGAAATTATTATGCACGAAGACTATAACAGTGCCACCACTGATAACGACATCGCTCTTTTAGTGTTGGAAAGTGAGCCAGCCAATGCGCAAGCAGTTAACTTGATTTCTGAAGAACAAATGGCTGAACTAAATAATGGTGATCTTATGACTGTTATGGGGTGGGGTACCCGCACACCCGGTTCTCAAGACTCCGCTGATACGTTGCATGAAGTAGAGGTTGCACTTTATGACCAGCAGCAATGCAACACAGACTACTCAAATGGCGTTACTGATACTATGGTTTGTGCTGGATTTGCAGAAGGTGGTCGAGACTCTTGCCAAGGTGACAGCGGCGGTCCATTGGTCATTGAAATCAATGAAGAATGGTACCAAACTGGGATCGTAAGCTGGGGGCTTGGTTGCGCGCAGCCTAATGCACCAGGTGTATACGCTCGTGTGGCTTATTTTGACTCATGGTTAGCAGGTAAGCTTTCTGGTATTTCAGCTTCAAAAGCTCAAAACTATGGAATAGTTGAAGTTGGCTTCAACGCTGACATGGAGTTTAATTTAAACAATGGACCAGACGCGTCTCTTAACGTTGGAACAGTTACTATTTCTGACGCAACTAATTTGTCTCAACCGACTATTGAAAGTGATTCATGTACCGGCGCAACTCTAGCGGTTGATGCGGAGTGTAGCGTCGTTGTCAACGTTGTTGCTGACACTGCAGGTGAAGCAAGTTTTGCAATTTCTTATCCGACTGACAACACCGATGTTGGAGCAGTAGTTGATCGCACAAACTTAACAGTAGTGCCAGAAACAACTTTTGATGCAGCTTCTGCCGCTGATATGCCAGGTCTGAAATTCTACACTCCTTCATCATTAGGATGGGAGTCACAGTCAGATTCAACGTCCACAGGAGCATCTGCTCTTCAAAGTCCAGTCGCTCTCGAAGATAATCAAAGTTCGATTCTTCTTACTGTTGTAGAAGGTCCTGGAACATTCTCTTTTGATTACCGAGTATCGTCAGAAACCAACTATGACTTCTTCGAAGTAAGTGTTGACGGTGAACTGGTATTGTCAGAGTCTGGGAACATGGATGAATTCGTTAATCAAGAAATCGAATTAAGTGCTGGTACTCATCGGATTACGTTCGAGTACATTAAAGATTTCTCGGTTTCTGAATTTGAAGACAGAGCTTACATCGATAATGTTGTTGCGCCTAATATAGACAACGGCGGTGGCGGTAGCAGTGGTGGCGGTAGCATGGGGTGGATTGCACTTGCATTGCTAAGCTTAATCCGAGCACGTCGTTTTAAAGCTTAATCTTGAATTAAGTTGAAGGATATGAATGGCCGGCTCAGTGTTCGGCCATTTTTTTTGCTTTATATTCGTTATCAACCCGCTAATAATAGATTTCTAAAGCGTCTAACCAACAATTTTGAGAGATTATCGAATGAGAAAGTTCTTTTTTATTTTCCTAATTACCGTGTTTGTCTTGGGTTGCGCCAAAGAAAACACCGACTTGTCGAGTAACAGTGAGCAACCCACTTTTGAGCAGTCAGAACAAAATGCCAAATTACTCGAATTATACGGCTTCGAAGTAGAGCCCGGAGTTTTGTCAATTGTCGTTATCAGCAATGGATGTACTTCAGAAAAAGATTTTTCAATGGAGATTAGTTCTACGGGAAATGGCGACCAGATTCTGGTGAGTCGCAAAAAACCTGATCTATGCAAAGCTATGCCTCGGCTGACTACCGTGAAGTTACTCAACCCAAAGTTAACCTGTAAAGGCGCGTGCTCTTTTCAGCCTGTTAATCCCGTAAGGAAACCAACTGAGTTTAAAGTTAGACGCAATTAGTAATGTATTTACCAATAACAGAGATTTAAAGCAGTTACTTATAATTTGTAATTGCCAATAGGATATTGGAATTTGAGATTGCTTTTGATAAAATCCTGCCCGTCAAAAGTGACGTATTTTATTAAAAAGGAATAATAGATGAATCAATTAGCTAAATTGCTGGCAGGCACAGCGATCTTAACATTAAGTGCTTCAGCAGCTGCAGAAGAGTTTTACCCTTATAATTATGGCGAGTTGCACCTTGGTAAAATAGGCACATCTCTTAATAGCGGCGGCCAGGACTTTAACTATACCTCTTTAGGTGGAAGTTACGGTTATCAGTTCCATGAAAATATTGGCGCTGAGTTTTTTGCAACCTTTGCAGTAACCAAAGAAACAGACGAGTTTGTTTCATCATCGATTGGAACGACAGTAAAAACATCGGTAAATGCTTTCGGTGGTTACATGGTCGCTAAAACCTCAGGACGGTTTTATGTAAAGGGCAAATTGGGATTAGTCGCTTCACAATTTACTTATTCCGCAAGTGGATTCGAAAGTGAGTCGAGCACAGATGTTGGTCTTTCAACCGGTTTTGCGGTCGGTATTCAAGGTGAAAGCGTCAATGTAGAGCTTATGATGCTCCAACTACCTGATTCTGACGACCCGCTATTTTCATCTGAGAGTTATGAAAATGATTTTGTAGGTTTGAATTTAAGTTTCGATTTTGACTAAAAACTGACTTCGGTGAGTTAAAAAGGCCTCTTTTGAGGCCTTTTTTGTATTATCCGACTAATCCAGTCTTTCTTATCTCGTACTCTCAATATCCACAGGTTACAATTAAGTCATTGCAAATAAAACTCTGTTGCCATGTCATTTGAAAACTTTAAGTTATCCTCGCAATTACTTTATAACCTGGAGCAACTCGGTTATGCGCAACCGACTCCGGTTCAAGCGCAAGCTATTCCCAAAATTTTAAAGAAGCACGACGTGATTGCTCTTGCTCAAACCGGTACTGGTAAAACAGCCGCATACGCACTCCCGCTGCTCGAGCGTTGTTTGGGTTCAAAGGCTAATGACTTGCTAATTAATTCTTCGAAGTCTGCAACATCTGGCAATCAAATAAAATACCTTATTGTCGTACCGACACGCGAACTAGCCCAACAAGTTCAGGAAAATTTTCTTGAGTTTTCATTTGGCATCAATTGTAAAATTGAATGCGTATTTGGCGGAACAAAAATTAATCCGCAAATGATGAGATTGCGTGGCGGTTGCGATTTTTTAATTGCTACGCCAGGACGACTGTTAGATTTAATGGAACGGAGCGCAGTTAAGCTTGATTGTTTACAATCTCTAGTTTTGGATGAAGCGGATCGCATGTTAGATCTGGGTTTCGCAGCTGACATTGAAAAAATTATTAGGGCTACGCCAAGTGAAAGACAGTCGCTGCTGTTCTCTGCGACGTTATCAGAAGAAATTGAGTCGTTAGCCTATTCAATAAGCAAAGATCCTATTAGAGTTCAGGTCGATCCGAACAACAGTGCTGCTCAAACAGTTGAGCATTGGTTGCATCCAGTTGATAAGAAATTAAAAATTGAGTTGCTCCTTGAGTTGATAGGTGAGAACAACTGGCAAAGAGCCATTGTATTTGTGAAAACAAAAAAAATGGCTAAACAACTTCATTCAATATTTGTTTCGAAGGGGATTGTTGCCAATAGTTTGCATGGAGATAAGTCACAACAAGAGCGAAATAAAGCCATCCAACAATTTAAGAACTCAACAATCAGTTTTTTAATAGCAACCGATGTCGCGGCCCGAGGCTTGGATATTGATGATTTACCATTGGTGATTAATTTTGATTTGCCGAAAGTTGCGGAAGATTACATTCATCGAATTGGCCGAACGGGACGTGCTGGAAAATCAGGCCGTGCGGTAAGCCTTGTTGCCGCTGACGAAGTCGATCTACTTAGTCATGTCGAAAGTTTAATTGGGCAGTTAATAAAACGGATCGATGTGCGAGGTTTTGTGCCAAATCATTCTCTGCCTGCCACAAGTTTAAAACCTCTAAAAAAGAAAAAGCCTCATAAAAAGAAACTGGCTAAAGCTATGGTTAAAGATACAGACAACAAAAATAATTTAGTTGATACAAAATCAACAGGTAAAGATGAGTCTCAATCGTTAAGTGTTCGTTCTGCACCAGCTTTTTTATCAGGTAAAACTAAGTCAAAAGTTAAGAAGCGATGATATACGTAAGAGAACAACTTTGTTTTTTGTACGAAAGTTTATTTCGACAATCCTTATGAATCAAAAAATACCACTTGATAAAATCAACTCCTGTTCAACATGCGAGCAATTAAGATCCTATTATAGTGACCACATTACTTCGTTAGATGATGTTGACCGAATATCTCAAATGCTTGATGATTTAAATAATCATCGCAAGATTAAATGTATAGAAAGAACTGGACCTCTTGAAGTTTGGCAGTGCGCGGAATGCTATGGTATTTGGCAATATCAGGCAAATACTAGAGATGGCTTTCTTATAAAGAGTTAATGTAATGTTTTATTAGTTTATACTACTGATTAAAACGTTAGAGACCGCTGGTTTATTTTTCTAAACTATTAGGCAACCGAGCTGTAATTTAATAATTCACAATACAAGTGGGAGCATGCAATGGCAACTATCAAGCTAACTTATTTTGATGTTGACGGTGGGAGAGGAGAGCCAATCAGGTTAATACTCAGTTGGGCAGGAATTGACTTTGAAGATAACCGATTCCCATTTTCTGAGTTTGCTGAGGTTCGGAAGAAAACACCATTTAAACAAGTACCCATTGTTGAAATGGACGGTGCAGTTATCACTCAAACAAATGCTTTGTGCAGGTACTTTGGTAAGTTAGCAGGGTTGTACCCTGACAATGATATGGCTGCGTTATTGTGTGATGAAGCAATGGATGTCATCGAAGATATTACAGCTAAATTTGTGGCAACGTTTTCATTAAAAGGAGACGATTTAAAGCAAAGTCGAGAAACGTTAGCTGATGGACCTTTAAAACATGTATTAAGTTGGTTAGAGCAAAGAGTTACAGATTCGAACTCTGGTTGGTTGGCGGGGGGTGAAGTGACAATAGCGGATTTAAAAGTATGGGTGTTTGTGCGTTCTTTATTGTCTGGGCAATTTGATCATATCTCACCGACATTAGTATTCGAGCTAGCGCCAAAGGTAGTAGAGCATTGCAATAAAGTGGCAGCACTGCCAAAGCTTGTAGAGTATTACAGTAAAAGAAAGTTAAGCGAGAATTCATAAAGTTATTGTCGGTTTAAATCGACATTAAGTTTAAGATGTAACGGATTCGTACGAGTTGAATTAGTGCGACCTTCCATTTTAGGGAAGGTCGCTTTTCTAAGAACTTGAAAGATTAAAGGATGATTACTTAATGTAAGTTACTCGTTAAATAATCGTCTTACTTTTAGGTCTTAATATCGTATCTAGATTTTTTAAAATCTGTATCTAACGCCCAGCGCGCCATCCACATCAAAATCTTCATCATTAGAAAAGTCAATCGAAGGTACCGCTTGTATATAGGCTTCTAAATCACGAGCGAGGCCAAAGCCGATACCGAGAGGCAGTCTCAAACCAACTCTATCATCGCGGTCTGGATTATTGCCATTGTATTCTTCAATAAACGCTCCGCCGTCTATATAAAACACAACCGTTTTTTGTCGGTTATAAAAATTTTCAATTCGGTAATCAAACGCAAGTGCGTCACCACTTACGAAGAAAGTGAAGCCTTTGTATTGTGCTGTAATGCCGAGTTCCATATCGTAAGCGATACCCGCATCAAAGCCGGATTTTTTTGCCATTAATGTAGGTGCTGATGAAAACAAAGCAACTATCACTGCGGCTTTCAATAAATGTTTCATAAATGCTCCTAGTCTTGAACTGTTAAGTTTAATTTGTACTCAAACTAATGTTACTAAGAATTTATTTAGTTGAACACCAAATGTGTCACATAATCCGAATTTTACAAAACGTTAAAAAACTCTGACTAACATAGTGTTAGCTGAACGAATAACATTAGAGCTCACTTAGTAATTGATTAAAATAATCAATTATATCTTCATCGCTGATTGCATTGTTAGAGTTACACACCTGTATCTCTATCATTGGCCTATCAGAATATGGGCAGGGAATAATTGATCGGAATAAATTAATATTCATTTTTTTACTTAATTCGATTGCTTTGTTGTTAAGTTGTTCAACTTTCTCTTCTGATAATTCTTGATTGAATAGAATATGAAATCCATTTGTCTGAGGTTTAGCAATTGTTAGTGATTCAAATGTTCGTAACAGTTGTGCTATTTCCTGTGCTCGTTGCGCTAACGCTTGAAAATCTTGAATATGTCTGTCTAATCCATCTAACGCACTAACAATAAATGGGAAAAGAGTATAATGGTCGCCAGAAAATCGAGTTCTCCAGATCTTACATTGGTTAATAAAGTTTTCTTCTCCGGCAAGAATTGCTCCGCCCATTGCTCCGAGTCCTTTATAAAGTGACACATAAACACTATCAAAATCTTCTGCAAGCTGTTTGGGTGAGCTTTGATAAAACGGTGCGCTTTCCCATAGACGAGCGCCGTCCATATGTGAATGAATATTTTTCGAACGGCACCAATTGACCATTTCTTTTAGAGACTCTAGGTTTGGTAAGCGAAAACCTGAGCGTCGAAGTGGTAGTTCAAAAATGACCGTAGCTGGTATTTGGCTCATTGAACTTAAACTGTCAAGCGAGAAAAAGGCGTCAGGCTCACCAATTAAAATAGGATGAAGGTTTAGTAAATGCTGAACACTTGATTGCTCATCAAATGCCATGTGAGAGAGAGGATGAAACGCAACCTTATCGTTGTTAGTAAATTGTTGAACAACTTTTAGGGTACAAAACTGGGCGGTCATACCTTTATTAAAAAATAAGGCTTTTGGTTTACCTAATAGTTGCGAAACTCTGGTTTCTAATAAGTCAACAAGTTCACCTTGACTATAACTATCAATACCGTGCTCTAAATACTTTGAATCATTGAGTTGTTTTATCCACTCACATTGTGACTTTGGAATCATTCCAAGATATTTCATCGAAGACTCCTCCATATATTTTGTCCAAAAAGATTTAAAGGTAATAAAAACTAGTAACGGTTTTCTGACAGCATGACTAATGTGCAGTCATTAATTACTTCTATGTCAGAATTAATAAGTCGCTTTTGCAACTCGTTTGACTCAGTTCCTGGGTTAAATATCAATCGTCTGGGTGCTAGATGTATTATTGCATTCAAACTGCTTTCTAATATTTCTGGGCGCACATACACAGTTACCGTATCGATGCTTTCTGATACTTCGTTTAAACTCTGTTTCACAGTAACGCCATTAATAGTTTTATATTTGGGTGAAACCAAAACAACGGGTATCCCATGTTGCTGCAATTGTATTTGTGCACGGTTAGCGAATCGAGTGGGTTCCTCGCTTGCGCCCATTACAAGAGTTGTTTTGTTAGCTGGTGTGGTTGTCATAACACATCCGTTAGAAGAAGATTTAATTCTATCATGACATGAATTTTTATTTTGAGTAAGTTTTTGAGTAAGTTAAAGTTAATTTAATAACCAACCTGAAATCCGAATAAAGAAAAATTTTGCGAAAAGCAGCTTCTGCTATCACTTAAATATCACTTAAATATCTCTTGTATGTCACTTAACATTTTTAGCATCTCAGAACTATGAATGGTTAGTCTATGCATAGACTAGTGTCGGCAAGGCCTAAGAAGGCGAGAAAGCGTGATTTCAATTTTACATTTGTCTAAGTTCAATCCTCTCATGAAGCACATATTAAAGAGTTTAATTATCTGAGCGAGTTTAAAGGCCGTAACAAGCCCTGAACGTTCATAAATTTTAAATCTATTTTTCCTAAATGGAGGATTTGTTATGAAATATATTAACTCAGCATCGTTTATAAGCTTGCTATTTGCTTTAATGTTTTCCATGAATGCGTTTTCAGGACATCATGGCGAAGGTCACAAGAAAGGTAAATCAATTGTTGAGGTAGCTTCCAGTAATGAAGACTTTTCAACTCTGGTCGCAGCTGTCAAAGCAGCTGGTTTGGTTGATACTTTGGCGGGTAAAGGACCATTTACTGTTTTTGCACCGACTAATGAAGCCTTTGCTAAATTACCTGAAGGCACTGTCGAGTCTTTACTTAAACCGGAAAATAAAGACAAATTGGTCGCTATTTTGACTTACCACGTTGTTCCTGGAAAAGTAAAAGCTAAAGATGTGATTGGTCTGTCGAAGGCGACTTCTGTTCAAGGAAGCGACATCAAGGTTTCGACAAAGGACGGAGCGGTAATGGTGGATAATGCTAAAGTGATCAAAACCGATCTAATGGCAAACAATGGTGTGGTACACGTCATAGACACCGTCATTTTACCAAGATAGTCGATCGGCTTCCCTTTGATAGCCACAAAAAAAGGTGTGACTTAATTGTCACACCTTTCTTCAAACGAGCACTTAAATAGAGTATTACATTAAAGTCTTGTTGCTACTCGACAAATATAATGACGACAGCTTCTACTGAGTCATCCTTTCCGTCGTTAGCGACAAAAGCAAAAAAGTCAACTCCAGTAAATCCAGGATCTGGCGTGTAGGTGAAGTCAGGCCCTGTTCCAGTCAGTGTTCCTCCACTTGGGGGTGACGTAATTAAAAATGTCAGTGGATCGCCATCAGGATCAGAAGCTGGTACGGTAAAACTTACCGGTTGACCTGCTGTCGTTCCGAGTTCACTGTCTTCGACAATGGGTGGGGTGTTGGCTACTTCATTGACAGTAATGATCACCACAGCTTCATTCGAATTTTCTTCACCATCGTTAGCAACATAAGTGAATGTATCGGTTCCTGAAAAGCCGGGGTCAGGTGTGTAAGTAAAACTTGGACCTGTTCCGCTAATTGTTCCATTACTGGGTGGTGTGACGATTTGATAAGTTAAAGGATCATTATCGATATCGGTCGCAGTAACGAACAAGTTAATCGGTTCGCCTTCATCACCTGAAGTTTCTAAATCTTGGGCAACCGGAGGAGTGTTGGCAATTTCATTTACCACGATAACAACTGTCGCAATATTGGAATTGATTGTGCCATCGTTCGCGACAAACTCAAATGAGTCCACTCCGGAAAATCCATTGTCAGGTGTGTAAACATAAGTCGGACCAAATCCTGCCAAAGATCCATTAGCAGGAGGGCTTAACAATTGATAAGTGAGTGCATCGCCATCGGCATCGGTGGCACTGACAGTAAATCTTATACTTTGCCCTTCATTTGTTTCAATCTCTTGATCATTCGCAACTGGCGGACTATTCGGTGCAGGTTCAACCGAAATAGTCCCCACAGCAACATTCGAGTTTGCTTCTCCATCGTTAGCCACGAACTCAAAAAAGTCGACGCCGGTAAATCCTGGATTTGGAGTGTAGAGGTAGTCTGGTCCATTTCCGGATAGGGTACCGTTTTGCGGTTGAGTGACAATTTGATACGTGAGTGGATCATCATCTGGGTCTGTTGCCTGAACGAAAATACTTAAGCTCTGCCCTTCAAAAACTGATGATTCCAAATCTTCTGCTACTGGAGGATTATTTGGCGCTTCCTCAATCGTTATTATCGCGAAAGCTTCGTTTGAATTGACGGTCCCGTCATTGGCGACAAATGAAAACGAGTCGGTTCCGCTAAATCCTGGGTTGGGTGTATAGATATAGTTCGGCCCGGTACCAGTGAGCGTTCCATTAGAAGGCGGCGTTAAAATTTCGTAAGTCAAAGGATCGCCATCGGCATCAGATGCAATGACCGTCAAATTTAAATTTTGCCCTTCATTTCCTGCGACCTCGAGATCTTCTGCTACCGGAGGATTGTTAGGTGCTTCACTTATGGTGATAAATGCAAAGGCTTCATTTGAATTCACCGTGCCGTCATTAGCAACAAATGAAAATGAATCGGTTCCGGTAAATCCAGGATTAGGCGTGTACACATAATCCGGACCTGTTCCAGTTAGCGTTCCGTTCGAAGGCGGGATTAATATTTGGTAGGTCAAAGGATCGCCATCGGCATCCGATGCTATAACGACCAAATTCAAGCTTTCATCTTCTATGCCATTCACTTCAAGGTCTTGCGCGACAGGAGGATTATTAGGCGCTTCTTCAATCGTAATGAAAGCAAAAGCTTCATTCGAATTCACTGTGCCATCGTTCGCAACAAATGAAAACGAATCGGTTCCGGTAAATCCAGGATTAGGCGTGTACACATAGTCAGGACCAGATCCTGTCAAGGTACCATTCGAAGGCGGTGTTAAAATTTGATACGTCAATGGATCGCCGTCTGCATCAGACGCTATTACTACCAAATTCAAATTTTCATCTTCAATGCCCGACACCTCGAGATCTTGCGCGACAGGAGGATTATTAGGCGCTTCTTCAATCGTAATGAAAGCAAAAGCTTCATTCGAATCGACCGTGCCATCGTTCGCAACAAAAGAAAACGAATCGTTTCCAGTAAATCCAGGGTTAGGCGTGTACACATAGTTAGGGCCACTTCCTGAAAGTGTACCATTTGTTGGCGGCGTTAAAATTTGATAAGTCAAAGAATCGCCGTCGGCGTCAGAAGCAACCACCACCAGATTTAAATTTTGATCTTCAATACCCGATACTTCCAGGTCTTCTGCTATTGGTGGATTATTAGGTGCTTCTATAACAGCAATTGAAGCCGTTGCAATGTTTGAATCAATCTCGCCGTCGTTCGCAACAAATGAAAAGCTGTCGGTTCCCACAAAACCAGGATTGGGCGTGTAAACATAGTTTGGTCCAGTTCCGGTTAGAGTACCATTGGTTGGTGGAGATACGATTTGATAAGTCAGAGGATCGCCATCGGCATCCGTAGCAACCACTGTCAAATTTAAACTTTCATCTTCGGTCACTTCCAGACTTAAGTTTTGCGCGACTGGCGCGTTGTTAGGTGCTTCAATAACGTTGATATTTGCTGTCGCAATATTCGAGTCGACAGTTCCATCATTGGCAACGAAAGAAAAGCTATCCGGTCCTACATAACCTGGATTTGGCGTGTAAATATAATTAGGACCATCACCAGTTAAAGTGCCATTGGTTGGTGGTGTTACGATTTGGTAAGTCAAAGGATCGCCATCGGCATCCGTAGCTACCACTGTCAAATTTAAACTTTCATCTTCAGTCGCATCGACATTTAGATTTTCTGCCACCGGAGGTGAATTTGGAGCTTCAACAACATTGATGGTTGCGGTTGCAATATTAGAGTCGACTTCTCCGTCGTTCGCGACAAAAGAAAAACTGTCGGAACCGATAAAGCCTGGATTCGGCGTGTAAACATAATTTGGACCATCGCCGGTTAAAGTACCATTAGTTGGCGGAGTGACAACACGATAGGTCAATGGATCGCCATCGATATCAGTCGCGACAACGGTAATATCCAGATTTTCATCTTCAATAACTTCTAAAGTTAAATCTTCGGCTACTGGTGGATTGTTAGGAGCTTCCACCACTGTAATTGATGCGGTTGCGACGTTCGAATCTGTTTCACCATCATTGGCCACAAAAGAGAAACTGTCTGAGCCGACAAAGCCTGGGTTGGGTGTATAAACATAATCTGGTCCGCTACCAGTTAACGTACCATTAGTGGGTGGAGTTACAATTCGATAAGTAAGTGGATCATCATCGGCATCAGTGGCTACTACTGTGATGTCTAAACTTTCATCCTCAACAACTTCAAGCGTTAAACTTTCAGCAATTGGTGGATTATTGTCACTGGTACATTCGGTGAAATTTTTTAATACAAAACTTATGTAGCCACGTCCATTAAGTCGATAGCCAATTAATTCTATGGTTGCAAAGCGACTTACTTGATAATCAAAATTTGCGCCTTGTCCGCGTCGATCACTCCAAACAGGTATGACGATGTCGCGTCCCAATAAATTATCCATATTGCTACGAATTTCTGAACTGTTTTTTACTCCAGGAGCGCCTTGAACCCAATCATCAACCGATAATATTCGATCAAGTGTATCGTCAGGGTTTGTATAATTTTCGACATTCCCTGGAGGCACTAAGCTGTCTGCCAGAGTTGGAGCATCATTTGCTCCTGTCCAGGTTAACCAGCTGTAATTGCCTGGTCCGGTACCAAGTGGAACACGGCTATATACGAATCTTGCCTGATTTTGAAATAGTCGTTCGTTAACAGTTAATGGGTAAACCTCGCAATCCAGTGCATGGGCAAACGGAATAAAAAGAGTGAGTAATAAGCTATATACAAACTTCATGAGTTACACCTCAAGGAGAGTTAGGATGTTTAGGATGGGTAGGGGTTTACTTGTAAAAATCATCCTGTTAGGTGTAGTCAAGAATTGCGATATATCACAGTTGTTTGATAAAAGTTTGCATACTAATTTGAGTTATATATCAAAGATGTAATAAATCAGAAATAAGAGGTGATGTGGTTCATCTTTTTTATTAGATTAAATCAATATAAAAATATTTTTGCTGAATACGAAAGGTTGTTAATAAGAAAGGTTGTTAATAAGAATATAGACTACTTAAGCGGTGTTGGTTTTGAAAAAAGAAATCCTTGCATAAATCGTACGCCAAGTGATTTAAGAACATCCAGCTCTTGTTGTGTTTCAATTCCTTCTGCAATCAGTTTAATGTTTTGTTCATTGGCAAACTGGATTAATGCGATCGCAAGAGCACGTCTCGCTGGATCTTTATCAATATCATGTGTAAGAGCTTTATCGAGTTTTATTATGTCTGGCTTAAGCGATAAAATGTGCAGGAAGCTGGCGTAACCTGAGCCTGCGTCATCCACGGCTAAGGATAACCCTGCTTTTCTTAATGGCGCCAAAAAGTGTTCCACTTTCTCATAGTCATGAATAACAACGTGTTCTGTAATTTCAATAATTATTCTTTCTAAAGGAAATCCAGACAGTTGATTCAATATTTTTTCATTGACGCATTGGTTTGGTGTTAAATTAACTGAAATTTTTATATCAGTTGGTACTTTCGGTAGAGCAGTCATTAACTTTTGTAAAAAGTACTCTGCGGTTTTTTCACTTAATCCATATCGATCTGCTTGACTATAAAATACGTCTGGGGCAAATCGCTCTTCTGTAAATCGGCTCAGAATCTCAACCGCGTAACTCGATTGATGTTTTAGATCGATAATAGGCTGTTGAAACAGCAGCAGTTGATCTCGATGGAAAACTTCTAACAGAGAGTTTGTTATTGAAATAGTTTCATTATTCTCAAACAAATTCGATTCAATAATGGCCGCTGTCACATCGGCAAATACTCTCATAAGTGCCAAATCGCGTTGATTTAAAGTTGGATCGGCCGTTTCAGTGTAGCCACAAAATGTACCGTATATCATTCCACTGGAAAGTTTAATGGGGACGCCGATATAGCTACCAATGGAGAGTTTGTGAGTTACCGGTAGGTTTCGAGTTTCGTCGACGAGCGCTGAATCTATGGTGAGTTCTGGTAATCGTCCATCAACAATTCTTTGGCAGTAGGTATCCTCAAGCGGGTCACTATCATTGACTTTTATTGCATCAAACTCAAGGTCAGCGCTAATGACTCGAAATACTCTCCGTCCATCTTTGAACTCGGCTATGAAGGTCACATTGAATTGCAATTGTTGACGCACCGAGCGCAACAGTGTTCTCAGAACCTTAAATAATTCATCTTTTGATGAGAGATTAATATCAACGGCTTGAGTGAGTAAATCGCTCGCAAAGTCTGAGTACAGGTTCAAGTCACTCGAGGAAGATTCTAAGTGTTCCATACAATACCTTTATCTACCATTGATGGCGATGATATACCTATAGTATATAAACTATTCTTTCGATTTTAGTAAATAGAAAAGCAATTTAAATAAATATATAAATTTGTGAGATTATTTGCAGTGATAAAGCTCAAATTAGTTTAAACGCACCAGAGTTAATAGATTTTTGTACTTAAAAATGGATTTGTGTGTAACAAATTTTTGTCTGCGAATAATCTAATTAGTTTTAAGCGAACGGTGCTAAAGACTAATCACTTACAAATCTGAAGAATAACGAATAAACTATGAAAGTTGATCGAGGATGCATATGACCCATAATCGAAGACAAAAAGTAGAGTTCACAAGCGATAGTAATACTTTAGCTGGACTGCTTGAAATCCCATCTTCTGGAACAGTAGCTTATGCATTATTTGCTCACTGCTTCACCTGCGGAAAAGATATTGCAGCAGCGACAAGAATCGCTCGTTCACTCGTTGAAAGAGGAATTGCCGTTTTAAGATTTGATTTTACGGGTCTTGGCAACAGCGATGGTGACTTTGCTAATTCGAATTTCTCTTCTAATGTGCAAGATTTAATTGCAGCAGCTGATTTTTTACGCAAAGACTTTACCGCTCCCACTATTTTGATCGGACATAGTTTGGGTGGAACTGCAGTCTTAAATGCTGCAAACAAAATTCCAGAAGTTGCTGCTGTTGTAACGCTTGGTGCCCCGGCAGATGCGACACATGTTTCAAAACAATTTAGCTGTGATATCGAGGCTATTAAACGTGATGGCAAAGCAAAAGTTAATCTTGCAGGTCGACCGTTTATTATCAAACAACAGTTTTTAGACGATATTAGTAAAAGTGACACTCAAAATATTGAGCATTTAAATAAAGCGTTATTGATAATGCATTCGCCGGTTGATCAAGTCGTTTCGATTGAGCAAGCAGAAAAAATATACCGAGCGGCGAAGCATCCTAAAAGCTTTATTACTCTCGATACGGCTGATCACCTAATTTCGAAAGCTGAAGATGCTGAGTATGTTGCAGAAATAATTGCTGCTTGGGCAACTCGGTATATTCCTGACTACCAATTATGGCGTAAAGAATCAAACAAAGTGGCCAACGGAGAAATAATAGTCGGTGAAAGAAATAAAGCTTTTACTCGAGAAGTTTATTCGGATACTCATTTTTGGTTGGCGGATGAACCTGTTTCTATGGGAGGCGCAAATCTTGGTCCTGATCCATACGAGCACTTGCTAGCTGCTTTGGGTACTTGTACATCGATGACAGTCCGTATGTACGCGAATAGAAAACAGTGGCAATTAGATGACATAACAGTACGAGTATCACTTCAAAGAAAACATGGAAAGGACTGCGAGGAGTGTGATTCTCAAAATGTAAGAGTAGACGTTCTAAAACGAAAAATTGAACTGTTGGGTGATTTGTCTACCGAACAACGAGAGCGATTATTGGAAATTGCAAATCGATGTCCGGTTCATCAAACATTATCGGGAAAATTAATTATTCAAACGAAATAAAATAAGATAAACGCATTACTGGTAATGCGTATTTAAAATAGTGTAATTGAAAATTTATTGCAGAATTTATCGAGTTAAATGGAATAGCAGAGGATTGCTTTAGCTCTACTAGCTCACATCGCGTTTATCTGATGTGAGCTAGTATTAAGTTTTTCTAATTTCCAGTCGCGCTGCTATTGCTATTTGTTTGCCAGACTTCCAATGCGACAATTCGCTTTTGCATTCGATCCGTTTGATTAAGAAGCTGCTTTAACTGAGTTCGCAACGACTCGATGTCTTTGGTTAAAGTTGAATTCGTTTGTTTGAGGGTTGCTACTGTCGAATCAATATTTGAACGTGATTTTAGGCTAACATCGATTTCTTCTTTTAAAATATCATAATTAGCAGTTAAAGCATTCAAGCTACTCTTCAAGTTACTAACCTGCTTTGAAAACTCACCAACTTTTTTGTTTGTTTCTGATTCTGCGCTTTCCATTGCCGTCTTAAGATCTTTTATTTCAGACTGATTTTTACGCCAGGCCGACGCCCACAGTTTATCCATTTGGGTCCACAGTTCATCGGCTTTTTTTGCCAACTCGGTGACTTTTACTTTAAGCGCTAAAGACGACTCATCCATTTCTTCTCCGGTTGCGGAGAGCCGCTGCTCTAAGTCAAGAATCCGCTCCTGCGCTTGTGTTAATTGGTCGGATTGGCTTTTCAGTTGAACGGCCAGCAAACCGCTTCCTACGACACCGATTAGCGCTATAAATAATGTTATCGTTGTTAACTTTCCTGATGAGCCTTTCTCGGTGGATGTATTATCTGAAGACGACGACTTATGTCCGCCGAGCGAAGTTTGTCTTCGTCCGGTAAAGTCTTCTCGTTGTGCGACGATTTTGTCGTCAGCTGGATTAAAATCTGGCTCTTGAGTTTTATTGGTCATCTTAGAATTTTATCTACTTTCAATGCTGAATTTATGGGCGTTCAAATCTAGCTGTTGAACTGCCCTTGAAGACTGTAAAGTGGTTTTCACTTTGGTTTCGAGCGCTAATGATAACGCTAATTCATTAATATGACTAGTTGCAGACCATTGAGTTCCCCGGTTTATCCGCTTCGAAGGGTAAGTGATATCTGTTGTTAAGGCATAGGTCACATTAATTAAGTTTGGCACGCTAATTGGCATGAGTGTTTAGTGGCTCATCCATGAGCTCTTTATAAGGTATTGTCGCATTTAAGCGAGAAGTTTTAACTCGATCGAGTTTATTAATTTACGCTTTTACCGAAAATTATTTTTCGTATTGATGGTCCTAAGTATTTCTCAAAACTTCCGGTGTTGAACACAACGACTTTATTGTTTGGCTCGATCAATCCATCATTTAATGCAGGAGTAATCGCTGCCAGGCATGCTGCACCCTCAGGACTTATCCAAATACCCGTCTGGTCGTAAGCGTTTTTTAATTCTCTCGCAATATTAAGTTCGTCAACTCCAATAACAGCTCCACCACTTTTACCAATAATATCCAAAACTTTAAAATGACCGACACCGCCAGGCACGTTCAATCCAGTCGCGATGGTATTACCTGCATTAACAGCTTGAGTATCTTTCGCTTGCTGTTGAAAAGCATTGACTAATGGCGGGGTTTGATTTGATTGCACTGATATTATTTTGGGGCGGCGCTGGTCGATTACACCGAGCTGCTCAAGTTCGTCAAATGCCTTCCACATTCCTAAAATGCCAGTACCACCACCGGTAGGGTAGATTACAACATCGGGTAGTTCCCAGTTTAATTTTGCTCCTCTCGGTTCGGCTAGCTCGTAGCCTAAGGTTTTTTTGCCTTCGATACGCCAACCTGGTTCCTGAAAAGTCGCCATATTGAAATAACCTTTTGGTACATATTCAGCCTTCATCAACTCTCCGGCTTCACGAATAGTACCTTTTACCAAACGTAACTGTATCGATTCTGATTGATGGGCCAAAGCTGCAACACGCCCCATGATTGGCATAGGAGTGTCTTCTGGCATTATCACAACGGTTTGCATGCCCGCTTTAGTGGCATATTCAACCAGTGAATCGCCAGCATTGCCCTGGGTAGGAACCACAAGTTTGTCTAATCCAAAAGATTTAGCCATTGAAACCGCCATAGTCATGCCACGATCTTTAAAACTGCCCGTTGGATTACTGCCGTAGCCAGGATGTGGTTGACCCTCATCTTTTAGCAAAAGTTGAACGCCCAATTCATTTAACTGCGTAAAGTATTCGAGCGGAACCTCAGGTGTGTAACCTTCTCCGAGTGATACGATAGATTTTGCGTCTTCCTGATCGAGAAGATTCAATCCGAGCACTGGGCCAAATCGCCATAACGACTTTATGTCTGGTTGGTACCAAGATTGCTTCGGGTAGTGTTTATTTATTGCAGCGGTATCGATGACTATTTCAACCGGTCTATGATCGATTGGGCATAAGTTCATGAGTTCGTTTGCTGGATACTCAGCTCCGCATCCGCTGCATTTTAGATGGTGTCGGAAATTCACGATGTATTTTTCTTGTTAATTGTTTTGGAAACTTTATCACATTGCGCTTAAACGCGGGAAGTTACTAACTGATTCACTTTCAATATTGTTGGTTAACATAAACTCAGACAGGTATTAAATCGGTTCGATGTTAGATCGCTTTGGCGTCAAATCAGTAATGTCTTGTAACTATTTCAGATTTGAAGCTCTTTACTCTGCGACGACTTAGTCCTAGACTAATAGTGGAGTAATTGAGATATAGACGAAATGATTAAACCTGTTTTTTGGATATCATTAGCTCTAGCCAGCATTTTGTGCCAATTACAATTGGGACATGAAGGTGGTGAGCAAAAAGCTGCTCTAATTGATAGTCATCAAGTAATGGCAGTCGATGACAGCTTTCAGGAAGGTTTTGATATTGATGTAGATGCAGCAGTATCGACAGCGTTTGTTTTCCATAGATTATCAAACTTACTTCCAAAACAATTTACGTCTTTGATTGGCCTGCAACTTTCCGTCTTCTTTCAACCTCTTATCCGTGCGCCGCCTGTACAACAAAACTAATTAGAACACATCATATTTAATTAATTTTATACAGGTAGCAATTATGAATATTCCACGTAAAGCGGCTATTAAGCCGTTATCAAGTTTTACTCATTTAGATAACAGTCCTTTTTTATCTCAGCATAAAGCTGACAGCCCAAATGATATTGTCCAACGACTTTATTTAAACTACCCTCTAATGATTGATGAAGATACAACTATCAATGAAATCGATATTGTTTTTAAAAGAACGCACTCTAACGTCGCGATAATCGTGAATAAAAAAAATCAAATAGTAGGTTTGATTAGTAATTATCTTTTGCGGAGTCGAGCGATTCTTCAATATGCTTCTCGCTCAGGCTTACTGCGGGAAGATCTAACAGCACACCATATTATGATGCCCGTTAATGAACAACTGAGTATTAACGAATCTGTATTACAAAATTTTCAGCTAGAAGAACTAAGGTTGGAGATGGAGTCTGTCGATGTTGAGTTTATGTTCGTTATTAATACTGAGAATCAAGTTGTTGGATTTATCGATATTCACGAGATTAATCGAACGCTTGGGTCTCCAGATAAACTGACATATCGACCTAAGTCACTTGCCAATATCGTAGAGAATGTCTTGCACAGTCATAAAATATAAAACTGATAAAGCAGAGTCTCTTCAAAGCTATTACTTAACAATCACTCCTCTAAAAGGAAAAGCCTAAGTTTATAATATCGACTTAGGCTCTTCCAATGCAATTAATAGAAATTTTCAACTATAACGACTGGTTTAATTACTGGGAGTCAGTTGCAGGTTTTGGAATATTAAACAAGGCTCTTGCGTTGTCTGCCATTACTGCTTGTGCTTCTGAAAACGAATAACCGACGCGCTCTAAACTTTCTAAAACACGCTCTTTATATTTACCAATATTACCTGGGCTTCCTGGACCATCAGAACCGTAAATGAGTCTATCAACAATATTTAATTGTTTGGCTTTGATAAAGATTCCATCAAGCTTTGAGCCGTCAGGGTCACTGCGGTCAGAAGCTAGCGCTGAAACTTCAACATAGACATTTGGAAAACGACTGGCAATTTCTATCACTTCATCGATCTTGCTGTAACCTTCTTTATTGGCATCGTTTCCAGCGTGTCCCATTATAAAGTTAACTTTTGGATACTGCTTGATAGCTGGCTCAAGATAAGATGGAACAAATGTTCGAAATAAAAATTCGTAGTCAGATTCTTCAAACTCAGAAACTTTTCTTAATGGACTAGTGCCGACATGGTGATAAATAGGTTTGTTATATTGTTCAGCTATGTCATATATATCAAAGTATTGAGGATCGTCAAAAGGGGTTAATGTATGTGCGAATGCGAGTTTAACACCGACCATTTTTGGATGTTGCAAAGCTGTTTCTAGATTTTTTAACTGTTCAGCTTTATTGTTTTCCCAATCGGCAACATTGAGGCTGGCTAAACCATAAAAGTAAGTACTGCCATTAAATTCATTGCGTTTATCGTCAAGGTAACCAATAACATCTTCATTAGGTTCTATGCCCCAGGTCTCGGGTGCATAAGTTGCAAACAAAATGCAGTTATTAGCCGATGCTCGGCGACACTCATTTTTAATTCCAATAAATGCGCCATACGGATTTAATTGAAACGATGAGAAAAAGCGCAACAAAGGAACTTTTATAAAGTCAGGTAAATTTACTGGAAATACACTTTTAACAAACTCTTTTCCTTTTGGACCAAGTTTATCGAAAGTGCCTGGATGCAAATGAACATCTAAAATGTCTAATTCCTGTTCAGCGTAGAACGACTGATGCTTTTCCCAATCTTGAACTTGTTTTGAAAAATTACTCAAGTCTGGCATTTCGTCGAGAGGTGAGTGTGCAAATCCTAGAGTACTGCTAGTAATTAGTGCTGATAGTGCAATTGATTTTATTGCTTTTTTCATTGCTTCCTCCGTTAGACAAATGTTGACGGTTAATGTTTTTAAATTAACTGTTAACGTTTTTGAATTTGTGTATTTAATTGATTTTTAATTTCTTTAACTGTTTTGGAACTTGATGTCTCAATTCAGCGTGACGGTAATAAAACAGCCGTGAATACAATACGCAATGGGATATCTAAAAATGAGAATATTATGCGATATGAGGTAAACCTATGAGACTTATTGAATAGACAATTGTGAAGTTCATACGACAAATGAAACTAATAGGCAGAGACAAAGCTTTTGACCTAATGACTAACTAATGAATTAACAAAAATCGTGTTGACTAAATGTCTAAAACAAATTATCGAAAAATAAACGCGATTTTTTTTGTTAAAAATGTTGAACAAAGTATTAACAAGCGCATAATAGTTTTGTTAATAGTAGGTAATTATTTAAGTCAATTTTTGAATAATACTGTAAATGATAAGGTTGTATTTGAATAAGGAAGCGCAACATGGGAACAAGAACGCAATATGAAACTGGAACATTTTGCTGGCCAGAGTTGGCGACGAATGATTCAGAAAAAGCAAAAGATTTTTATAAAGTAGTGTTCGGTTGGAGTTGGCGTGATTCTCCAATGCCTGAGGGTACCTACTCTATGTCTGTTAAAGATGACAGTATCACAGGAGCTATGTATCAATTGACCAAAGATCAAATCGAGATAAAGACTCCGCCTCATTGGACCACTTATATTTCGGTGACTGATCTGGAAAAGTCTCTCACTCGTTTAGAGTCTCTCGGAGGTAAGTTGAACTTGGGTCCTCATGATGTTGGTGATGCAGGCAGGATGGCGTTTGTTGAAGATCCAGAAGGTGTAAGGTTTGCTCTTTGGCAAGCTAAGAATGCTCACGGTGCAGAATTAGTTAATGAACCTGGTTCTTTATGCTGGAATGAACTTGCCACCAGAGACATTAGCAAAGCGACCGAGTTTTATTGCGGTTTGTTTGGATGGACCGCAGAGAAGCAAACAATGTCGATGGGCGATTACACTATGCTGTTAAATGGCGATAAAGCGGCGGGAGGCATGATGCCGATGACTGCTGAGTGGGGAGATACTCCCGCACATTGGATGACTTATTTTGCTGTGGCCGACACGGATGAATCTTGTGAGAAAATCAAAAAAGCAGGAGGTTCGGTTTGTGTTGAGCCGTTTGATGTCCCTGAAGTTGGTCGGTTAGCAGTGGTCAATGATCCTCAAGGTGCTGTATTCTCAATAATTAAGTTAGATTCACCTGATCCCTAAGTTCATCGGAAACTAAAGTTCACCGGAAACCAAATTTCACCGGAAACCTAAGTGAATTGCTAGACATCACTATCCGCTAGACAAAGGTTATCTCCTCTGTCTAGCGGATATCAAATGTAAGCTGCGGATTTCTAAAACCCACGAACCATAGTTGTTTTAGAAACTGTTTTAGAATTGCGTTTTTGAGATTTTCCGATTAGACTATCGCCGAATATTAATTTTATAAGCGCAAAGGAGAACGAAATGACACATAGTAATCATCTTTTGCGGGTTAAGAATCGAGTATAAGTTTAAACTTTCGTTATTTATCGGTTTGTTTGAACGTCATGGAAGAGTTCTAGAATGAAAGAGTTCTGGAATGGATTTTTTTAGAGTCGTTACCTTTCATCGCTAACACAGTTAGCCATCCTTTCTGCCCGCTACACAGTCAATTTATTTTATCTAATTTTCTTTTACCTAAAATAATTAGGATATAGGACTATGGGCAATATATCGGAAAATAATTTCCACAATAGCTCTGATCGAATTCATATTGTTTCGAACTCAGACACCTGGATCGAAGGAAAAGCGATCCAACAACTAGAAAAAACAGCAGAACTTGAAGGCATCGTTAAAGCCGCTGGTATGCCAGATTTGCATCCCGGTCGAGGATACCCAATAGGCGCTGCATTCTTATCAAAAAATATTATTTATCCAGCTTTGGTTGGAAACGATATTGGCTGCGGCATGTCGTTATGGAACAGTAATATCAAAACGAGGAAAGTAAACCTTGATAAATTTGAACGAAAATTAAAATCACTGGAGACACCTTTAGAAGACTATTGGAGTGATCGAGTCGACAGCAAACTAAATGTACACGCTTATGATTCATTTCCTTTTTCACAAGCTCTCGGAACCATTGGCGGTGGTAATCACTTTGCTGAGCTTCAACAGTTGGATACTGTTTTTAGCGCCGATGAACTGGAACCATTAGGTATTGATAAACACCATTTGGTTTTGTTGGTGCACAGTGGCTCTCGTGGACTTGGTGAGCAAGTGTTACGACAACATGTTAATCAATTTGGGCATAAAGGTCTCAAGGTTGAGTCTCAAGCGTTCATTGAATACATGGAGCAACACCAGCTCGCTTTACATTTCGCAGAATTAAATCGCGAACTGATTGCTCGTCGAATGCTGAAATATCTTTCTGCTGATGGTGAGTCATTGATCGATGTGAATCATAATTTGGTAAGTCGTTGGCAAAACGATGTTGAAGAGAACGATAGTTTTTGGATTCATCGAAAAGGCGCAACACCTGCTGATCAGGGATTAGTCATGATTCCAGGGTCGCGGGGTGATTACAGCTATTTAGTAAAACCTGATAAGCAAGACTTAGAGAGCAATAAGGCTTTGAGTTCTTTGGCGCATGGTGCGGGTCGAAAATGGATTCGGTCTGAATGTCGAGCGAGACTGTCAAATCGATATACAAAACACGACTTAAAACGCACGTCGTTTGGCAGCCGAGTTGTGTGTGAAAATAAAGATCTGATATACGAGGAAGCGCCAGAAGCCTATAAGTCAATTGACTCAGTTATCGATGCTATGGTGTCAGAGGATTTGATCAAACCTATTGCTCGATTCAAACCAGTATTGACTTACAAAACGGGAGGGCAGTGCTGATGATTTTAGTTTTATTGTCGGCTGCTCAAGGACCTAGCGAGTGTTGCTTTGCAGTGGCGAAAATAAGTCAAATATTAATAAAGCAAGCTGAGTCAAAAGGGTTAAAGGTTACGATTGTTGATCAACTGAAAGGTGAAAGGTCGAATACATTTAAGTCGATTTTAATGGGACTTGAAGGTGAACAATCAAAATCCTTTGCTTTGGAATGGTGTGGCTCTATTCAATGGCGATGCCAGAGTCCTTTTCGTCCACACCATAAGCGAAAAAACTGGTTTATCAGTAGTCGTCTGATCGGCTCTATTGATCAGTATAAGTCGATTACTCGAGACAGTTCGGATGATTTAGAAATAAAAAAGGAAGACATTTCTTTTGAAGCGTGTCGTTCGTCTGGTCCAGGTGGTCAGCATGTTAATAAAACCAACTCAGCTATAAGAGCAGTGCATTTACCTTCAGGCGAGTTTGTAAAAGTTGACTCTCAGCGCAGTCAACATGCGAATAAAAAATTGGCTGTGCTGCTGTTGCAAGACAAGCTTTTACATGCTGCCAGTCAATATCAGCAGGGACAACGCCAGAAACGGCATCAACTTTCGAAGCAAGTAGAGCGAGGTGGAGCTGTTAAGGTGTTTGAGGGGGAACAGTTCTTGGCTTCCAGTGGTTGATACTGCATTGATAATAGATTTTTTGGGTTATAAGAGTCTGAAAAAACAAAAGAAAAGTTTGATGAGCACCTAAGTCATTAACTTTTTTATTGAAGTGTGCATTGCATAATAGATTTATCGCTAGATTCAGGGGTATATTGTTCATTCTTTAGACTTATCTGATTGTAATAGGCAATTAAAATCTTATTCAATTCTATTGGCTTAAGTCACAAAGAGTTTGAGCAATAACTCTGGAATAAAAAATGAGTGTTGCAAAAAACACAAGGAGAGAAAACATGAAAAAAGCAATCGTGTATGCCTGTCTGTTATTTCTTGCCGCATGCGGAGGATCGAGTAACAGCGGGAGTTCAACACCTAATAATAACTGGGATGAAATGAGTTGGGATCAAGGAGAATGGCAATGAATAATGTTTACCCTAAATCTGTTTTATTAACATCGATATTAATTGGTTCGACAATGTTGTCGGCTGGAGAACTCAGCGTTCCAAATACTTTTACCGCTGGAACACCGGCTCGAGCGAGTGAAGTAAACGCTAACTTTACTGCGGCGGAAACTGCAGTGAACGACAATAATGCGAGAATAGCAGCATTAGAGTCTGCGGTTTCAGCTTTGACAACGCAGGTTCAGACTTTAGAGTCAGCGCAACAGGACTTAACTATTAGTCAAACTGAATACTTTGCTACCGACCTGTTTTTTATGCAAAACAACGCTAGTGGGCAATTCATAATTCCTGTAGCTGAGGGGCAACAGTCATCATCATCTATTGTTGATACTAACTTTGAGTATCATCCGGTACCAGGTTTAAATCAGGTATCTTTTGAGGTTGCAAATGATAATACCACTGTGATCATAGAAACCACTGGGGAAGTCTATCTGACGACTTTTTCTGCTTACAGTCGAGCATCAATTGCGGTTGCAATCGATGGTGCGATTCCCGAGTTTGGAGCGCAGCAAACATTGCGAATGGTCAGCGACGATAACATATCAGCGGGTGGTAACTCCTGGGATTTGCGAGTACCTGTGCAATTAGATGCTGGAACGCACACTTTTACAGTTTTCGCTAAAGCTGACGCTCAGAATCAAGGTAGCTTGACGGTGGATGGAAGATCAGTAAGTGGTTACGACGGTCGTGTCAAAGCTTCAGTAATGCAAATATATACCGGCAACTGATATCTGGTTTCATGCCAGAGGAACCCAAGCCCACCTTCGTGTGGGCTTTTTTGTACCTGCAGTTACTGATTCGAGAGCGGAAAACACACGCTTTTCTCAACCTTTTCAGTGGGTTACTAACAGACCCGACTTATAAAATGTAATTCTATCGAAGCGTTTTGGTTTTGAGTTATTATGATTATCAGATATTAATTTATGATAAACGTAAAATATTATTTGACTATCATAAAGCTTCGCGGTATCGTTTGTTGTATGAAAATACGAATTAATTTAGATGTAGAGCTGGCAAAAAGGAAAATGTCATTGACTGAACTGTCACAGGCAATAGGGATTTCTATGACAAACTTATCCTTGCTGAAAACAGGCAAAGTAAAAGCGATTCGCTTTAGCACGCTAGAAGCAATTTGCGAAGTGTTGCAATGTCAGCCCGGTGATATTTTGGTTTATGAGCGTGACTCATAACCTTTTTAGAACGAGTAGATAGAGCGTTTTTTTACTTAAGGAGTGTATATGCAAAGTCGTGAATTTTTACTACCGGGAGTGGCGTCCTTTCTTCTAGCAATTCTGTTTCCTATTTATTGGGGAAGTATCTATGGAATGTCTTTCGAAAATTTTGAAACCGCTTTTATTAATGATCTTGCAACCTTTGACTTAATGGATGGGTTATTTATTATTATTGGCGCATTGGAAGTGTACATCTATGTAAGTCTAGCCCGAAAATTGAATCAGCAATTCGACTCTACTGCTTTAAAAACCCTGTTGTACTTGATGGCCACTGTCGTGATAGTGCTTCATTCTACAGTGTTATTCGATATCTATTTATCATTTCGAGATCAACCCGCGGTAGCATCAATTATAGAAACAATGGCCGGTATTATTCTATTTACCGCGATCGGTGTTTTGATTTCATACAGTGTTCTTGGGTTTATTTTGTCGATTATTCTGCTGAAACAGCGAAGTGATTCTGTGAATCTGCTTAAGATATTCTCAGTGATTGTCATTATTATGTGTGTTTTACAGATAACCGTCGTGTTTTCTTTTACCAATATTTTTCTTTTTCCAATAGCGCTTATTGTGTTGGCTTTGTACTTTTTTAAACAGCCAGAAACCGTAGAAGTCGTCTAGCAAAGGGATTAGGTGATCAGCTCGATTGCCTAAAACCAAATAGATTCACAAGCCTTACAAAAAAAATTAATCTATTTAAACCTTTTAACGATTATTGACGTCATAGCAGAAATAGCCTGTCAAAAGCAGGCTTGAGACTAAACTTGGAGGGTTTTAGGCAATGCTGTACGAATTAGCTGATAGAGTGGCTAAATTTAGCTGGATACATCAAATCAAAGGGAAGTTGGACTTATGATATTTAACACCCCGATTTTCTTCTTATTCTTTATCGTATTTCTTCTTGGCTACGGATTTATTTTCTTAAAGCACAAACCAAAAGTCTACTTTACCTTAGTTGGTAGTTTAATCTTTTACGGTGCATGGAATTATAAGTTTATTCCTCTTCTAGTGGGCAGTGGAGTTGCCGACTATTTCATAGCGCAAGCCATTGGTAATGCGAGCTCGCAACGTCGTAAAAAGTTATTGGTAACCTTGTCGTTGGTCATCAATTTGGGCGTATTAGCATTATTTAAATACGCTGACTTTGTTCTAGAGTCGGTTGCAGACTTTTTACTCGTGTTTGGTTATCAAGCATCAATTCCTACTTTATCTTGGGTGTTGCCCGTTGGTATTTCGTTTTACACCTTTCAAAGTCTCAGTTACACCATTGATGTTTATCGGGGTGATATGAAACCTCGAAAAGGTTTAGTTGAATTTGTTGCAGCACTCAGTTTTTTTCCTCAGCTTGTTGCTGGGCCAATTCTTCGTGCAAAACAAATATTACCTCAAATGCACAATATTGCGTTGCCGACATGGGAAGCAATCAAACACGGAATTCTATTAATCACCGTTGGCTTGATTAAAAAAACAGGAGCAGACTTATTAGCGATACCTGCGCAGGCTGCTTTTGAAGCACAAGATAAAATAAGCACTCTCGAAATGTGGACCGGCGTTCTGGCTTTTGCTGGGCAAATTTACGGTGACTTTTCTGGTTATACCGACATGGCAATTGGTATCGCATTAATTTTAGGGTTTAAAATTCCATTAAACTTCAGAGTTCCTTATTTTGCACTTTCTCCAGTGGATTTTTGGCGACGTTGGCATATTTCATTATCGTCCTGGTTACGGGATTATCTTTATATTTCCTTGGGTGGAAATAGAACGGGGCATCGCACACGAAACATTTTTATTACCATGTTGCTCGGTGGCTTATGGCACGGCGCTGCGTGGACTTTTGTTGCTTGGGGTGCCTTTCATGGACTCATCATTACCGCCACTCATCACCTGGGGCAATTATCCATTTTTAAATCATTTAGTGAGTCGCAACATTGGGCGTCGCGACTATTAAAGTGGGCAATAACCTTTTACTTGATTTTAATTGGTTGGGTATTTTTTAGAGCTGCAGATATTGATACCGCATTTCATATGTTGGCAGAAATGCATTCCATTAGCAGTGTCGCTGGAGGTTCAAATGCAGTACTTGTGTTTATCGTGGTTGCGGTTTGGACATTACTCACTCATGTAATGGACTACTTTGTACTACGCGGTGCCGAAAAATTGGAACAGCGAAAATATTTATTCTGGTTTTTAATGTTTCTAGGCCAGGCCATTTGTTTATTTATAGGAGAGCCCAGCAATGAGTTCATTTACTTCCAGTTCTAGAGCTATATATCGAAAAACCTTGGCGGCGATACTGCTCGGTATGGGAGCTGCAATGGGATCTTTTTATCTGTTTACCATTGTAATGGATGCGGACCAGTTGTTGGGACGAGTCACTGAAGCGCGAGAAGCTCTGCCAAAAATAGTAAAAGAAGACCAGGACTTGGTTATGATGTTTGGCTCTTCTATGGTCGACGCGGGTTTTTCTCCGCGTCAGTTTGATCGCGAAGTTAATGCAAAAGGAAAGAATGTAAAGTCATTTAACTTTGGCTTTGGAGGGCTGAATCCATTCTTTCAAGATTATCTTTCACGCCGAATTGCAGAAGCTTTCAAACGTGATAATCGACGATTAAAACTCGCTATTATTGAGTTTAATCCCTTTCAAGCAACTCAGGCACGTTGGAATGGTGCGGTACCAGCTGTCGATGCTTTTCTTACACGATTGGCAAGTCCGCAAGAACTTTGGGAGATTACAAAGAAAGATCCGACGCGAGGTGCATTGTTGTTCAACATAAAGTATTTGCGCAATGAAGTGTCCGCTGAAATGGTCACTACCTTTTTCGGTCGAGGTATTTTTCCACCTGAACAAGCACAGCGGATTCCAGAACCTGAGTCATACTTAGAGGCGCGAAAAGAACTGGATAAAAAATTAGAAGGTGCATTTGAAAAAGATTTTCCTGATTACGATGGTTCCGATTGGTATTACCCTTGGCAAGGTGGAGGAACCATCCCCGAAGACCGAAGTGAAGGCGTTCCTCAAGATATTATCGATTATCTTGCGACATTCTCTTCACCTGAAGCCATGCAAAATTACCGTAATCGACGGATCAGTAGCGCTGATATTGAAGGGCTTAACTTTGAGCCATTATTGCTCGAAAGTTTTATTGGTATTGTTAAGAACTTTCAAACGATAGCTGATGAAGTGGTCATTGTTATGTTACCTCGTAATCACCAAGTGATTTCCTACTCACCTGAAGCGGAATCAAGGTTAAATGCTGCTATCCAACAAATCGAGTCTGCTACCAATGAAAAAATTGAAAATCATCAGCTCATTACTGAAGTAACCTATGACATGTTTCGTGATGCGACACACCTGGCGCGTTATACCGGTGATGTCGCTTACACTCATTTTTTGGCAGAAGAATATTTAGATAAGCTTTAACGGAATAATTCTTGAGTTACTATTGCCATTTTAGTGATTAAGAATCTTTTGATTGGTATGATACTGCGAATTATCTAGCACTTACTTGTGAAAAATAGCGTGTCATACCAATGAGTAATCCAATAAGCAATCCAGTAAGCAATGGAAAATTAACCCACCAGGTTTCAGTTAACAGTAATCGCAGCGAAAGTGCGCCTATTGAGCAAGACGCTACTGTTCAATCGTCTCAACCCGTCACTTCAAACACCGATAAACTGGAAAGGATTAATTGGTCTTATATCCGAGATGAACTCGCCAGTATTTTATCGGTTGAAAAGGGAATTTTTTATACGATTAAAGAACTGCTCGTAAGACCAGGAGCGACGGTTAATTCCTATTTATTCGAAGATCGCGTAAAACTTGTTAAACCAGTGGTGTTTCTCGTCATATGTTCAATCGTATACAGTTTGATTCAACACTATACTGGTTTTGATGACGGCTATATAAATTTCACATTCGATGATTGGGCCAATACCGCGACGGGTGTGATTTTTCATTGGATTTCTAATAATTATGGCTATGTAAACTTAGCTATCTCGGTGTATGTCGCCTTGTGGTTGAAATTGTTTTTCTTCCGATCACATTACAATTATTTTGAGGTTCTGGTTCTGCTATTTTATGCCATGGGAATGATGATGCTTATATTCGCCGCCTTTGGTGTCATTGAGTCAGTTTTAAAAATGCCCATTCTTCAGTACGGTGTGAATATTGGCATTTTTTATGTGGCGTGGGTTATTGGCCAGTTTTTTGATCAAAGAAAAATTTCGGCTTATATTCGTGCTTTGTTAAGTTACTTTCTTGGGCTTTTCTTTTTTGCTCTCAGCGCATTGATAATCGGCATTTCCATCGATAAGTTAATGCAATAACGATTCAGTACCACTGGTTACGACCTTTCTTTCCTCTTTCTGACTCAATCTTGACATTTGTAGAGATAGAGTGTATTTCTATAATCTACAAATGTAGAGAATTATGTTTTTAGAGAGAGAAGTATGCTTTTGGAGAGGATGTATGCGGTTATCTGACTTTGAAGTGGAAGTCATGCAATTGTTTTGGCAACAAGAGCGGCTGTCCGCTCCAGAGGCACACGAGCGGCTAGGAGAGCGAAAGGGCGTTACGTATTCAACGATCAAAACCATTATCGATCGCCTTGAGCAAAAAGCAGCCCTGGTACGTGGCGCGAAAGAGGGCAGAACCATTTATTATCAAGCGAAAGTAAAGCCCGAAGACATCCAAAAGCCAATGCTACGATCATTTATCGACAAAGTATTTGGGGGTAAACGAAATTCTTTGTTTGTTCATTTAATCGAAGATGAGAAGTTAAACTCTGATGACATCGCGTATTTAGAGAAACTCATCAAAGATAAAAAAAAGCAATTAAAAGATAAGTAGAGGGTTGAGTGATGGAATATTGGCTCGTTAGTTTTCTGTTCAGTTTGTTTGTTGTGGTTTCTTTGCCTTTGTTTGAGGGCACACCCGTTAGATTCAGATTATTTTTTGCTTCATCGGGTATTATCGTATGGTTCATACCCTGGACCGCACTGGTTTCCTTTTTTTCTCAGTATTTAGATCCCGCTATCCTAAATAATTCTAATTTTTTGTTGTTATCGATTAAAGTATCTGCCGAAAATGCTAATGAACACATCACATCGACTAACTGGGCATTGGTTGATTTAGTTAAGTGGATACCTTACCTATTGTTATCCGTTGGAATAGCATTACTCACGCGCAACTTTTATTTATTTCATTGCGCCTTAAATAATGCTGAATTTGATGTGAAACGAACTTTTTATTTGCGGTTTGGTTTCTTATCTCGGCGACTCACTCTTAAGCGGTCAAAAAATGCAACCTCAGCGTATGTGTACGGTTTGATAAATTGGGTTGTGGTGATTCCTTACAGCTACTCCTCTTCGCAAATCAGCGCTGCTCTCCATCATGAGTTTAATCATATACGGTCAGGGGATACATTCTGGGTAGTGGCTTTGACTGTCTTAAAATGTATTTTCTGGTGGAATCCATTAGTTACTTATTTATGCCGGCAGTTACATTACTTACTTGAAGTCAGGTGCGATGAGCAATGTGTGAAACGTATTGGTCGAAATAACTACATGAAGATTCTTGCAGAGTTGACTCTTGCTCAATCGAATCTCACTGAATCGACTCTCACTGAATCGACTCTTACTGAAATGAGTCTTTCGGAAAAAAGATTAGCCCCATATCGAAATAACGCATCGTTAATGCACTTATCAATTCGTTCAAAACACTTATCGCTTATGCGTAAAAGGCTGGAGACATTAAATATGAACATTACTTTCCATTGGAAGCAAAAGGTTTATTTAACGCTAATATCACTATTTACTTTGATAACGTTATCGGTACCCGTGATAGTAAAAGCGCAACAAAATAATCAAAGTCAGCAACAGCAGCACGATAATACGATTACTTTCTTAAAAGTTGATTATCAAGTGCACTCCGAAACTGAAAAATCAACCATGTCGATTGAAACAAGCTTTAAAGGCGCTTCAGACAAAGTTGAGATCCTTCGAAAAGTGACTCGTGATTTACCGGTCGATATAACGACTAATAATGATGATAAAGGTCGCCATATTGAGTTAGTTATCCGTGATAAAGATTCTTATAATAAAGTCGTTGAAGTCTTTGCTGGAACCGAAATTGAGCAGGTATTGAACAGCATTCGAGGAAAAAAGAGTGAATCTTCAAGAACAATAGCCTTGAATATCGGTTATCAACAAAATGAAGATGCAGTTCAAACATTTGAATTGCATAGCAAAAATCAGAGCTGGGTAGAATTTAAGTCTGAACACTATCAATTGGAGATAATGCCGACTTTGAAAGAAGTAGACGGTCAGCAACAAGTATTAATAAACGCAAGAATTATGGATATTAGTGATGGCAAAAGTGTTGTGATAAGTGAGCCCGGAATCATGACATTGATAGGTTCAGAAGCGTCAATCGAAGTTGGTCAAGAAGACTCGCAAGGTCGTTTTACTGGCTTTAAAATGTCAGTTTTACCCACATTGCTTTGAGTAAGCACCTGAAAAAACCAATGTATTGGACAGGTTAAAAGGTTTTTCCCTGACAGGTGACGGCGCTTTGTATTTAAATTACGCCGTTGCCTTTTCTTATCGAATCGCAGCGAAATTGATTAAGCTTTAAATATTATGTAATAAATTCGATAATAATGGACTAATCGATAAAGCTTGGTAGCAGGTTGTTGAGAAGCCGCAGTTCAATTTAATAGGGAAATCAATTTTGTCTCAATCTCACACATTTAATGTTTTATCTCTTTTGGAATCCAATAAAGTCGTTCAATTATTGAGTTACTCTTTGGTTGTTGCACTTTTGATTGTCTTGGTTAATTCATTCTCCGTATTGCCTGGAATTGGGAATTATTATCTTGGTGGTGCCTTGGTTACCACAGGCAGTATTGTAATGGTTTATTTTTTACTGAATGTTGAAAAGTCGTCATTAGAGCTACTTGGGTTGCACTGGCGTCAAAAGCTTTTACATCATTCTGTTATGGGCCTCGGTATAGGTCTTTTAGTTATGGCCATTATTTTTGGGGTTTTGTTATGGCTCAGTAATGTGAGTTACTTGCCTCTTCAAGATACTTCAGTGGCAAAGTTTTTATCTATTTCTATTCCCATTCTATTCGTACTAGCACTCATGGAAGAAGTGATATTTCGAGGGTATTTATTATTTAAACTCAAATCAATGGTGGGTACACGATTAGCCATTTATATCACAGCGATCGTTTTTGGTTTTTATCACGGCTTGGTTATACAGTCTTTAACGGGGCCCGCTGTTTGGGGAATTTTGTTCGCATTAATGGCCCTTTGGTCGAAAGGGTTAGCACTTCCAACATTATTTCATTTTGCGCTCAATTGGATGCAAGCCGTATTTGATTTGAAGCAAAAGTACACGCCAGGATTATTTGAGTTTGTCTTAATTGAATCCTCATCAAAAATCGACGTCAATCATCTTGGATTGATCATTCAGGCTATTATGTTTTTCATCGCGGTTGTATTGGTTGAAATTTATTGCCGCAAAGAAGCTCGATTAATGCTAAAGGGCAGGTCTTAACTGTCATGCTAAACAACTGTCTCGCTAAACAACTGTCGCAATAAGCAATTGTCATAATAAGTCATCGCTAAGTATTGATAAGCCGTTTATAATTTTTTAAATCATTAAAAAATATTGTATTTGGGATTTGTATGTTGAAGATCCGAAAGCTTCACCGCTACCTTGGCTTAATCATGTTGTTACCAATGATTTGTTGGGCAATAACCGGCACAATATTCTTTATAAAGCCGGGTTATAAAAACGCATACGAAATGTTAAAGGTAAAAACCTATCCATTAGAACAGTCGATCACCATTCCTGAACATTCCAGTTGGCAAGAGGTTCGCGTTGTTAAGACAATTTTAGGATTGCATTTACTGGTTCGGTCGGACGGTCCACAACAAAAAACGATGCACTTGAAAGCTGACACTTTAGAGCCTTGGCTGAAACCAAAGGAAGCCGATATTAAACGACTTATTGAAGACGCTTTTACCGGTAATCAAGAGCGTTATGGTGTGATTGAGTCATTCGACGACAATACGGCTGTTACCAGCACTAAAGTCAGAGTTAATTTCAATTGGGATACACTGTCTTTAAGTCAAAAAGGTAATGATACCGATTTAATTAATTTGATTTATAAGGTTCATTATTTGCAGTGGACGCCTTGGGATGGTGTGAATCAGGTGCTCGGTGTGGTTGGTTTGCTTTTCTTGGTGACATTGTCGATACTGGGAATACGAATTTATCTCCGCGGTCGTCGCTAGGTTGTTTTGAAATTAAGACAAACCGAATTTATAAAAGAGCTTTTAAAAAGCGATGTTGAAAAAAACGATAATTAGAAAAACTGTAGTTTAAAAACAAGCAGCTCGAATTGTAGTAACTCAAATAATCGTCAGGAATATAAAGGATAACATTTTGCAAAAAACTGTTGTGGGTTCAGTGCCCAAATCTATGAAGCACTATAAACTGGTATTGCCTGGCCATATGAATCATCAAGGTTCTTTATTTGGCGGTAATCTTCTGAGCTGGATTGATGAAGTGGCTTATATGACGGCAAATCTCCATTTTCCTAATCACCGCTTTGTGACCATTGCATTAGATAACGTCGAGTTTAAAAATCGCATCGACTGCGGTGAAATCATCTGTTTTACCGTCACACTTCAAAAACAGGGAAATACATCTTTAAACTACTATATTGCGGTTTCAGGAACTCGAAGTAATGTTGAAGTCGTGTTATTTGAAACTACGATTACGTTTGTCAGTGTGGATGAGCATGGAGAGAAGTGTTCGTTAAGGACTTAATAGAATTTGATTTTACTTGGTAGGTTATTATGACTATTTTTTTGAAATTAAAATCATGGCAAGTGTTTTGTATCCTTGTTTTAATGCCAGCAACGCTTCAAATCATATTAATGCCAAAGGTTGAGCCAGGAATGCCAATACCGCTGAATGTTTTTCAAACAACATTCCCAATTTTAATGATCGTATTCATTACTTGTTTTATGAGTTGGTTTTGGAGCATCGGCACTGGTATCAATAAGCTAATCAATGTGGATATTCGACCTAAGGTTAGTAAATTTGAACTGTCTATTTATTATTCAGTCAGCTATATGTTCGTTGTTACTCTGTTAATTGCATTTGTATTAGATTTATCACAACCAACTGGATATGAATCGCTGATAATTCCATTCCACTTATTGGCCATGTTTAGTGTGTTTTACTGTGTATATTTTATTGCGAAAAACTTGGCAATGGCTGAGAAAAATGAAAGATTAACATTCACAGACTTTGCGGGGACTTTCTTCTTGATCTGGTTTTATCCCGTAGGAATATGGTTTGTGCAACCAAGAGTTAATAAGCTTGTTAAACATAATTCTTAGTAAAGAACCCCTAGGTTTTTTACATCTATTTAATCAACGTTAGAAATACAAAAGGCATAAAGTTTCATCTGAAACGGTTGGTTTTTACGTACTAAGTATTACTCGAATAATAAAGTATTTTTTTATAATACGAACTATAGGAGCAATCATGTCTAAAGTTATGTTAATTACTGGAGCATCCAGTGGAATAGGTGAAGCGACCGCTCGCAAAGCGGCGGAAGAGGGTTTGAAGGTTATTCTTACCGCACGCAGCGAAGATAAACTGAATAAATTGGTTTCGGAGATTGGTGATAATGCAATTGCGATTCCTGCGGATATTACTGACTATGATGCTCTTGCCAAAGTTGTCGATGAAGGGATAAAAAAATTCGGCAAGCTCGACGTGGTTTACGCTAACGCCGGTATGGGGAGTTTTTCTCCTGGTACAGAAAATGGTGAACCAGAAGAGTGGAAAAAAGTAATCGATCTTAATATAAATGCGCTTCTCTACACCGCAAAACTCACCTTGCCTCATCTGCGAAAAACCACGGGACATTTTCTGATGACCGGGTCTGCCGCGGGACGTATTACATTAAAAGGTTCCATTTATGGCGCAACCAAATGGTTTGTTCATGGGTTCGGTCAAAATCTTGCAGAAGAAATGAAAGAGTGGAATGGACGCTGTACTGTTATTGCACCTGGTATGGTGAATACGCCCTTTTTCGATGAACCTCATCCAGATAAGTTAGATCCTAAAGATGTTGCAGATGCCGTTATGTATGCCGTGAATGCTAATCCGAGAAATTCTGTACGAGAAGTGTATTTAATGCCGGCAAATTAACGTCGGCTTTAAAATTAAATTAGATCTGTACTAATGCTCAAGAGTTACATTATTCGCACACGAATTCTTGTTTGCAGTTCATCCAAGAGCACTCCGAGTCCAGTTTTTTCATGTGTTTAAAATAAGCTCCCTTAGGGGAGCACTTTAAACTTAATTACCATTCAAACGATTCGTTAAATCGAGTTTTTTTCGTATATATGTCTGTGGATAAGTCATTAACTAGTTGAATTTATTGAGAATACACTGGCGCACATAATGGGATCTTATGCTATTGAGCGATCTATACAGCATTATCGAAAAATTTGAGTTTTGCTCTAGTACTTGTTGCGAAAGGGCTGTAGGCTATTCAGTATGAAAAGTGAGCGGTTTATTTGCGCTCGAATGAATATAATATACTGTTATCTCTTCAAGTAGGAAATACATTGGAAGCCGAAGAATTACATTTCGCAGTTCAGGATCAAGACAAGGAACTTGTCGAGTCACTTCTAAAGAGAGGTGCCTCTCCAAATACCTTTGATGAAATAAGTAAGACTCCGCTTCACTATGCTTGTGAACTTGAGGATTATTCGATTATCCGCGTGCTTCTAGAAAATGGAGCTGATATTAATGCTCAGAATATTGAGACTGATAATCAGCATACAGCTATAGGTTACGTCGCAGACAGCGCAAGTGCAGAGTTGATTGAATATTTACTTGATATGGGAGCTGATCCAAACCTGCGAGGATGGATGGGGCTAAATGCGATTGATAAAGCGAAACAAAGAACGGACGCTGAGAAAAAAGAAGTCCTAGCTTTACTTGAGCAAAAGAGATAACAAGGATTAGAAATGGATTCGGCTAAAAGACAGCCTCACAATTTAAATAAGCGTTAAACGTAATAAATCGAGTTCATCGTGAAAAATTGCAAGTGTGAAGACTTCGAAGATTTAGAGATGCTCCGCAAGGTAATCTCGAAGCGCATAAAAGAAACTAAGAAGCTTAAGAAGGCTTTAAAGTTGCTCTCGAAGTCAGATGATGGAGAGCACGTGCTAATGGAATGTGAAAGCTGCGGTCAATATTGGCAAGGTAGTCGCGCTTGGAATTGGGGCAATGATCTTTATCTTTTCCATGTCCCGAAAATCACAACCGAAGATTGGCAGCAAGAGGTTTACGTACAACCAGATGAGTTACTAATTTATGTGGCTTCTTTGCAAGGAATATTAAGTCAAGGCAACTTCGAACCAAAAAATGAGCCTTGCAGGGTAGTAGGCTGTGATAATCCAGCAATAAAAGGTCTGGTTAATTGTTTAGAGCATCACGTTCAAAACCTACAAAAAATAAACCAGTTACCACAAAACCCAAATGGCCGTTGGTTCCCTCCGTATTTGGCGGAGAACTTCAAACCAACGTTTAACAAGTAGCTCCACCGGATTTGGTAACTTATGTCACCATTTTTGCGGCGCGAAAAAGCCGCCAAAGTCACCAAACGCGGTAAGCTAGGCGTTAGCATCATGAATATGAAATATTTAACTTTAGCATTTCTTTTATCTTTCTCAGAAACTCTTTTAAGTACGGATTTCAATCTTCCTGATAATGGAAGCTTTACAATTAAGAAAAGTACGCATCCTGAGATAACTGAATTTGAGGGTGTTGCAGTAGTTTCTGGAACTTACATTTTCAAATGGGAGCACGACCATGGTGGTGAATATTTAAGTTTGAAATTGAAATTAGACGAAAAATCGAAATCGCATCTTCCGAGTTATAAAGATCATGAAATTAGAGTTTTAACTCTAAGTAAGCCAGAATACCTCGCAAGTAAACTACTTTCTAAAGAAGTAGAAGGCAAGTTATTGAGTCAATCTTTGGCTGAGTTATCTGGTTATGCAAAGTTAAAAGTAGCGAACCTATCCTCTGCTGTTGATTGTAATGTTAGGTGGTATATGGTCGATGTTATTAAAGTATTTGAATAGTATAATGCTAACAATAAACTTTTGCGCGACATTGAACCTCTCATTTCAATCGCAATCCAATGCCGCAAAGTAAAGCGTTATAGCTGTAAAGAAACAAACTATGAATAAACTTGATACCGAACTTTTAGAAAATGTATTTGACTCATTGGATAGACTGTTTGATCGTGAAACTAAAGCAATCGACGTATATGCTTTGTTACTTTCAACGCAGCATGCATTATCAAATGATGACTCATGTCCTAAATTAGATAAATATGTTCGTGATCTAAATTCAGTGGTATCTAGTGGCGAATCATCGGAAAAGCAGCGAGAGCAAGCTTTGGATATTACAAATAGTTTAAGAGCTATTTTAAATGACAATTTATCAGCGAATTTAAAGCTATAACCAATCGTTGGAAATCAAAATGTCAAAAGATGCATTTGATTCAACTAGGCGTTATGTGTAAAAACTTATGACCTATATTGATTTTAAAAATTATTCAAACGACGAGTTAAGGGAGGCAATGTCTTCAATTGATGCCGTGGCTTACCCTGAAAATCATAAACGATTGCTTGCTGAAATCGAGGGTAGAAAAGAATCTTTTGCTGTGAGTGAAGACGCAACAATTGACGATAACAACACAGAACAATATTTATGCCCAAACTGTAATACAATATTGAGTAAGAGAACTATAAACAGGTTAAGGTATCTTGTTTTCGGTGTTAGACCTGTAAAATGCGAAAAGTGTGAAAATCTAATTCAGTGGTCACAGCCGGTTCGGAAAAAGCTGATTTATCTTGGGGCTATTACTAATTTAGGTATCATATTAGGAACATACTCATTTCTAGGTTGGCTCGGCTATGTGCCGGTTTTTGGAGGCCATGACTATATGCTAGGCACTAGTTTGATTCTTATAGGAATTACTAGCACTTCGAGTGTTACTAAAAATGCAAAAGTTGTATTGGCAAATAGAACATAACAAGAGTCAGGAGTATAGCTCGTGCCTCGCAAACTCAGACAAGCGCTATGCCTACGAAAAATGAAAAGAAACCTTACCGATATTGAAGCGTCTGTTCTTTATTACTTGTTGGAGAAATTGGAACTTAGTCATAAAGACTTTACTCTTTGGGCGTACTCTCAATATGAAGATGACGGAGCGCTACCGTGGATTGAAGAAGCTGCTTTAACAATAGATTTGAGCGAGGCTAAGGACTTGCTCCGCAGAGAGTTTCATATATGTTACGAAATGGATAGTGAGTTTCTTGCAGGAGAAATTGCGAGCAAATTTAATTCAGGTGAAATAACTGACTATGAAGCCGTAAATAGGCTATTCGATTTTTGTTCACAAGCTCATTGGTCGAAAGCAGAACAAGAAAAAATCTATATAATGGAAGACTATTATGGGTGGCATGAAAATCCAAGCTCAGTAGTCGTTCCAATGTTGAAAGAAATTCTATCTGAGTGCGAAATATTGTACAAAGACAGAATGAAGATATTCGAACTAACTGAGACATAATGAAAAAATGCACGCGATTAACAACATTCGTGTAATTTGAACGTAACCAAACAGAGTAACCTATGAAGCACTACTTAATTATACTTTTTCTACTTTCCAGTAATCTTTATGCCGCAGATTTCAATAATAGCGACACAATGTTGATTTCTCATATAAAGAGCACCGACTATATCTTTACCTCTGCTCTTGGCGCCTGCACCGAAGAGCAACTAAAACGTAAAAGAGTTGAAGACAGTAATGTATTTGAATACTTGGCAACTTGTAAGGCAAAAGCAGCAAAGGTAAGTGATTGTCCAGAATATGCAGTCGTTGCGAAAGGAACCGTAGACTCTCCAAGTTGGGCAACCGTTCGCAGCTGGTCACTAGAGTTGAAGTGCTATGGTTAACATAGGCAAGTAACGGGCTTAGTTACTAGCATTCGGTCTCTGTTTTGTGTATTTGAAATGCAAAACAAAAAGTGTGGAAAAGTTTACTGAGTTGAAAGAGCGTGATTTTTATTTCAAATTATTTTATTTCAAGTCATTTTAATTCAAACCAATTTATTATTATCACCGTCTAATGCAGTTTGTGTCTGGTAGAAACCAGTTCTAGAAAGTGAGAGAAGGCCTTTTCTACCGCTTTGGCTGAAAAACATTCTTGCTTTAATGTATAACAATACAATTAAAAGGATGTGTTCATGGGGATGAAAACGAAATTATTGATTGCAGGCGTCGTTGCTGTCGGTGCTTATTTCTATTTTAGCAGCGATGATGAACCGCCAGCCGATACCAGTTTTAACGATGCCTATGTATTAGAGGATGGCTCTATTGTTGCGATATCGGCATCCACGCCAGAAAGAGTACGGGTTCGCCATATTAACAATGGGAAAATCCAAGCTTTTTATCATCACGGAACGAATCGATTTGATGTGACGAATGGCTTTAGTAATAAAGAAGTGATTGCAAAAGGCGAATTCCTGTACTCAAACGATGGGAAAGTTATTGGTGCTACTTTAGTCGATGAAGGTAAAAGTAAAGTAATTGAACGACTACCACTAAAGCATGAAGACATTAGCTTTCAAAGCGGTGACTTAAAGCTGCGAGGTAAACTTTCATTGCCAGATGGCGAAGGGCCATTTCCAGTCGTGATTATGATTCATGGCTCCGAGGATTATAGCGCTGTGGAGTATTATTCTTTACCTTATATGTTAGCCGCGAATGGTTTGGCAGCATTTAAGTTTGATAAACGAGGAACTGGCGCTTCAGAGGGCGAATATACACAGCATTTTCCAACATTGGTAGGCGACGTAGTTGCTGCAATTAATAAGCTTAAAAAGAGAGAAGACATTGATCCCGGAAAAATTAATTTGGCGGGCTTCAGTCAAGGCGGCTGGATTGCGCCTTTAGTCGCAAAAGAAGCTGACATTCAATCAATAATGGTTGGATTTGGTACTGTGGTTGAATTATACAAAGAAGACCGCTGGGGCTATGTAAAGCAATTGCAAGACAAAGGGCATGGCGCTGAAGAGTTGGCGAAAGCCGATGAACTCAATAAAATTCTGCAGTCACTTATTGATAATCCAACCGATGAGGCATGGGACTCATTGTTTAGCCTTAATGACAAATATCGAGACGAAAAATGGTTTAAGGACATTGCGGGATCCGACTCTGTTCTTGGGCAAGTAGCCGAGAGAGCATTAAGCTCGAGTTATTCTTTTATTCCAGAATTCGTATGGAAAGCCTATTTTCGTTATCGATCGAATAATAAAGGTGACAACTTTAATCGACTATACGATCCAATGACGACCATGCGAACAATTAATACTCCTTCGCTATGGTTGTTGGCTGGAGAGGATTCCAGTTTACCAACGCCAGAAACCGTAACTTTACTCGATGAATTAAAACAACAGGGAAAGCCTGTTACCTACAAAGTTTATCCCGGTGCTGAGCACGGCAATGTTTTATTTGAACTCGATGAGAATGGCCAAAAGGTTTATACACAATATGTGGATACCTATTTTACTGACACAATCGAATGGTTTAAGAGTCAAAATTAACTATGAAATCTTTTTTAAAAAGTCTTTTAGGTCATGGTGTGAAAGCCGAAATGCTTGTCGGTGTGTGGTATGGCAAGTCAAAAAATTCACAAGGTTCGATTACCTTAACTCGCTCGACAATGGAAAAGAATGGTAAAGCTGAAGTATTCTTTAAACAACAGCATGAAAATTCAGAGCCGTATGTAGCTATTGAAGAAGGAGATTGGAAGCTTGAGAGAGATATTATAATTAAAGTGATGAAAGATCATTATGATTCTACTTTAGAACATAATTATAAAGTGACTTATGTTGATGACAAAACGTTAGAGTATAAAAGCATTGAGCAACATGGAGCTGAGTATCGATTGTACAAAGAAACTCCAGAGCGAAAGAAAAACTTTGATGAGTTTTTAAGTGGTGAATCAGTTAAAAAGCCATCAAAGCCACGAAGTAATCAACGGCCTGTGATGCCCATGTTTAATTCGGCAAAAACTGGAATGTCACCACAGGAAGTGGTGGAGCATTTTATTGCTGATTACGAAGTTTGGAATAGTTTCTCATGTCAGTTAAATGACGATAATGTGGTTTTAGATTTTGTTCATGAAGCGTATCAAGATCTATTAGACAGGTATTGTGCTGCCGGTCTCGATCGTCAAGGCTATTCTTTTCGTAATCAATCGCACCATCGAAAAGCTCATGAGCATATAGTGTCTTCAAAAATAGATAGCGACATTGCCCTTGTTGTTACTCATCATACGAAACGACTTGGTGACAAAGACTATTCTGATACATATGAATACCATCTACAGTATATAAATGACAGCTGGAAAATATCGAGTTTATTAGCGGTATTTGATAGCGAAAAAGTTGAATGTTTATAGCTCAGAATGAAATAAAATATGACTGAAGACAAGTAGTCTTCGGTAAGACATTAAGCTACATTTGACTTACTCAATTTATCTGAATAAAAAGTGAGAGTGCCATGTCTTATGTTGATTGTTTTATTGCTGCAGTACCAACCGATAACAAAGAAAAATATTTAGAGCATGCAAAAATTGCGTCGGAAGTATTTAAAGATAATGGCGCCTTAGAATTAGTCGAAAATTGGGGCGATGATGTGCCTGACGGAAAGGTGACATCTTTACCGATGGCGGTGAAGGCAGAAAAAAATGAAACGGTCGTGTTTTCCTGGGTTGTTTGGCCATCGAAAGACGTTCGTGACAAGGGCTGGGCCGCTATGATGGAAGATCCGCGAATGTCACCTGAGGATAATCCAATGCCCTTTGATGGCAAACGACTGATTTATGGTGGCTTCAATACAATTCTAAAGTTTTAAGCATAAATCACTAACTCTTTTAGCTTGAGTGAATTAAAATTTCATTGTTTTCAATTCACTCGAGCAACTCAAGCAACTCTACATTCTGAACAACTCTGCATACTGAACAACTCTGCATACTGAACAACTCTGCATACTGAACAACTCTGCATACTGAACAATTCTACATATTTAACGACTTTAAATTCTAAACGCCTCTGTATTCTTAACACCTCTGTATTCTTAACACTTCTATATTGTAAACACCTCTATATTGTAAACACCTCTATAGTCGAAAGAATCTAGCCTTTCGTTGGTGAAACCGCTCTGAAGTAAGAAATTCCTACAGTGAACAAGTGCGAAACTGTGTTACATTCTTTTCGCCATTTATCTAAAGACACTTAAAAATAATATTAATGGTATTTGAGATTAAATAAATAAAGATAATCTTGGAACTTATTGCTCCGGTCGAAATATTAGTTTTTCTATTAAAAAATAAGAGAATATTTAGGAGTGTTTATGCGATTGAAAATAGTCTGTGGTCTATTGGCTGCATTTTTACTTGTTGGCTGTTATACAAAAAAGGTGGTTGTTCGGCTTCCTGAAGCAGAAAATTTACATTTCACTGAGTCTGGCCGTTTATTCGTGTCGGCTGGCGTGGGCTTTTTCGAATTGGTAAAGAACGACGGAGAATTTGCGCTCGAAAAACTCAACGATATTGATTGCGGTTTTGCTGGGATAACACAAATCAGCAATTTTGTTTACACCTTGTGTTATGGAATCGAAAATCCGGACGCTAATAAATACCTCTATCGAATGGATTTAAACGATTCTGATCGAAAATTAGAGATCATTCAGGACATTAGTGAATATGATTTACCGAACGGGCTTACCAGTGACGGAGTTAATACTCTTTATATTGCGAACACGGCGTATTTTGGAAGCGGCGCGATTGTAAAGATTAATCTGTCGGAAGATTTAATGTCGGTTGTTGGAGTTGACTCTAGATGGGCTGCTCAGAATCATAATGTCTATCACCCTAATGGAATAAAGTGGTTGAATGAACATCTCTGGTTTACTGATCTTGGGGAAATTAAAACCATCGATGTTTCGAATGACGCGGACTCTGTGATGGCTCAATCTTTCGCTAGCCGCTTTACAGTGTTTGATGACTTGGTTCCGCATTGTGGTGGAATTCTTGCAACCGATTTTGTTGGTGGTCAGTTAGTATTTATTGATTCAAATGGAAAAATAAAATACAAAAGTGGAATCGGTTCTTTTCAGGGGGCATCATCTTTGCTGGTCGGAAGAGAGCCATTGTTTAACAATCACCAAATTGTTGCAACTGAGCGAGGTCTTCTTTTAGAAAAAAACTCTAATATCGGCAATAAAGTAAGTACGGCAACTTTCGATTTTGATCTTAACGTGTGTCGTTAGTTATTGCTAGGTCAGGTATTGTTAGGTTAGATACCGTTGGGTTAGACATGCTTACTTTAGATATTGTGCGTAATGCTTTAGCTAGACAATAACAACCTGGCTGGTTGAAGGTTGTTATTGTAAGCGAGTTGTTAAAGACGATGAGTAACCTGTAATTATTGTTGTTGCATTCAATTAATTTTTTGTTCGACTGAGCCAATCGTCCCAAGTACTGAGTCCTGTTCTTGGCATTTGGCTTTCATCATATAAACCTATGTCTTTCCAAATCTTTGCCAAGGGATCTTGAGCTAAAGTGTCATTCCATAATGCATCGTAATCGGCGATGGTCCACCAAATAACAAATTCTGCATTTAATGTATTCGACTCTTCCAATAATTTAACGACAAAAGCATTTTGTTTCGACGCGTCAGACTGCTCGGCATAGGAATACTCCGGAATTGAAAGGTTTTCGCCAATCCATCCGGTTTCAGAAATGGCAATCGGTTTACCGTTCGCGATGGTGGTCGCTTGAGAAAGCCAATTAACCGGTAAGTTATTGGGATCACCCCGGTTGTTATGGTCGAAAAACACATAAGGATAAACGCTGACGCCTAAAACATCTGTGAATGCCATTAAGTCATCGTAACGGTCGATTATTAGGTTCATGTTATTGCTGCCGGGTGTTTTAAGCGTGGTCGACGTAATCAATTGCAGGTTCGGATAAAGCGTTTTGAGTTCGGTATAAACCGCCGACGCAAATATCAGATAATCATCGAATCCGTCGACATCATTGACAATTAATTCACCGGCTTCTGTGCCGTATTCAAAATAAGTTGGTTGAAAGCGATCAATCATGTCCGATGCGAAATTAACATAGGCGGCGATGACTTCAGGCGAAGACCAACTGCGACTTGCCCATTCGCCAGGTAGTGGCATATTGGTCGACTCTCCCCAATTATCGGCGAGGGCGTCTCGACCAACGTTTAAAGAATCAATCGCTAAAAAAACCGTAAGGTTATTTGCGGTGTTCGATAATCGACCTTCAATTTCAGCTTCCACATTCGGATGGTAAGCTGTTCCTGCATAGGCTTCTTCCCAAGGCACTCCCGCTTGTAAATGATGCTTCACAATATCGCCGTGCGTTGCGAGTCTTGTGTATGTGGTGGATTGAGCATCGAGCGTTGCTTCGTATAGCCAGGGCGTAAACCCCATGTAAAATGATCGGTTTTCTGGCTCTACTGGTGTTTCTGGTGAGGAGTTGGAAGAGCCGCCACAAGCGGTCAGAAATAATTGAGCAAAGATGATTATTATGGCTGCACGAATAAACATGTAATGCTCCTTGAGGTTTATTTTGAGTTTACACCCCTCGACAGTTACGTCAACGCTGTCGATTGACCATTGAACGAAACCGTGACACAGATACTTTCGTCGGCTCTCTCGTCGCCGAAATATTCGCAATTTAACCTCTATACTACAAACTTTTTATTTATGACTATACTTAAACAAAAGCTTACTTTTTAATAACTAAGCAAACTAAAGGCGCGTCCACCCAGACCATACAAGCTCGGGAATATGAAAAGTAGATTACTGTTTTTTATCTTAACATATGGTTTATTAGCGATATTTAGCTATAAAGCAATAGCAAATATCAACGAAGCGGCTGCTGTCCGGCAAATCCTGCCAGAAGTACTGGATGCGCTACTTGAGAACTCCGATTCCTCTTCTTTAGACAACCCATCTAAAGAAAACATAGCCAGAGCTCTGGAGATCGCGCACGAAGAAGACCACCTTAAAAGCCTCCAATACGTCTACTGGCTGGAGTTAAGGCGCCTATTTACTATAAGAGATAAAGTTGCTTACAAAGCCGTATTAGACAAGGTGGATCAGCTGGACACCAGTCTCGATGAATTTCAGGCAAATCTTTGGGTACGCAAGGCTATGTATTATGAGCTTGACAGAGATGCTAATTATTTAAGAGAGCAAGTGCCGCTACTAAAGAAAGCTGTCAGCATATTTAAGCAAAGAGGTAATCTCGAAAAATATTGGTCTGAGACCATTCGCTTATCTGGATTTTTAAGGGTGTTATCGCAGCTTGACGAATCTTTGACCTTGCTTGATGGAATGGAATCGGATCTCAAGCAATCGGATGAAAACATGATTAAAGTTCGCTTTTACGCAGAAAGAGGACTTAATTATTACTACCGTTCGGAACAAAACAAGGCCATTGAAGATTTTGAAGAGGGCGTTAAATACGCGAGTCTGTTAGACAATAACGCTAACCGATTAGCAACACTCTACAGTCACTTAGGCATGTCGTATTCCGCAATTGGTCGAAGTGATATCGCTGTCGACTTTTTTGAAAAGTCCCATCAAAGTGTTCTCGACTCACCCGATAGCTCTAAATCAAGGATTGCGAAATCTTATGGAAACCTGGCAATAGCCTATCAGCGAAATGAGCAATACGACAAAGCGATTGAAAGTAATCAGAAGTCTCTGGATATAAGAAACGAAATTGATGATAAGCACGGCGTGGCCATTTGCTATATCAACATTGGAAATTTATATAAAGTTCAAAACAAAGTTGACCAAGCGATTGAATATTATCAATTGGCTTTGGCGATCTATCGAAAGCTGGGGTACGACGAAGGCATTGCCAGTACCGCCTTGCTGCTTGCGCAAACCTTTGTGCAAACTAACACCATGCTGAATGAAGCAAAAACTCTGATTGACGAAGCCTTTCTAATTGCAGAAAAAGCAAAACGAAAAAGTCTAGTGCTCGAGTTACAAAGCCTCTACTATATTTTAAAGAAAAAAGAGAAACAGTGGGAAGAAGCAACCGGGATTCTAGAAAAGTACGTTGAACTTTATAAAGAAATTTTCAATGAAAAGTCTCAAGAAAGCTTATCTAAGATGCAAGCGCTTTACGAAAATGAAAAACAAGCGAATCAAATATTAGAGTTAGAGCAAGAGAAGGAAATTGCAGCAGCAGAATTAGAAATGCAGAAGTACGTTCGCTATGTATTAGTCTTAGGAGTATTACTCGCTTTTGTATTTATTTATTTCTTTTACTATCGCTACAAGCAAAAAGACCGTTTTAACCAAAGGATGGTTAAAAAGAATGAAGAACTTAAGAAGGCTTATGAAGAGCTAGACAGAGTCGCTCGATTTGATCCGCTAACCAGTGTTTATAATCGACGGGCGATGCAAGAGTTCTTCGATTTAGAAGTTGCCAGAACCAAACGTAATAAATCGACTATGTCCATAGTACTATGTGATATCGACTTCTTTAAAAGTATCAATGATGATTATGGACACGACTGCGGAGATTATGTACTAACGCACGTTGCTGTTCTTATTAAGCAGTCGCTCCGCGAAAATGATATTTTATGTCGTTGGGGAGGAGAAGAGTTTTTAATTATGATGCCCGAAACCGATATCGAAAAAAGCCGTCGTGTCGCAGAGCGTATTCGCGACAAGATAGATCATATGAATATTGCCTATAAGATGGATAAGGACAAACAAGAGCTTCATGTCACCCTGACCTTTGGGTGTGCTCAGTTTGATGAGTCTGAGGATATTGCAAAAACCATTAAACGAGCTGATGATGCACTTTATGAAGGCAAAGAAGCGGGTCGGAATCGAGTGATTTAATGGTTTATAAGCAATTAATCCGATCCACTTCATTTTATTTTTGACTAATTGCTTTTAATTTGTTTTCGCTTTCAGCGTAAATCAATAATTTTGGTAATCGGCTTTACGATTCTTTTTCGCTGTATTTCGCTCCATTTGCAATCAGGTATTGCAAAATACTTTCGTAGTCAGACTTTCTTTTTTTCGATGCTTTCTCTATTTTGGTTTCGGTAAATTTTTTAACAGACTGAAAATTCAAACTTCCAAATACTTACTCAAAGCTGAGTACAAGTCTGATTTGTTGACGGGTTTCGTCAAACATCCGGTGAAGCCATTCTCCAAGTAGTTTTTTTGATCCTCTTCGTAAGCGTTTGCTGTGAGAGCAACGACAGGAACTTTTGTATTGAACGCTCGAATTTCCTGACACGCTTCTAAACCATCCATAATTGGCATTTGAATGTCCATGATAAGTAAATCAAATGGCATGGCTTGACATTGTTCTACTGCTTCTTTTCCGTTTTTCGTGAACGTTAGAAGCGCACCGGTAGGCTTGAGTAATCCTTTTACAACAAATTGGTTGACCTGATTGTCTTCGGCAATAAGAATTTTTTTACCCGTTAAATTGGGTGGAGCAAATTCTTGTTTATTGGATAATGGCGCTTCGAAAGTTCTTATTAAGGGCAGGCTGACCTTAAAACAAGTGCCTATGTTTACCTCGCTGGTGACTTCGATTTTTCCATTCATGAGCTCAACTAAATACTTAGTTATTGATAGGCCAAGTCCTGTGCCGCCGTATTGTCGTGTGTTGGTTTGATCGGCTTGTTCAAAGCGTTGAAAGATTCGGGACAGCATATTGTCATCCATTCCAATACCAGAGTCGCAAACATTGAATAGGATGAGATCAGTATCGTGTTCACATTCTTCTATCGAAACGGTTATCAGTCCTTTTTCAGTAAACTTAAATGCATTACTGATCAGGTTGAGTAATATTTGTCTTATTCGAATCAAATCGCCTCGCCAATACTGATGCTCGATTCGGCAAGTTAACTCGAATGTAATTTTTTTGCCTTTGGCATAGTGTGTGTACTCTTGATTTAACTGTTGCGCTAGCTTGCGTAAGTCAAAAGATGTTGATTCAACTTCAAATTTTCCTGCTTCCAATTTCGATAGGTCTAAAATATCGTTTATAAGCGAAAGCAGAAGTTCGGAAGAGTATACCGCTCTATCCAATATATCTTTTGCAGTTGGGGAAAGATTTTCGTCTTTTAGTAACTCAAGCGTTCCAGTTAATCCATTCAGAGGTGTTCTAATTTCATGACTCATATTGGATAAGAAAATACTTTTTGCATCATTCGCCAAAATAGCTTTTTCTTTTTCTTGTTGCAGTTTGCGCTGGTTTTTCTCCAATTTTTCAACTGCTGTCTCAAGTTTTTGGTTCGCGTCTAAAAGCGCTTGCTTAACAGACGTTTCACTCTCATGCACTTTAACTAAATAGCCAATTAAAATAATGACCGAAAAATAACTTCCAAGAGCCCTCATGGTGATTGCTAAATCAATATTGGGCGTAAAGTAAATCATGGCCGAAAGGTAAACACCGATTAGCACGACAAGCCAAAATCCAAACCAGCTTCTTGAAAAGATTATGATAACCAGCGCGACAGCCGGAGCAAGCACGATAGGTAGTTCGAGATTATGGTAGACGATGACCGCAAAAGCACAGGTTCCAACCAATGAAAAGCCGTTTCGAAAATATTGACTGAGAGTGAGCTTTCCATTCAGTTTGAATGCCAAGATTAAACCCATAGTTAAAGACATTCCAAACGGGAATAACACAGTAATACCGAGAGGCAGGTTTCCTCTGTGAGGCGTGACGAGTAATAAAGCTGATACCGCTAGCCCCAGCAATATAATGATGATTTCAGCTGAATGCTCTTTATAGAAACGAATTTTGTCGGACAAATTACCTGTCATTAACTATCTGCCATTAACTACTTGCCATTAACCATCTGCCACTAAAGGACTCATTAACCTATACGCTATTGCTTATTTGAGATTAGCACAATATTTACCTTAGAGTACCGATTGAAACTTTATAAAGTTAAGGTAAATCGGCTAGTTATCAGATATTTAGCTCTTAGTCAGCATTCCTTTGGATAGATGCCTAATTTTCGGTTGAAGAGAGAGGGTTGTGTCTTTATGTCTTTAGTTAAATTCTGTTTATCGCGATATATATGTTTTTTATAAAATTAAGCCATATGCTATGTGCCATTTAAACAATGGTTGTAGCGATTCAAAAGTATTAGAATAGACGCCATGAAAATGGACAGCTAACCAATGCCGAGTTTGGTACATAAACAAATTTTGAAAATTAGGCGAATTTTGTAAATTAGATGAATCAAGCAGTTTCGGCGAATTATGGAGAATAGGCTAATTATGGAGATTAAGAATATGGGACAGTCTTTTCGGCTCTTATTTACACTTCTTGCTTTTAGTTCGGCTGCGAGTTTTGCCAGCATACCTCTGGAGTACTTCGCGAGAGACATTGAATACAAAGATGTAAAAATTTCGCCAGATGGCAAACACTTCGCAGCAACCGCGCCGTTTAAAAATCAAACAATATTGGCGGTTATTCGACGAGAAGATATGGAGCCAGTACATGCTTTCCAATTTGGCGAAAATCAACATGTCGATAAGTTCTTCTGGGTCAACAATAAACGACTCATTTTAACTCGGTACAAGAAAGAGTCCTGGCAAGAGCAGCATTTAACAGCAGGGCAGATTTACGCAGGGAACATAGACGGTACAAACGCGAAAATTGTATTCGGGTATCAGGCAGAAGGAACCACTGGCGGGTCGAGAATTAATCGTGGCAAAGGGCAAATGTATGCTTATGCGGAAATACTCTCTGATTTACCGGATGACCCAGATAATATTTTAATCAGTACCCGAATGATGGACTTCGATTATGACTCTCCCCGAAAAATTTATAAATTAAATGTTGAAAGAGCTCTTCCTAAGCGTGTCGCCATTACGCCATTTGGCAATATGAATATCATACTGGATGAAAAGGGTGGTATTCAGGCAGCAAATGGTCGAGACAGTGACGGTGTTAGAAAGGTATTTTTGTATCATGAGGATGATTGGCACGAAGTAAAATCAAATCATCCTCTTTATGGCGCATTTCCGATTGCCGCTTCTTTACAGCAGGGGCAACTCTACTTTGTTCGAACCATCGACAATGGAACCGAAGGTTTGTTTTCTTACGACTTAAAGACCAAGAAAATAACAACTTTATTCCACGATAAAAATATTGATATTTATTCTTATATTTTCGATCCTAAAACCGATGAGCTAGTCGGGTTTAATACAATGCCAGGCTATATCGAAACGCATTACCTCAACGACAACAGTGATTTTGGTCAACTGCACAGTCGCCTGTCGGAAGCTTTTGGTAAGTCGAACCATATAAGAGTAACCTCCATTACCGAAGACTTGTCGGAAATAATTGTCTATGTCGAAAATGATAAAAATGCCGGCGATTTTTATTTATTTAACAAAGAAAAGAAAACAGCGGATTATTTAATCAGTAAAAAGCAATGGCTCGATCCTGCGCTACTGTCTGATAGAAAACCGATTGAGTTTAAGGCTCGTGATGGAGCAAAAATAACCGGTTATCTGACGTTACCCAAAGGCCAAACCAAACCCTCACCTCTGGTGACCTTAGTGCATGGCGGTCCTTACGGTGTACGTAACACTTGGCTTTACAATGGTGCAGATTCTGAAGAAGCGCAAATGCTGGCGAATAATGGCTTTGCAGTGCTGCAGGTAAATTTTCGAGGTTCTGGCGGTTTTGGTGCTGACTTTGAAACAACGGCCTATCGAAAGCGAAGCACACTGATCCAACACGATATTATCGACGGCACTAAATGGGCGATGGGATTAGAGTCTGTTCAAAAAGGCAATGCGTGCATTATGGGATGGAGCTTCGGAGGCTATTCGGCAGTCATGTCACCGCTAATTGAACCTAAACTATTCAAGTGCAGTATCGCAGGCGCTGGAGTTTATGAAGCGATTGAGCAAGAAGGCGAAGCGGACTATTCGAAAATTGACTCAGTAGCGGCAAGAGCAAAAGTGGTTTACGGAGACAATGAAGAACTCTTAAAGTCGGAATCTCCTCTCACTTACATCGATAAATTAGAAATACCTATTTTGATCGTTCATGGCGGAAAAGATCAGCGAGTACCTCCAGAGCAGGCCTTTCTTCTTAAAGAAGCTCTTGAAGAACGCAAGAAACCTTTTGAATGGCTTTATAAACCAAAGGAAGGGCATGGTTTTTACAGTGCAGAAAATCGATTGGAGTTTTATCAAACGACTATTAAGTTTTTGAATAAGCACTTAAGTAAGTGATTAGTTAGAAATTAAATTTAGCAGTGTTAAAAAGTTAGTTCGTGCTAGCTATTTGCTGGTTAATATATCGTTACAAGCTAGTTAGGTCATCATAAAGATGACCTAAGTCATTTCAAAATATTGTAGATCCAACAGAAGGCGCTATAAGCGAGGAGTGGAGTTAACAGGTCCGCACTCGGCACGGACCCCTTCACTATAAGAGATGTGTTCTAACCAACTGAGCTAACTAGTCACAATTCCCGACTACTTCAAGAGGCGCGTATTTTGCCGGTTTCGAAGGCTCATGATGAGGAACATGTAGATAAAAATAGATGTAAAAATTATTCGCAGTTTATTTCAAAATGTCGACATAAACGCATTCTCAATGAGGAAAATAGAGATAGCCATTGATACATTTCGTAGCACTGTTTTAGAAGTAGAGTTTATGAAAGTATTCATCACGGTGTTTTTTATATCTGCTTGATTAAAAGCTCGTTGAGGTGTGCCTGTTGTACAAACTACTCTAAACCGCTGTTAAATGACCGTAAAATGCAACGAAATGTCGTTTTAGTACTACTCGAGCTAGTTTTTAGCATCTGAATTTCCGAATACAATTTCACTGAGTCGATATAAGCACTGGTGGATTAATGCTTGTTTGACAAATGATATAGAAGTGGAAATGTTAAAGGAGAAAATGATGTTAAAGAAATTAATGGTAAGTGCTGCCGTTGCGGCGAGTTGTATGACAGTGTCTGCTGCTAATGATGTTTATGGAGTGGTCAGTCAATTCATAACTCGTTCCGGCCCAAATAATGATCACCAGGTTTACTTCCGCATGGAAGTTGACAAAGATTATTCGAGCTTTGAGCACTGCGTTGAAGATCGAGCCCACCTAATTTGGACTGTGGATGTTGAGTCTCCTGTGTTTGATGCACAATTTGACTTGTTGAAACAATCGTACATGAATAAGCAAAAGTTAAGAGTTACAGGTTACTCCGATGTCTGCGATGCTGGCGATGTTTATTCCGACAAGGTGTATGAGTTGAGCCCCTACAATTGGAAACTTATACCTGTTAAGCCGACTGGAAAGCTTTCGAAAGTGGAATCTCCACTATCCGCAACTACGTTTCCTCCATTCCGTCCACCAGGTGTACCTGCTCCAGAACTGCCTAAAGATAAAGGGACAATTGGTGGAGAGGGAGACTAAACTGCCCGCTCTTGCCTGTCTTTCGGTAAGCTAAGCTCCTATATCGAAGGCGCTTAGCTTTAAAGTTTATAGTAGTGAAATGGGTGAAATTTTTGAATCTTCTGCTGACACTCTATTAACTCAGCATTCCAAAGCACAAAAGTTTCAAGGTAATCAGGCTGTTTTGGTTACTTTCTCTTTACACGCACCTAATAATCGAACGGTATCAGACCTTTGGGTCTTCGTTGTTTCTATTATGCTGTATAAAACGTCACTTCCATCTTCAGCAGACGATTATGCTTAAGTGTTTTGATAATTTAGAAATATAATACAGGCGTATTTCCTCTTTGAATGTCCGCTTTTAGCGGTATCTCGACAAAAAAGAGTGTCGGTGACTTTTCTAAAGGCAATAAAAAAGCCCGCATATAGCGAGCTTTTTAGAATATGGTAGCTCCAAAAGTAGGCGCTATAAGCGAGGAGTGGAGTTGGACTGGTCCGCACTCGGCACCGACCCCATCAATAAAAGAGTGTCGGTGACTTTCCTGAAGCCATAAAAAAAGCCCGCATAAAGCGAGCTTTTTGGAATAATGGTAGCTAGGAGTGGAGTTGAACCACCGACCCCATCATTATGAGTGATGTGCTCTAACCAACTGAGCTACCTAGCCACAATTCCCGACTAGCGTCAGGAGGCGCGTATTTTGCTGATTTCGACGGCGTCTGTCAAGGGCTTTGGCCGTTCGGTTTTCGCTTTTATTGTGAACCTAAATGACTTAGTTTAAAGCCGTAACATTGAGCGTTCTGCACCGTCTTTATTCTAGTAAATACAACAAATTAGGACTTGAAATGAAAGCTATCTTATTGAAAATATTGCCTTTATTGTTATTTGGCTCGGTGATTGCCGCTGAGCGAACCACCATTGCGAATACTGCCGATGAAGTTAATCCTCTTTTGATTGGTCAAGAAGTACCCAACTCTGTTTTGTGGAGTGCCAGTGGAAAGCCGTTAAATTTAAAATCTTTAGCTGCGGAAAAGCCTGTGATATTGGTCTTCTATCGAGGTGGATGGTGTCCATTTTGTAACCATCAACTGGCTGAACTGCAAGATATTCAGCAAGATCTAATAGAAATGGGTTACCAATTAATTGCCATAAGTCCAGAATTGCCCGACACCATTAAAAAGCTACAAAAAGACAGAGAGCTGTCGTATCAGTTAATGTCGGATTTTCGCGTGGAAGTTGCCAGAGCCTTTGGTGTCGCATTTCGTGTTGAAGACAAGATTACCGACTTAATTAAAGAGCGATATGATGCGAGTCTGCAACGATTTAAAGGTGAGCCTAAAGCCAACTTACCTGTACCTGCGGTATTTATTATCGATCAGAAAGGCGTCATTCAATTTTCTTATGTAAATCCTAACTATCAAGTAAGACTGCATCCAGAGTTATTATTAACGGCTGCCAAAGTCGCGCTCAAAGATGAGAATATTCGGTTAAAGCGGTAAGTGTAAAACCGATTTTTTTAATAGAGTTTTAAATTTTAAAAAGAGAGCATAATGTCCTAGCTCTCTTTTTTTATGTTTTAATTTTTACCGTTAGTCTTATTAATCTTATCTTAATTGCTTTTTCATTTATTATCTTTCTCATATTTCCATTTCGCTTTTCTTGTTGTCGCCACAAATTTTTTACTAAAAATAGAAAAGTTAACGCTTAAAAAGCTTACAGTTGTACGCTTAAAAAAATGAAAGCTTCGATTGTTTAATGTGAACTTTGCTACGTTAATATTACCAATCAAAACTATTCATTAAAGCTGTAACAAGCATTGAATTAATCCGTCAGTTAACCATTGCAATATTGCATGCGATTGTCTTTTGTTTTGGTTGTATAGTGGGTAAAAAGGTCTCAAAGTTATTTTTATTAGTGGCAAAGTAATACTGCGCTTAAAGCTGTATATATTCTTTTAAATTGGTAGCAAAGTTAAACATACGTTTAATTTATACACGCCAGGTTGGATATTGGGAGTATGGCGTCCTAATGCCGTGCGTTTTTCCACTATGACTTTAAATAAAATTCGTTTATGTTACTTAATAACTAACTTAAGACCTGTATGCACATCGATAACAAAACGAACAACACAAAGTGTGTAGCTCGGTCACAAAACACAATGAACGAATAACTATCGTGACATAGCCTTTTAAAGTTAACGGGCTATTAAAATTCTCTTGAGTAGAGATAAGTTGTTTGGCTGTTGCCGGTGATCTCGCATATCGAATTAAGGTTGGTTTATCCAAGATGAAATACTCCATATTTGCGAAAAATAAGATTGTTTATCGACCGTGCGAACAAACGATAATTCGCGATGGCGAGTTGATTAAACTCGATCCCATAATCAACAACTTATTACTGTTCTTTTTCGAGCATCAAAATCAAACAATTACGCGACAACAAATTGCCGATACTGTTTGGCCGAACGCCGTGGTTTCGGATGATGCTATTAATCGTGCAGTATCTTTATTACGTAAAGCACTGAGTGATTCCCGAGAGCAGTTTATAAAAACGATACATCGTGTTGGATATCAATGCGTGCATCTGGATAAGATTGAAGTTCAGCACCCTTCGAATCAAAGCTATTCGTTGAGTGAGTTTTTACAACAATATGCCAATGCGTCGTCATTAGAGAGTCAATTAAAAAAAGCAGATACTAACGGGCAGGAAGGCTCGTTGTTTAAAACTCAAGCTCAAACCCAGGCTCAATCCCAAACGGGCAAGAATGATAACCAAGACTCGATAGACAAACATTTGCAAAATGGTCATCAAGCTCCTCGACACGACAAGACTGAAAACGGGGTAGAACGGCTTAATGCAAATTCATTTCAATCAAAGATTAGTCTCCATTCAAAAGGTCTCGATGCAAGTAATGTCGCACAGTCTGAAAAAGTAAATCAGCAGACTAAATACAATTCCATAACAAAGCGATTGATCATTAAACTGGCGTCTCTTATTCGTATTGTTGAATTATTTTTTGCTGCACTTCGCTATGCACTGAGAAAGAGGTCGCTACGATTAACCTTTACGTTAGCGTCAACGTTTGTGTTGTTGATTAGTGTAATTAGTTTTGCGTTTGACAGTGTGTCTATTTCTCGTGATAAAGCGGCTGGTAAGAAACGATCGCCATCAATTTTAGTTCGCCCTTTTGTTGTACACGATAATATTGATCAACCCGCTGATGATGCTTCAAGTGATATGACCGGCTATCTGGGACGAGAGAGCATTGCCGCATTCTCGACGCAAGTGGCCGGATATACGCAAGACGCAATATTGGTCAACTTGGCGAAGACGACGCAGTTGGTGATTATAGATGGCCTGGAAAAAGCGAACCATAACTTGAGATATGCTGGTCAGAAAACTGGGATTAACGAGTACGATTTTCGAGGGGACGAGGTTAATGCATATGATCCAAAAGAGAATCCTCAAACTCTCAAGCCTGACTACAATTTAATTGCCAGTCTTAACAAAACGGATGCTCGATATGTTAGTGAGCAAGTCGAAAACTCAGTTGCATCACTAACCATAAAACTTATTGAATCGTCCACGCAGATATTGCGCTTTTCTTATATAGTGCCGTTAACCGAAATGCAGGCCAAGGATCCTCAATTTATCGCTGAACAAATTGGAGCTGCGATTCGGTTAGATTTCCATTATCGAGAAATCAAAAATCGTTTTTCATCAATTTCTGACGCGTTACCGCCATTAAAAATTGAGCAGCTATTATTAGCCTCTGCGCAGTTGGACAGTAACAATGAATTTGCGGTGAAAAAAGCGATGACGTCGTTAGAAGCATTAGTTAATGAGTATGAGAATATACCGGAAATAAAAGCCGTGTATTTGAACTCAGTTTTAAAGATGGAGCGATTTAATTTATTGTCACAAACGGAGCTGTGGGATTACATAACATTAGCAGAGCAAGTTTTACTGGAACAACCCGACAACTTTGATGCCTTAAAATTTTACGCTTATGCCACGGCCAGACAGCCGGCCTTAAAACATAAGGCGATTGATACGGCACGTTACTTAGTGGCGGAACATAAACAAAATACTATGGCCTGGCAGGCTTATCTTGATCTCATGATTCTTACAGCGCAACCCTGTGACGTAATAAAGCAGCATTTAGAACAAGCTGACATGGCAATGTTATTTTCTCAATCTCAATTGGCCACCATTACTTCGTTAATTGATATTTGCTTAAACGATGATTCATTCGCGGCAGTCGGTGAGGATTACTGGGTTCCCATGAGTGCTACAAAAGATATTTTGAACGACCCTCGAAATGCCGACAAAAATCTTTACGCTGTCGTTAGCAGTTTGCCCAATAGCTCATTGGTGTTGGGTGTTCGCAGTGATGTTATCAGTACAAAATCAGCAAGTCAGTACAGTTTGTATACCGTACCGCGAAATGGCTTGCGTTGGTTAAAAGCGCAATTAATGTTAAAGCAACACGAAACCGCTTCGCTATTTTTAAAACAAGCGTTAATGCAAGATCCCGAATACTGGTCACCGGTTGCCAGTGTCTTTAACGAGCTTTATGGTTTGAATATGGCTCTACCGATATTATCCAGTGAGGATCTAGGGACATTAAATATTGAAGCGGTTTTTTCACAAGTCGTTGCAATATTGGTCAAGCGTCAAAAACAAGAGTCGTCGAGCAGCAATACGTTGGCTCTAAAAGCGCTAGTCGAACAAGCTCAAGAGACACCCGTTAACATTGCGAATCGTGAAAAAATTACGGGCATGATTGTGGCTGCTTTTGCGGCCAGTGAATATGATTTGAGTAACCGGCTGGCGACTCGAATGTTTAAGTTATTAGTCAATTACCGAGAGGCTCACCCTAAATCTTATTCTTTTTGGGGATTGGCTAAACATCAATTAATTGCCGGGATCTATTGCGGCGCTTTGTGCGACGAGATCGCGTTGCAAAACATTGAGTGGCTAGGAGCGAACACTCGAATTGAAGAACCGTGGTGGACACATGACCTTACGGTAACCTCTGTATATCTCTCGCCCTGGTCGACACAACCTTTGACGACCGCTTATTTATCCAACATCGAATCAAATCTGAAAGAGAATTTAAAGTAAAAATAAAGCAAAAGCGCTACAAAAATTTAAATGACCCTTTCCAAAAGATTTTAATTATTGCGTTATGAATATTTTTAAAAGAGCTCTCAGCAGGGCTGATAATAGATCTTGATCGAAACCGTTTTCATATCGCCTGACAGAAAACCTTTTAAGTGCCGTGTTAATCCTGAACATCAACATTATATCCACTTTATTGGCGATAAAGTGGGGGTTTTGGGCGTGAAAAAGATGTGAATTTAGCGCCTCACTTGCTGATATAAAGTGGTGAAAAAATCAATAAAAACAAGAACATCACTTAATATAAGAACTTTATCAGAGCTTTTGTGTTTACTCTTTTTCTGATTTGTATGACAACGTTGTCAGAGCATGGCAAAACCTAAAATTGCGAAACCTAAAGAGGTTGCGCTGGTAGTTGCTCAAGAACGTGTTAAAGGCTGCGCAGTGATAGCCAGAATCAGTCAACAAAGAGAGTCATTATGAAGACAACACATTACGTTTCGACGCTGCGAAAGCGCATAAAAAATACTCAACGAAAGCTACTGCCTGCAGTTGTTTCAATGGCGGTAGTTAGTGCGTTATCCGCTGGAGCTCAGGCAAAGTCAGTGCAAATTGATATTAATGCAGCATCCAACTCAAGTTGGAAAATTGCAGAACAACGAAAGGGTAAACAGTCCAAACATTTGAACGGCCAGAAAGTGAGCCCGTCTGCCACTCAAAAATCATCGATTCCTATCGACGACTCCAATGATACCTATTTATTAGGAGGCGGATACGATTCAGAAAAAGGTGAGTTTAAAGGCGCGACTTCTGTCTATGTTTCGGCATTACCAGCGTCCGAAGATGACGTTGATTTAAACAATGATGGATTTGTTGATAGTGCGCAATTTGTTGGTAATACCAAAATCGATTTGCATATTGGTGTCGATCAAAACTACGAAAAATTATTGAACACCATTCGAGGAGCTGCCAGCGCAAAAATCAGTGCTGCGTCTTTTGAAGTGAACGGAGACATCGGCTTAGCGTTCCAAAACTCGGCGGATGAGTTCTCCAGCTCCTATACCCTCATAACAAGAGCTATGCCGCGTAAGCCAATTTTAATGCCGCAAGAACCGGATGCGAATTCAGTGGGAGCCGGTAATGGCCTGCATCCGACTTCGGGATTTTTATTCTGGGCCGACAATCTTGGTTATCGAGGTAAAGAACTCGCCGAATTTACTGGCGATGAATTTATTCAGGGCGTTGAGTTAGGTGCCTGGTTGATGGTGAATATTCAATTTAAATTCCGCAATTCAGAAGACAAAAAGAATATCGGCGGACGACTGTCAGTTGATTGGGCCAAAGGAACTGTGTCGGTGGATGGAGAAGCCGATTACTCTAAAATTAATAACTCTGAAACGGTTGATGTGAGCATCCGAGGTTACCAATATGGTGGTGACAGTGGATCTTTATTAAGTATTCTCGACGATCAAACATCACACGCGTGCACCTTAAGAGATCCTGGGACTTGCCTAAGTTATTTCGAAAATACAGTTTTGTATGCGAAAGATAAACTGCCGGGCGTTGTTGGATTTCCATCGCAATTTAAAAATCAAAACGGCGAATGGATGTATCAAAAGTTTAATCCAGTCCGTTATTTAACTGCAAAGTATGAAAATTCTGGACCTGCTTTTCGAGACTACTTTTCTGAGCCGGTAGATAACTTGTCTTTTGCTTCGCGCCAAGCGCTCCGTGACATAAAAGCAAGATGGGAGCAATCGATTCTGCATCAGCAACGCGCCAATTATTTATCGGGTCAACGATCGGCTGATTTAAAACCAAAACAACTCGAAACTATTCGTGATATTGAAGTACGCGCGGGTGACAACGCCTATCACTTAAGTGAACTTGCAAAAGACTGTTTGTCCGGAGGTCCTACCGATTGTGCCACCTGGTGGTCGGGACAAGACTTTTTAAAGTCTTACGATGTTACGGCACTCGAATACTAGAACAGTGAATGTTTTCACTTCAGCCAAGAATTAGCATAGGACAGATTTATGAAACACAACATTATGAAAAACCAATTTTTGAAGGCCAGTTTAATTAATAAAAAACTTCTCGCGAGTGCGTTTGCGTTCACTTTGACACTATCAACTCAAGCCGCATCAACAGTGGTAGCTGGCGACAGTGACTATATTCCATTGGGCACAGGTTATAACAGTGTGACCGGCGAGTTTTTAAATTATCAAACAGTTCAAGGCCGCGCATCTGAAGTTGTAGGAGAGCAAGGCACAAACTTCTTTTTCGAAACTAATCAAAATTATCAACAAATTGCCAGTGTGATAAATGGTTCGGTAACCGCAGATCTTAACTTTCCGGTAGCATCGGTTGATGCTGGTGCGGAGATCGCTCTGGAATCGGCGTCCGATGAATTTTCAAGTAACTGGGTATTTATGGCGCGCCATCATGCAAAATCTAAAGTGTTACTGAAAAATCCTGGTGACAGCGATGTGGTGTTAAGTCCTCAAGGACAGGCGGTATACGATAAGCGAAATCAGTTGTCCGACTCTCAATTATTGGCAACCGTTGGTAACGAGTTCGTTCGAGAAATTGAACGCTCAGCATTATTATTTGTTTCGATGAAAGCAGAATATGTGAGCGCGTCTGACAAGCTAGCGTTTGAAGGCGCACTAGACGTCGACTTTGCATTGGGAGACGTGAGCGGAGAACTCGATTATTTAAATGATAAGCAAAAGTCATCGATCAATATTACGGTGCGTGCTCATCAGTTCGGTGGTGATCCTTTGGCGTTGTTAAAAGCAATACCCGATAATTTTGTTCAATGCAGTGCTTTGAATTTCGACACTTGTCGGCAACTTTTTGAAAATGTTATCCAATATGCTCGAAGTATGGAAGGAACCGAGTTTGAAGATACCGGCTTCAGTAAAATGATTCTTACTCCGAGTAACTCCAATGTTGTGGGATATAAAACCCAACCTTACTTTGGCACTGCCAGTTTGGTTCATGCGCTTGGCCGACGCGATTATCAGGTGGATGACAATTCAGACGTTATTCGCGAATTACAGCGGGATTATGCTGAACAAATGCAAAACAAAAGTCGAGCCACCAGTTTATTATCTAGGTCTTCAAGTTATTTGAATCAATACCAACGTCAGTCACTTAGGTTTATCACAGAAGCTGCGCAGAAAAATGCCGATACTTTGCAAGACTTGGTGCAATATTGTGAAATCAATATTTTGAATAATGACTGTGCTAATTATTTGACTCAGCATTGTGACAAAACTAATGGCCGTCGTACTTGTTTAACAACCTATTCTCAAAAAGTACTCGATCTTGGTGGCAGTAACGATTTAGATTTGGTATTAAAAACTTACAGTTATCCAATCAAAATGCAAAGTGGAATCGATGCATCTTACTTGTTGGTTGGAGCCAAAAACAGCGGTGCCGATTGGAATCATAATAACCAGACGGGGAAAGTAACAACCAATGGTTGGGGATTTCAGTTCAGTGGTTTCTTCAATGAAAAACGGAAAGGTTCATTTTTAACCAAAAGTTCAAAACGGCTAGCGATTGCGAGTCCTTTAGGCGTTAAAGCTCCGGTTAATGGCAGTTACACAATGAGAGTATATACAGCCGATGGATGGGAAGTTGGACGAGAGAAAAAATACGGTGGGGATAATTTTGTATACAGTGAAGTGCTCAATCGTGCGATAAAAGTTGATGGTCTATTTCATTATCTTACCGAGTGGGATATCGAAAAAAACGATGAGCCAGAAGCAAGTGTGACTATGGCGTTTTGGGCGCAACAATTTGGCAAAGGCTCTGTTGATCTTTACTTCTTCTTAGATCGAACCATAACAGTTCCAATGCTCAATAAAGAAATCGAATTGTTTGATGACAATTATCAATTGGTTACGCATTCCGATACTTCGCCCTGGTTTTACACGGCTCAAAACATCAATATTGCGAAAGATGTGAACGGTAATGACATTGGTTGGTGCGTCGATAATTCTGGTAATGTGACACGAAGTAACACCGCGTTGTGTAATGCAAAAGGGCGTCTTTACAATCAAACGGATTCTGAGAAAGCGTGTGCGGCTTACAGTGCGCAACACGAAGCGAGTACAGGATTATTTTGGGGATTACCGACAACTGTTGATGGCATTAACATGAGTATTCGGTTACGGGCAGAAATGGATGACGATGTCGAGGGCTCTGCTGTTTATGCGCGTTCACACTTGCTGGGTGGTGAAAATGCCTGGAGCCTTGGGATATTGCCTTATGGCTATATTTCGAGTCCTGGTACAACAAATGGAACCAGACAATATATTGAAGGTGCCACTGCGTACTACTGGATGGCATCGCCACAACTTAATCGACTGAATTTCACCAGCAAGCCTTATATTCTTACGGCAATGTGGGGGCATACCGAACAAGCATATCCAGCGCGTTGTGTTGGAAAGTTTAGTCGATAGCAGTTTTGGTTTTCTCTATTTAACAATACCGAGTAATCCGTCAGCAATTGGTGTGATTGCTCGGTTATTTAAGGAACCATAAATATGCGACAATTTTTTAAAGTTTTGGTCGGTTGTGGGCTGATCACTCTTTATTCAAACTTTTGTTTTGCGGCGACTTATCAAAAAAGTGGTATCACGACCGACTGGCTCGGCCGTGGGGTTGAAAGTGCCAGTGGTGTTTTAAAGCAAAACTGCTTAAGTGGCGAACCAGTAAAATATACCAATCAACATTTATCGCTTGGATTTCAAAACAAACAAAGTATTTCGAGTTCGATTCGTGAGATTGATGGCAAGATTAGTGGCGATGTTAATCTGGGACTTTTTGGTGGTGGAGCAACGGTTCAATTGCACTCAAGAATGGTCGAAAACTCGAACACTATTAGTGCTGTATTGCGTATTAATTATACGGGCAGTACTTTTCGTTTTGAAAACCGAACCTATTCAGCTTTTGGGGAATCTTTGATTGGACAAACGCCCCACATAATTCAAAAAGAATGTGGAGACGAGTACATTGATCATATTCAACTTGGGAATGATGTCTATTTTATTAGTCAGTTGGTTTTTGATGATAAAGAAGAATATCAAGAGTTTGTGACTAAAATAAGAGTGCGAGTGTTATTTTTTAAAACCGAGAAAACACGAACCAAAGAGTTTTATGAGTATGCGAAAAATGCAAGGTACACAATTAAAGTATTGTCGTCGAATCCTTTACCTGAGTTGATAAAAAATCAGTTAAATGGAAGTGATGAGATACATTGTGGGTCAAGTAGTGCCGATGACATTGAGTTCTGTGATCAGGCGAGCGATGCCATTATGGATTATTTTTTAAGCGAGAACGGATATGCTCAGTGGTTAAACAATGAAGATAATTTAGGCGTTACATTTTATAAAAGCAGTCAATATGGGAAAACTGGTCATCAGGAATTAGCTGCAGTTACGCCATTGAAAATTGATGAGTGGCTTTTATTGGATGAGAAAATAAAGGCTTTGTTAAGCTCGCAATATCAATTATTAAATGTCTATCAATCGTTTGCTGAAGTGCCTGTGGCAGGACAATCTGAAGCTATAACCTTGAGATCAATACTATTCTCGAATATAGGTTGGTTAGATAAGGCGAAAGAAGTTTGTGCGGATGCTTTCGTTTTAGATTTGATTTCGCAATGCCGACAATCGATTGATAATGCGATATCACAACAACAGCCCGTGCCTTGACGCATGGGGTTTATTAAAGCTTAACCTGGCTGCAGCAGTGCTACATCGCGGTATAGTATGTTTCTTATTTCATACTGTTAATACGAGTACACTGCTATGGAACAACCTTACCAAAGTCCTGAAGCGGAGATTATTCATCAAGCTCCACAACCTTCACGTCGAACTGCACCAACAGTGTGGGGCATTATTTTCATGATTCTGGCTGTGTTAGGTTTTCTGGCATCCATCATGGGATTTTTAGCTATAATGACCGATAGTGACAATGTATTCGGACTCAGTCGTTCAACTTTGGTCGTCGATTCGTCACTTTCGTTATCCTGTAAGATATTATTATTCTTATTTTCATTAGCGCTAATAATAAGAGCTCGGTGGGTGTTAATTGTCGGTTACATAGGACTCGCGTTAAGTGTAACGGACAGTGTGTTTAAAGGTATTGTTGTTATTCCTGCGCAAGCAAGCGCTGCTTTTTCTGATGCTCAAGCCATTGGCACTTATGTTGGTTTTTATTTCTTAGCGGCGATTAGCTTGGCGATGTATCTGGGCTTGTTACTTTATTTACGGGGTAGTGAATTACAAAAGGAATTTGGTTTGAGCTAATATATGGCTCATATTGATAGTTTATAAAAACTGAATAATAAGAGTATTTATCCATGAATAAAGTGTCCACTTTAATTATCTTTGTTGTTTTATATTTTAGTTTTGCGCTGCAAGCAGAAGAGGGGCTGTCGGCTTTTCAAACTTGGAAGGCGGAACCTTCTTCAGCTAATGCCGGGTTAGCGTTTGCGAATGCATTAAATGATCAAAATGCCGAGCAGCTCGAACAGCTTTTAAATTTAGATGTGCTATTGAGCCGGACATTTTCCATTTTGGGAAACCCCAGTGGTTACAAAAATATGATGAAGGGAGCTAAGCAGGGGTTAAGTGAAAATCTATATAAAACATGGTTTTCGCTTTTGGAACAGTCTTCTGGTGAAGCTCGTTATCGGCGAATGATTAATGTTGATGAGCAGGATAGGGCGCTAGTCATGCTCGACCTGGGTGAAAGTGGTGTCAATTATATTGAATTGATATTTGATACAACAGAACCGGGTATCGTAGATTTTTATACTCACTCTTCAGGCGAAAAAGCGTCTCAGTCCTTTGCGAAAGTATTCGGCATTGTATTGCCCGAGAGTTCTAACTTCTTAAAACGTCTGTTAGGCATAAAAGACATCGATAAAAGGGTAGCTGAAACCTTTAAGTCTGTTGGCGTACTGAATCGTCAGGGCAGGTATGAGCAAGCTTATAAAAAGTTAAAATCGTTACCGAAGGAAATAAGAGACTCTAGGATTATCGCTTTAATGTTGGTATTCAACAGCCAGAATCTTGAGGAGTCAATCTATCGAAAAGAGTTGGCGAATCTTGACAAATTGTATGGTGATAATGAAGACTTGTTTTTGATGTTAATGGATCATTATTTTTATACCGAACAATATGACAAAGGTTTAGTCGGTCTTAAAAAACTTAACAATCGATTGGGTAATGATGCCTCTGTTATAAACATGATGTCGGTATTTTATTTTCTAAAAGGTGATTTGAAACTAGCGACTAAGCAAATAGATGACGCCATTATGTTAGAAGAGATGAACGAAGATCATTATTGGTTCAAAGGCGATATCTTAAATGAACAGGGAAAGTTCAAAGAATTGGTTCAGTTATTTGATTTGATTGAATCAAAATTTGAGGTTTATATTGATCCAGACGAGTTAAAAGCAATTGAAGGTTATGAGAAGTTTTCAGAGTCGAAAGAATTTAAGCAGTGGAAAGAAAACAAAGCATAAAAAAGGCGCTTAACGCGCCTTTTTTATGCTTTGTTTCTATACGTTAAAACATGACTATACATTAAAGCGGAAGTGGATAACGTCACCATCTTTTACAATGTAATCTTTTCCTTCCAGTCGCCATTTTCCGGCATCTTTAGCGCCTTGTTCACCACCTAAAGCAACGTAGTCTTCATAACCGATAACTTCAGCGCGAATAAAACCTTTCTCAAAATCAGTATGAATAACGCCAGCCGCTTGAGGTGCTGTTGCGCCAACTTTAACTGTCCAGGCACGAACTTCTTTTTCGCCTGCTGTAAAGTAAGTTTGCAAATTAAGTAATGAATACCCGGCGCGAATAACGCGGTTAAGCCCAGGCTCTTCGAGTCCCATTTCTTGTAAAAACTCAACTTTTTCTTCGTCTTCTAAGCTGGCGATTTCTGACTCCATTGCTGCACACACTGGAACGACTTCCGCATTTTCCGCTGCAGCAAACTCTCGTACTTTGTCGAGGTTAGGGTTATTGTCAAAACCATCTTCGTTTACATTCGCAATGTACATGGTCGGCTTTGACGTTATCAGGTGAAGCTGCTTTACGATTTTAAGTTCATCTTTATCGAAATCGATTGAACGAACCGGATTGCCTTCATCCAGTACCGGTTTAATTTTTTCTAAAATTTCGAGACGAGCCTTAGCTTCTTTATCACCGCCCTTAGCTAACTTTTGTGCTCGGAGAGTGGCCTTTTCAACACTTTCCAAGTCGGCTAAAGCAAGTTCGGTATTAATAACTTCTATATCTGCGATTGGGTCGATTTTACCAGCAACGTGCACGATATCGTCATTTTCAAAACAGCGTACAACATGAGCGATGGCGTCGGTTTCGCGAATATTTGCTAAGAACTTATTACCTAATCCTTCACCTTTCGATGCACCTGCAACCAAGCCTGCTATGTCAACAAACTCCATAGTTGTTGGCAGTATTTTCTGTGGGTTAACAATTGCAGCAAGTTTATCGAGTCGAGGATCCGGCATACCTACAATCCCGGTGTTAGGATCGATAGTACAGAACGGATAATTTTGTGCATCTATTCCAGCATCGGTGAGTGCATTAAAAAGTGTTGATTTACCGACATTGGGTAGACCAACTATTCCACAATTAAAACCCATGGTACTTTTACCTTTGTAAGTTCGTAGCCTTTGCCTGCGAACGTTTGTTTAAACTAGCACTAGTTTGCTTAACTAAAATCTTTTGCAACGTATTGGGTTGATACTGTAATCAACCATTAACTCGCTTTTAAGCTGTGTAAGTGTTGCATCGCTTTGTCATGATTGCCGCTAATAATATCATTAATATTTCTTACGGCTTCATAAATAGCATCATCTATATTGTTGCGTTCGGTAGCTGTTGGTTTACCTAACACAAAGTTAGTGACTTTACTTTTATCACCTGGATGTCCAATACCTACTCTCAATCGATAAAAGTCTCGCTGATTGCCAAGTTGGCTAATAATGTCTCGTAAGCCATTATGCCCACCATGACCACCATCTTTTTTCAGTCTGATTTCACCGGGATCTTTATCGAGTTCGTCGTGCGCCACTAATATATTGTCGGGTGTTAATTTAAAGAACTGAGCAACCGATGCTACGGACTTGCCGCTTAGGTTCATAAAAGTAGTGGGTATAAGTAAACGAACGTCTTGATTGTTTATTAGTCCGCGTCCGAACAAGCCATGATACTTGCTGTCGGCGGTCAGAGGAATTTGGTAGCTGCGGGCAAGTTCTTCAACGAACCATGCGCCTGCGTTATGTCGAGTGTTTTCATATTGTGGGCCTGGATTGGCCAAGCCCACAATGAGTTTTATTTTTGACACAAGAATAATCTAAGTGTCGGGGCGAATTATTCTTCGCCGCCTTCTTCGTCTTCAGCGTCTGCCGCTTCAGTTGCCGCAGTGCCTTTACGAGTTACGGTAACAACCGCGTGGTCGTGGTCTTCACCTTGAAGAAGATCCGCTAATTCAACGCCTTTTGACAACTTAAGATCGCTTAAGTGAATTACGTCATTCACATCAAGGCTTGCAACATCAACTTCGATGAACTCAGGAAGATCTTTCGCTGCACACACAACTTCAACAGTATTCATTGAGTGTTGAATCATGCCGCCAGCTTTAACGCCAACACATTTTTCTTCATTAATAAAGTGAACAGGTACTTGCATGTGGATAACAGCTTTGTCTGAAACACGTTGAAAGTCCATGTGAGTAACTTTCGGTTTGAAAGGATGACGTTGCATATCTTTCAAAATAGCTTTTTGTTTTTTGCCATCGATAATTAAAGTCAACACGTGTGAGTAAAACGCTTCGTGCTCAACGTGTTGTAATACTTCGTTGTGCTCTAAAGTAAGTGGTTGAGGCTCTTTGTCTCCACCGTAAAGGATGGCTGGAACTTTGTCTGATTCACGACGTAGGCGGCGGCTCGCACCTTTCCCCATGTCAGAACGCAGCTCTGCATTCAATTCAAATAAATCCATGGTGTTTCTCCAGGTTAATATTAATATGCCGGCTTTCGCGACCAAAAGCCGGATGGCCCCGATTTACGGGCGGCAAATTATACTGTTTTGGAGTAGGCGGGTAAACCTAAAATCGGCTATTAATCCATCATATTCAAATAAAAAAGCGCCCGAAGGCGCTTTTCTCAGTGCTGGTTCATTCCATCTGCTTAATTGCGCAGTTGAACTACTCTAAAAACATGGTTGATAAGGACTCTTCTTCATTAACTCGACGAATGGCTTCCGCTAGTAAACTGGACATTGAAAGCTGGTCGATTCGGTCGCATGCTTTTGCGGTATCCGACAATGGAATGGTGTCGGTAACGATTAATTTGTCCAAGTCTGAGCCATTAATGTTATCGATGGCTTTGCCAGATAGTACAGGGTGTGTACAGTAGGCCATGACTGATTTGGCGCCATTTTTCTTCAACGCTCCGGCAGCAAGGCAAAGGGTACCAGCAGTATCAACCATGTCATCAACAATTATGCAGTCTCTTCCTGCAACATCACCAATTATGTGCATGACTTCAGACTGGTTTGCTTTTGGACGACGTTTATCAATGATGGCTAAATCGGAGTCGTTAAGACGTTTTGCTACTGCTCTTGCTCGAACAACACCGCCAACGTCCGGTGATACCACCATCATATTGTCACTGTGGTTTTTCAAAATATGATCAAGTAATACTGGTGTTGCGTAAACGTTGTCCACCGGAATATCAAAAAATCCCTGGATTTGGTCTGCGTGAAGATCCACGGTGAGAACTCGGTTGATACCAACGATTGCCATCATATCGGCAACTACTTTGGCGCTGATTGGAACTCGCGCTGAGCGAACTCGACGGTCTTGTCGAGCGTAACCAAAGTAGGGAACAACTGCGGTAATTCTTCCAGCTGAGGCCCGGCGTAATGCGTCTGCCATCACCACGACTTCCATTAAGTTATCGTTTGTTGGTGCACAAGTTGATTGAATAATGAAAACGTCTTTACCACGGACATTCTCTAAAATTTCAACGTTAACTTCGCCATCGCTAAAACGACCTACGGTCGCTTCTCCAAGTTCAATATCGAGATTTTTGGCAATTTTTTCGGCAAGTTCTGGTGTGGCGTTACCACGAAAAAGCATCATGTCGGACATGGAAGTTCCCAGTTTTTACGGATTGAGCTGTGAAGGATGAAGTCCGGATTTTATCTTGAATACCAGCCTTTGAAAACCGTGTCTCGTTAATCCGCTATAAAAAAATGAGATTGGTGAGGGTAGGGCTTTGATTTCGTTTAAAAAGTACTGTGAAGATTGATAATTATTTTTGCTTTCAACAAAACCATTTATCAACGTGACTTAATGTAAAGTTTGTGCATTAAAATATTGAAAACAAAGGAATTTGTATTGAGAAATTCAATTTAACGGAAAGAACTGCTTAGACAGGAAAGATGGCAGGGGTAGCTGGATTCGAACCAACGAATGACGGGATCAAAACCCGTTGCCTTACCACTTGGCGATACCCCTGTATTAAGAACCCTTATTTTAATGTCTCGTTAAATCCGTGAGCCACTGAAATAAGTTAGAACAATTTTGATGTTACTGGTGATTGGTTAATACCCTTCGCCACAAAGTGGGGCCAGTCACATCGGAGCGCTATTTTACGCGCTTCTCGCTCATTGTCAAAGGTTGCGAACACACAACTTCCACTTCCTGTCATGCGTGCATCTGGACAAAACTTTAGCAGCCAATCCAGAGCCCTTTTAACGTTAGGGTAATGTTGTAAAACAACTGGCTGCATCACATTATTACCGCGATGTGGGCCACCCTGGGCGAGAAAGTCGCGTATTGTGCTGATTTCGCAGTCGCGTGTCAACGCTTTATCTGAAAAAATTTTTGCAGTGCTTACGAAACAATCAGGATACACCACCAGGTACCAAATTTCGGGTAATTCGATGGGGGTTAATTGTTCACCAACACCTTCTGCCCATGCCGTTTGTCCTTTGATAAAAAGCGGAACATCGGCACCTAGCTGCAGTCCTAAACTCATCAGCTTTTCCTCCGATAAATGGCATTTCCAAATATGATTTAAAGCCAGTAGGGTGGTTGCACAGTCTGAACTTCCTCCACCAACTCCGCCGCCCATCGGTAATCTTTTTTCTAAAACAATATCAACACCAAAAAACTGTGTAGCAAAAGGTTTAATGATTTCCGCGGCTTTAATGATTAAGTTATCGGTAGTTTCCAGTTCGGGTAAGTTACATTTTATTTTTACCTGTGTGTCTTGTCGGCGATCGAAAGATAAGCTGTCGCCAAAATCAAGAAGCTGGAACACTGTTTGAAGAAGATGATAGCCGCGCGTGTCTTGGCCGGTTATGTGTAACATCAAATTTAATTTTGCTGGTGCTGGTAAATTCTCCAGCAATCGAATCGGACTCGACATTACTTTGCAAATTCCCAATTATAAATTGCGAACTTTAACGTTACGTCGGGATGTTCTGCGCGCAACTTTTTTGGTAAATCGAGTCCAGAAAATACAGCGTATTTTTGAAAAGATAATTGCCAACTGTTAAAGGTTATCGAATCAACGAGGCCTTGATCGTTGAGCTGAAAACTCGGTGCCCCATAAGTGAGTCCGAGAATCCACTTTTGTAACTCAACGACCGGGATATTCCAACCGGTGGTCCGCCAAAGTAACTCTTGCGGATCATTCCCATAAAATACCTGGTCATCGGATAATTCAATTTTTGAACCGCTGGGTGAACTGGTTAATAGCGCATAAGTTGTACCCAAGCCTCCATAAATACGTAATTCAATAGCGTCGCCACGTTTTTGCCAACTGATGTTAGCGGAGTTTGATTCCTTCTGGCTAGTAATGCCTATTCGACCCGTTAAGGTCCAATTATCTTGTTTGGATAAAAAACTATTTCGTGCTTCAATCGAAAGAGGCTCGTTCACAACATTTGACTGTCCAAACAAAGAACAGCCAAATAGAAAGGGAGCCGTTATCAAATAGAGGATTATGTATTTTACTGGTAAGTAGGGCTTCGAAAACATAATTAAGACGACGGCTCAGCTAGCGGGTCAACAATGTTGGCTTCTACAGATGGTTTCGCCATCTTGAATTTTTCGAGTAACGCTAAAACAAAACGGTTGGAATCAACTCTTAACCAATATTCGGCAAGTAGTTCTTCTGCTTGCTGACGTTTTTTATTTTGAATTAAAACTTCGAGATAATGTGCTAGCACTTCACCGGAAAAGTCGAGTTGAAGTGCGGTTTTCAAAATAGCTTCCGCTTTTTCAATATTGCCCATTCGGTAATTCACCCAGCCAAGACTGTCCATTACGGCGCCGCTGGAGGGCAATTTAGTTTGTGCTTGTTTAACTAACGCCAATGCTTCTTCTAGATTTTTGTTTTGGTCCGCCAAAGTGTATCCCAACGCATTTTGTATGTGCGGGTTATCGTCATCTTCTTTCAATAGTTGACGCAGTTCTTGCTCCATCAAATCATATTGTTTGGTGTAATCACGCAATAAAGCACGAGAATAGCGGTAATCAAAGTTAGAATCCGAGGTGTTGATTTTTTGATTGAGTAATTCAATGGCAACCTCGACTTTGCCTTTTTCTGCTAACTCGGAAGCGATTCGAGTTAACCAGTCGCTGCGTAATTTAGGCGACAGTCGCTGCTCAATACTTACCGCATATTCCATCCAGTCGTTATCAGGTGATACTTGAAATAAAGCACGAAAATGCTTCACTGGTACCTGTATCGTCTGTCGGTTTTCATCGATAAACTTCGCAAGCCAGTCGACAGCTTCTAATTGTCGATCGAGTTCAACTAATAAATCGCTTTTCAAACTGACTGCTTGTTCCACCTGCTCTGGAGACAAGCTGTTTAATGCAAAGTTATCGAGTCGCTCAAGCGCTTGTTCAGTTTGATCCTGGCTGATTAATAAATAGCTCAACCTTTGTTGTGACAAGTACCAGTAATTACCCATTTCAACGTTTCGATAGCACGCCATGGCCTGATTTATTTTACCAACGCGCTCGCCTGTATCTCCACAATAAAATAGAGCGAGGTCGGCGGTGTAATCAGTGTCTAATAATTCGACAAATAAGGAATGAGCAGAATCGAAATCTCTTAGCCCATAATGACTGGCCGCTTTTATGTACAAAGCTTCCGCTTGATTGGGGGTGGTTTCTAACCAGCGATCCGCTAATTTTAATGCTCTCGCGTAATCTTTTTGACGATAATAAAGCTGTGCTAATGCTTCATAAGCTGCGCTATTTTTGTCGTTCGCTAAAATTAAAGTTTCCAAAAAAGGCGCAATGCGATTGGTTTGATTGGATAGGGTCAACCAATTAACCTTTAATCGTACTGCCGGAGCAAATGTATCGTCGAGCCTGAGGGCGACATCAACCGCTTGCTCAGCATTGTTTAAAAAGTTGTTATCGTCACTTACTCGGCTTGCCCGCAGGTAAGCGTCGGCGATTAATGACCAGCTCAAAGCCCGATCGCGCTCTTGCTGTATGAGCGTTTGCCATAGGCTTAATGTAGATGATTGTAAGTAAAGGCGATTCAAAGCTGACAGCTCTCTGTAGGCGATTTGATCGTCTGGGTAACTTTTTATCAGCCAGTTAACCTTTTCCAGGGCATTTTCTAATGAAGCGGCTCTTAGGTCATTCGCTTGATCAAACTGCATTAATTGTCCAAGTATGTTTGCTTCAATCGCCTTAAGGTTTTTGGGATCCGCTTCCAGCCAAGCATTTGAGGCTTGTATAAGAGCTGCTGGATCTTGGGTTTGTTGTGCCAACACAATAGCGTCAGCGGCAATTTCGGGATCGGGCAGTATCGATAGGGCATATAAATATTGGGTTAATGCGACTTCATTGTTGTTATTGCCTTCAGCAATTTCGGCAGCCAGTATGGCCTGATAGAGTTCTGAGCGCTGGCGAGCCGTCAAATCAGGGCGAGCTTGACCGGATGACGCAGAATAATTGCCAGCCGTTTTATTGGCAGCACTTTGACAACCCGATAAGGCTGTCAGAAACAGAAAGCAAGTAAAGACGACGCTAATTCGCAGCAAAATAGACCCTTGGATTTAATAAATTCGGCGGATTGTCCCGCATTATGGTGCTTTTGAGGTAAAAATCCAATCTTGGTTCCAATCATTAGGTATAATTTACTTAGTCTCAACACAATCGATTAACTCGATTGCATCTAAGTGATAAACCTAGGTTACTGGCGAATAGCGCTGATGTTATACTTACGAATTAACAAAAAAGATCGAATTGGCTAATGCGGTTACAACTCATTTCAACTTTTTACATGGCTTTAACAGCGTCGAACTTGAGCTCTCACATGTGTGTACGAGAAAGCTTTTGTGCGAATGACTGTTTCAGTTAAAAGAGTAAGTGGAGTCATCAGTTGATCGTTTCTGCCTTAGGCATCAATCATAAAACTGCGCCAGTTGATATCCGCGAACGTGTGGCGTTTGATCCTGCCTCCATTCTTGAGTCGTTAAAGTTAATTAAAGAACAGGCAATGCTTGAAGAAGTGGCTGTATTGTCAACCTGTAACCGGATGGAAGTTTATTTTAAAGGTGATCATCAGGCGACGGAACGTGTTACCAATTGGTTAACTAATCACCATACTCTAGAGCCAGAAGCTCTAAATCAGTGTTTGTACATTCATAACGGAGAAGAAGCGATCCAGCACGTTATGCGAGTGGCCTGTGGATTGGACTCCATGGTATTGGGTGAACCGCAGATATTAGGGCAAATGAAAGACGCCTTTCAGTACGCGCGATCGGCCGGTACTTCAGGGCAACTACTTGATCGGTTATTTCAACATACTTTTTCGGTGGCAAAAAAAGTCCGGACCGATACTGAGATTGGCAGCAGTGCTGTTTCTGTTGCTTATGCGGCGGTTTCATTAGCGAAAAAGATTTTTGACGATTTAAAAGATGCGACCGCACTTTACATTGGGGCCGGTGAAACTATCGAGCTAGCCGCGCGTCACTTTCATAATCAGGGCGTTGATAAACTCATTGTTGCCAATCGAACCTTGGAACGTGGACAAGCCCTCACTAAGCAGTTGGGCGGAGAAGCAATAACATTATCGCAACTTCCAGACTATATGCACAAAGCGGACATTGTGATTTCATCCACCGCCAGTCCTTTACCAATTGTTGGCAAAGGGTTAATCGAAGAAAGTTTAAAAAAGCGGAAGCATCAGCCCATGTTTATGGTGGATCTGGCGGTACCAAGGGATATTGAGCCTGAAGTCGGCCATTTGCGAGATGTGTACCTGTACTCGGTTGATGACTTGAAAGACGTCATCGAAGAAAATTTGCGAGCACGAAATGAGGCAGCAGAAGAAGCAGAAGATATTGTTGCGAATCAAACCGAACATTTTGTGGCGTGGATTGAGTCACTATCTGCGGTCGACTTAGTTAAGGATTACCGTGATAATGTTGAACAATTAAAAAATGCTGAACTTGAGAAAGCGTTATTAATGATACAGTCTGGCGAGTCTCCTGAAACTGTCTTACAGCAATTTGCGCATCGATTTACCAATAAAGTCATGCATGCGCCGACACAATATTTAAGAAGTTTGAAAGTTGAACAAGAACCTGAGAAAGCACAGCAGGTAAAAGCGCTTTTGGGGCTAAATCGTAGCGCTGACAATTAATATTTTTGGATAAAAACACTAATGAAAGAATCAATTCGATTAAAACTTGAAGGATTAGTAGAGCGACACGAAGAAATTTCTGCGCTGTTAGGCGATCCAGATGTAATAAGTGATCAAAACAAGTTTCGTGATTTGTCGAAGGAATATGCGCAATTAGAAGACGTTGTGAAAACGTTTAAAGAATATCAGTCTGCCGTTGACTCAGTGGAAACCGCAGAAGAGATGTTAAAAGATTCTGATCCTGAAATGCGCGAAATGGCTCAGGAAGAATTAAAACAAGGTAAGTCAGATTGCGAAAGATTGGAACTGGAGTTGCAAAAACTTTTGTTGCCGAAAGATCCGAATGACGAGAAGAATATTTATCTCGAAATCCGTGCGGGTACTGGTGGCGATGAAGCAGCAATTTTTGTTGGTGACCTTTATCGTATGTACTCAAAGTACGCCGAGAAGAACCGCTGGCAATTGGAAGTGCTCAGTGAAAATGCAGGTGAACATGGTGGTTATAAAGAAATCATTTGTCGAATTGCAGGCGATGCAATTTACTCACGTTTAAAATTTGAGTCTGGAGCTCATCGAGTGCAACGAGTTCCGGAAACTGAGTCGCAAGGTCGAGTTCATACATCTGCATGTACTGTTGCAATTTTACCTGAAGCGGATGAAATGGATGCTATTGATATTAATCCGTCAGATTTACGAGTGGATACTTTCCGTGCATCGGGTGCAGGTGGTCAGCACGTCAATAAAACCGATTCTGCAATTCGAATTACCCACATTCCAAGCGGCGTAGTTGTTGAGTGTCAAGAAGAGCGTTCGCAACATAAAAACCGAGCCAAAGCGATGTCAATGTTGCAATCTCGATTATTAGCAGCGCAGGTCGATGCTGCGAAAAGTGAAGAAACTGAAGCGCGTCGAAATTTAGTCGGTAGTGGTGATCGCAGTGAGCGGATAAGAACGTATAATTTTCCACAAGGCCGAATGACTGATCATCGAATCAATTTAACCTTATACAAACTTGATGAGATTATGGAAGGTGACTTAGCTCAGGTGATAGAGCCCCTGGTTAATGAATATCAAGCGGATCAACTTGCCGCCATGGCCGGTGAAGCGAACTAAATTTTTTCCTGAACGACAATCGCCACTCAGTTTTAAGGCCAATTTGAGTGGCGATAAATAAAAATAGAGCACAGTTATTGTTACTGGCTCACATTTCATCGCAGCAGGAGAGTGACCTAATGATAAAAAAGATTTTGTTAGTTGGGGGCACTCATGGGAATGAGTCGACCGGTGTTTTTCTAATTAACAAATGGCAGCGATTTCCACACCTGATTCAACGAGAAGGTTTGCAAATTGATACGTTGCTTGCTAATCCTGCCGCGATAAAAGCTAACCGACGTTACATCGACAAAGATTTAAATCGGTGTTTCAGTAATGCTGTTTTGAAGGATGAAAGTTTACAAGGCGTTGAGTTGGAGCGAGCTCACGAGCTAGTTGGTCAATTGGGTTCCAAAGATAATTGCCGGTACGACCTTATAATCGACTTGCACACATCTACAGCTAATATGAAAGTAAACTTGGTATTAACCAAACATGATGATTTTCATCATCAAATGATGAGTTACATGCAACAAAGAAGAGATGATGTGGTCGTAACGTCAGAAGCAGAAATGATTCCTGATCACCACTTCTTATGTTCTTTATCGCCTCATAATGTCATTGTGGAAGTTGGTCCAGTGGCCCAAGGCACTTTGCATCATCAAACGATAGAGAGAACGGAACAGACAACTTTATACTTACTGGATTTTGTCGAAGCTTATAACCAACAGCAATTATCCTCAGAGTCGCATCAACTTGAATGGTTTGAATACACCGGAAAAGTTAAGTATCCAGTTAACGCTGATGGACAAATTATTGGCTGCGTGCATCAGTCAATTCAGGGCAAGGATTTTTCACTGTTACGTACGGGGGATCCGATTTTTATAATGCAAGATGGGTCTGTAATTACGCATCAGGGTGAGCCAACTTATATCAGCTTTGTCAACGAAGCAGCTTATTATGATCAGCAAATCGCATTTTGTACCTTACAGAAAAAATTAAAAGATTTGTGATTACTTTGTTATATGAGTAAGCGTTACAGGTGAATAAAGATAACTTAGATTATCCAACTGGCTTTAACATTGATTAATGAAAACAATTAAAGAATTAATAGATTCGAATCTAACAAAGTTTCCCGATCGAGATTGTGCGTTAATGGATGCAGAGATTCTCACTGCACATGCACTGTCGCATTCTCGTTCGTGGGTCAAAGCTTCGATTGGAGATGCACTCACAGAACAACAAATCAATGCGATAAGTTTGTTATTTGATCGCCGAATCAAAGGTGAGCCAGTGGCTTATATTCTTGAAGAGTGGGAGTTCTATTCTATCCCGTTGAAAGTATCGCCGGCGACGTTAATTCCACGTCCTGAAACAGAACACCTTGTTGAGCGTTGCATCGAGATAATGGCCAATATTGAATCCCTTTCAATACTTGATTTGGGCACAGGCACAGGCGCTATTGCTATTGCATTGGCGAAAAATGTTCATAATGCGTCAGTGACGGCGTTAGATTTTTCTGCGGAAGCATTGGAAGTAGCGCGAAGCAATGCGCTGACTAATCAAGTTGACGTTGAGTTTCGCCACAGTGACTGGTTTGAAGCGGTCAATGAACATGAGCGTTTCGACTTAATTGTCAGTAATCCTCCTTACGTGGCCTTTGATGATCCTCATCTCTCTCGGGGCGATTTAAGATTTGAACCTCAATCGGCACTGACCGCCGGTGAAGATGAGTTCTCTGATCTGAAAACCATCATTAATGATGCAGGCCTTTACCTAAATATAGGTGGCGCGTTGCTCGTAGAGCACGGTTATGATCAAGGCACATTTGTCCGAGAACTATTTACTCGTGCTGGTTTCACTGATGTCAAAACTCACCAAGATTATTCTGGGAATGATCGATTCACCGAAGGCTACCTAGCCTAAATAAAGATTTCCTTGTCTAAAGAAAGCTTGTTGGCAAAAGCTTGACCCCTCTGAACTTTTATAATATAAATGATAATCATTATCACTTAGGGTGTCCGTTAGGGAGACTTTCCCTGAACGGTAAAGTGTCATTGCAAATTATAATGTCATTGAAAATTATTAAGATCCTTTGATTTATCACTTTGAATTGAAAACATTTATAGAGTGATGAGTAGAGAGTGAACATTGCGAGGGTGGTCATGCAAGTACAGAAAAGTTTACTGAGAGAATGGGAGCAGCAAACACTGCTCGCAGATGACTATTATCATCGAGGAGATCTCAGGTGTGCTTTCGCGGCTTTTGCCAAGACTGTATATATTATGAGTGAAGCTTTGCAGGATAAAAAAGTTTTACCAGAATCCATTCGATGTTTTGTCTTAGCCTGTCAAAATTGTGCCCACACAGCATCAAGACTCGGCAAGCTGGGCAGTTGTGAACACTATTTTGTGATGAGTTTTCGTCGGTTGGAGTCACTTTTAGCGGATCCGATTCAGAAAGTTAATAAACGGTTGCTGGAGAAGGAAATTGAACTGGCACATCGAAAATATATTCAATTTTATGCCAAAATGGATGTGAGTAGTCGTCTGGTGAATTCTAATCAGAGAGTTAATAGCTGTTGCAAAAAGCTATTTCGAAAGAAGCTTTCTCAGAGATTATCGAGCTGGTTGGACAGATATCGATATTCATTAGCGAGTTTTTCGAGTCGTCATCATAGTGAAGAAGAAAGTATTTTACATACCAGACATTCCGTGAGAAAAAGAACACTTTCTTTTCATTAAATCAATAACGAATTATGGTGAGTGATAACGATTATTGTAAAGTGACAGTGTCAACTTTTAATAAACTTGCGCGAGAATACGAAAGTAAATATTTCGGCATTGATACTTATAAACCTCATCTTGATCGCTTGTTAACAGAGCTCAAGAGTCACCAAAAGAAAGTCCTGGATATTGCTTGCGGACCAGGAAATATAATGGACTATTTAGCAAAAACTCGACCTGATTTAGAGCTGGTTGGAATCGATTTGGCAGAGCATATGCTGGAATTAGCAAGGCGGAATGTTCCTTCCGCTCAATTTAAAATTAAAGATTGTCGTGAAATGGGTGATCTGGGGACTAAGTTTGATGCCGCTATTTTTTCCTTTGGTTTAAATTATTTGAGTAGTGACGACGTCATTAGGTTTTTTAATTCGCTTAATGCCAATTTAAGCCAAAGTGGACTTTTGTATTTATCCTCCATCACTGGAAACCCCGAAGGTTCAGGTCTATCGACTTCGTCTAGTGGTGAAAGGGTATTTCAGTTTTACCGGACGCCTGAACAAATTGTCGAACTGATTGAAGCAGCCGGTTACTCGATTTTGTATACTGCTAAGTTATCAAGTCCTGATAATGCATCTGACAAAACTGAAGATTTGGTTACTATCGCTCGGCGAAAATCAATTCAATCCTAAGTGAATAAAAAGTAACGACATTCTTCTTAATTGATTGATATTAAAAGCAAACGGACTGAACAATTTTATTAAGTTCAAGTATTTGATTATTTTCTTTTTTTAACTCTGAATCAATCATCTGTAATTTCGAAACAAACTCAATGGCAAACTTTTCTAATTCAGAGCCTGATTCAAAGTGATACGCATGATAATTTTCTAAACGCTGATCCAAATATTTGCTTTTATTAAATCGACCGAAAACATTCAAAAAACACCGTATTTTAAAGCGGTTAAATTCCGATACGTCATTAATATGAAAGTCTTCAGTAATTGGCCGCTTTAGTTCAGTAAAGCCATATTCTTTTGCGAAATTATAATAAGACATATGTTCTGTTGTGTGAAATATAGATACCTGCCAAATCAAAATGGAAATTGCCTGCACCATATTGTGCTTCGAAAAGCCTGGTAGCGTCTGTTCGATATAGTTGTTTACGGCTTCATAATCGGACTCTTCAATAAAGGGAGCTACTTTTTCGACGAAAGCCTCTACAACATCGTAATAGCGTTTTAGAAAATCAAAGTAAGGTATGTTGGTGTCCATTGTATTTGGATAATCAAAGTGCTGTTGAATATCATCGTAGTGATTTGATGTATTTTCGAGGACACCCTGTCGAAACTCGTTTCCGTAAACTGGAAATGCTTTCCATGGAGTGATTTTATTCTTGAATGATGGTGTGTTGTCAGTGGATTTTTGTACGTAAACGGCTTGATAATTGATCCGGTTGGTAAATCGAGTATGTGGATAAAGTAGTTTAAATAACACACTGTCGCGACTTAACCTTTTAAATACGGCTGCCGCAAAGCTATCCGGATAAGAAAAGTGTACCCAGTTGTGTGACGCCATTGGAATCGTAATCGTGTATTGATACACAAGGTGGTTAAGGGCTGTTTGCCAGTGACGATGATCCGGCGTATAGCTATTACCATGCTTATCATTTATAAAAAAGCGTTCAGATTTTTGATTGAACTTAAAGTTTAGGATGTCGAAGGCGTAACCGTCCCATAAAGGTGCTTTCATAACATTAAATTCAGCAATATACAGTTTTTCTGATTCACTCCATTGAGTAACCAGTGCTCCCGCAGAGGAGAGAAACATTTGGCAAATGGTATTAATGTCAGGGGTTTTGGGATGATTGTTGCCGCAGGCCATCAATGCCAGCTCTTCGGCTACTCCCATTGTCATAGGGCGAATATAAGTTTCACTTCGATAATGTAGAAAGTCGAGTTCTGACTCTCTGGGGACTTCTAATGTCATCGCTATTTTTCTACCTTTGGGTTCATCAACGCGATGAATGATTTTTGGTACACTGTCGGCTAATTTTGCATTTTTAATGGCTTTATTGATAGCTATTTTAAACAGTAGCTTAAATGGGAAAAATAAAATTTTGAATAAACTTGCCAGTAGTGTAACTAACATAAATTACCTCTCCCACGACGGTTTCCGAGACGAACCAAAAATCAGGCTGTAGTGCATCTCAAAAGTAAAATAACAAAATTAGTGTAGCACAGAGATATTATTCCACTAGCAATCAGAGAGTTGAGAGTTTGGATTCTTTAAAATGGAATTTAGGTCTAATAGAGAACTGGAAGGTTTAGTATGAATTTAGCTGAAGTTTGTTGGCCAGACTTGCTTTTATAAGTAAGTCTGGCTTGTCGGACTAGAAGCTACATAAAAGCTATTTTGATGAGGTTGCTTTTCCTGGCTTTATGTCGAGTATGTAACCGTCATAATATTCCGGATCGCAAACGTACCATTCGCGTAAATCAACTTTTGCGAAAGCGTTGCACTTTTCGGCAAGATCAAGAAATGGTTGGCGACCTGGATCCGCAAGAATGATTCGTTTAACACCCGCTTTGAAAGCACGTTGAAACATTTTTTCTAACATTTCCGCCAAGTCATCCCAAAAACAAATATCTGCCCCGATAATTAGGTTGAATTTTTCGAGTTGTTTTGGTGAAAGCTTGTCATAAGACTTGGTCATCGATTTAATTTTACACCCATTGAGCGCTGCTTGAGTGTTCAGATAGGGAAAAACATTCTCATCGATATCGAGTCCGGTTACCGAGTTCGCGCCATTCTTAGCGCAGTAAATTGATGCTGCACCCCATCCGCAACCGAGTTCGAGTACATCGGAAGATCGCTTTAAAACATTGTGGGTTTGAAAATAGTCCATTAGCAAAAAGCTGGAGGCCCAGGTTTTATGTCCATGAACATTTGGTTCGTAACATTCTTTAAGTTGTTTGACGAGTCGATGTTTATTTTCGAGAAGAAGAATGTTGAAAACATTGAACAGGTTGCTTTCGGGTAGTTCGACAACTTCAGGCAACGTTAGCTCCTTGAATTAACCAGCTTTGTAAAATAAGCCGTAAATGATAAAGGGTTTTACAGGCTCTGCCAAATTTCTCTGCCTTAAGCGTTAGCGTAAAACTCCCGCACTCCGTTTATTGCCTCGTCAGCGGTTTCAATATAATGAAATAAACTTAGGTCATCTGGGCTTATCACGCCTTCAGCCACCAAGGCTTCAAAATTGATAATAGATTGCCAATAGTTTTTACCGAATAAAAAGACAGGCATAGCTTGGATGCGACCGGTTTGAATCAGTGTAAGGGTTTCCATAACTTCATCAAGGGTTCCAAATCCACCCGGAAACGCAAATAGTGCTTTTGCCCGAACCAAGAAGTGCATTTTTCGTATCGCGAAATAATGGAATTGAAAGCAATACTCCGGGGTTATGTAATGATTGGGTTCTTGCTCCGTCGGTAATACGATATTCAAGCCAATGCTTGGTTTACCTGCTTGAGCCGCACCTTTGTTAGCGGCCTCCATAATACCTGGCCCGCCGCCAGTGATAACGGTTGCTTCAATACCTGTATTGCTCGGTTCTGATAAAAGCGCCGCGAGTTTTTGGCATTCATCGTAATAATGGGCTTTATCCAAAAGACTTTGAGTGGTTGCTCGTTTTTGCAGAAGCTTATTGTCGGCGGGAGAGCTATCTAGCTGTTGTTCTAACAAGCCAATTTGTTTTGATAAATCACAGGCGCTTCTCAAACGTGCGCTACCAAAAATCGGCCAAGTGGCTGTTATTTGTGCATCATTTAATATTTGGTCGGGCTTTTGCCACTCAAGCATTAGACGAACTGAACGTTGCTCATCTTTTAAGATAAAATCGAGATCATCAAAAGCTAGCCGATAGGTGGGTGATCGTGTTTGTTCGGAATCTTCACACTCCTTCGATTTAGGAATCATGTCCCGAGATCTCGGAAGAGTGGAGTGGGCTTTGAATACTTTTCGGCGTTCTTTAATTGGTTTTAGAGCCATATTGATTCCATCATCAATCCGAATGTCGCATCTTATTTTTAGTATAAGATGTTCGATTCGGCATTAACAGTATTTCGCTCGAGTTCAAATATTTAAAGTCATGAGATCTCAAAGATGAGACAATTAAAGTTAGTTTGGCGGTTGAGTGGTTGCGAACAACAGATGACGTTAAAACTAACGATTCGAGTAGAGGACTAATAACATTCATGAACGAAAAAGACACTCACTTAACATGCACGCCATAAACAGACCGATGAAGTGGGAAACGGATTCTAAAAAAACGTGACACCTTAAGAGCAGGTCACAGAACGTTCTCCCGCGCTCAGATAAGCGCGCTCTTGAATCACTTTTTTAAGTTGAACCTTATCGCCCGGAATAACATTTGCAGTATGCATGTCGATCGCGTGAGCAACCGAAATACTTTGCTCAACAGCTTCGATTTCCAAACGGCCGAGTGTGTAACTGGGAAAGTTGTCGTTGTTTGAGTAGATTAAGTTAACGGTTTCGTTAGGGTAAACGATTCCTTCACCAATACTCAGATAAATATTATTGCGGTCGACCTTTAAAACTTCACCTCTGATCGGTTCATTTGCGAGATACTTTGCCACTTCTGTGAGTGTGCGGTTGACTGCTGCAATGTAGGTTTGTCCGGTGGTTGTTTTTGCAAATCCGTTGAGAAAAGCTTGGCCATGATGCGGTGGAAAGATCATTGGGTTCGCGCTTCTTTCACAAGGTGATAGAGAGCCGCCTGATGCGACTTGCAAAAGCATTTCGCCACTTTTATTGTAAAGAACAGCAGTCACATTGACTCTCGATGGTTTATTATCCCCAGCCATAGCACTCCAAGCTTGATCTAACTTGGCGAATGAATAATCAAGCCAGTTATCCGAGCCTGTGAGACTGTAAAGCGTTTCATAATTTTGAATAATGAACTGCAGTTGGAATTCAGCAGAGTGGTTTACGGCTTTTAAGAAACGAGTATTGTTGACCAGCTCTTGATTAACTGCCTGTAAAGTAGAGGGTACGGACTTACTTTCTAAATCTCCGACGTTTTGATTATCAAAACTGACCTGATAGACATCATGTTCACTGGCATTAACACTGGGGAGAAGATGCACACTAAGAGCACTCCCAGGTTGTTGTTGCCACACTAGGTTTGAGTAAAACCGAACGTCATCGGAACTCAAGTAGCCAGATTGAATGACTTTTAGCTCTCGTGTTACTGCCGCTGTCGAGTCACTTTTATTATTTTCAGAAGGCTGATTTGCTGCATTGACGGTGGTAGCAAAAATAGACAGGAGCCCAAATGCACTCAAGATGGATCGGCAGTGTCGCATTGATTTGTTCAATTTCATCGGTTTTCCGTAATTTGTCTTTTTATCGGTAAAGAAATACTAGGTGTACAAGCGTTATTGCTATCTGCGAGACAAAGCTATACCGATATTCATTGGACTCGATATTAAAAGTATCGGCGATTAACGGTCCGAGTTTAGCTAAACCGTGGAAATAGATAATTTTAATCAATACGAACTATGAATAATTACTTGTATATACTGCATAAAAACGCATAGCAAAGCGAAATAAAATTACAAATATAATGAAATTGAAATTTTTAATGGTTTACGCATTAGATTTTCTAACTTGCTGAAATAAAACAAGATAATAATCTTTTAAAAAGAATTATTGAGTCGTTATCGGAGTTCTTTAAATGCTTTTAGGAGAGCGTTACTAAGTTTTTTTGTCGATTCTGCGTTATAAACTTTCGCTCTCATCTACTTTACAATGATTAATTATTCGTTATAGACTGATTTGTGCTGCTTTGCACAAAATAAGTGCTTTTAAGGCCTTCAAGCCGCCCAAATAGGTTCAGGAGCGGGCTCGCTAGGTTAAATAGTGGACTTGGTAGGTTTTGGAGTGGATTAGAAAAATAAATCAAAGCCTTGGCAATTCGAGCAGTGCAAATTTAATGGCGATGTTGTTGTCGTTGTTTTAACAACAAATTGCAGTAACGACGTCAACCAATCAGCGAATGAGAGTTCGCTCGTAACGGCTTCAATCGTGATTTAACCTTCCAGAATTCGGTTAATCAAACGATGCAAAATAGTAAAACAATAGATAAGCCGTTTGCTAATTGAGGACCAGGTAATGGAAAAACTGTACAACCATCAACAAGCGAAAGATAACTGTGGCTTTGGAATGATTGCCAACTTAGACGGCGAACAAAGTCATAAGTTGGTACAGACGTCGTTAGAAGCATTGAATCGAATGACGCATCGTGGCGCAGTAGCCTCTGATGGCGTTTCTGGTGATGGCTGTGGATTGCTGGTGCAAAAGCCTGAAGCATTTTTACGACGAGTCGCTTCGGATGAAGGTTTTAAATTAGGCAAAGATTTTGCCGTTGGTATGGTTTTTTTAAGTCAGAAAGATGATCTCGCTCAGCAATGTCGTGATGTATTAGAGCAAGAAATTCGTCGCGAAACGCTTTCTGTTTTAGGTTGGCGCAAGGTGCCGATCGATACTGAAGTTTGTGGTGAAGTAGCGCTTACCTCTTTGCCAAAAATCGAACAGATTTTCGTGCAAGGCATGCCAGGTTGGAGTAAGTTTGATATGGAGCGACGATTATTTATTGCGCGTCGTCGTGCCGCATGGCGGTTGCTGAAAGAAGTTAACTGTCCTGATTATTATGTCTCTTCGCTTTCATCTATGGTGATGGTTTATAAAGCGTTAGTAATGCCTAGGTTCCTCGATAAATTTTATCTGGATTTACAAGCATCTGACTTTGCAAGTGCGATAGGTGTATTTCATCAACGTTTTTCCACCAATACTTTGCCGCAATGGAAATACGCACAACCATTTCGATTTCTCGCGCACAATGGCGAAATCAATACCATCACCGGTAATCGGAATTGGTCAAAAGCGAGAACCAGTAAATTCGTTACACCATTATTACCCGACTTAAAGGAGATTGAACCTTTAGTTAATCAGACAGGTTCCGATTCTTCGTCATTAGATAACATGCTTGAAGTCTTTTTGGCCGGGGGTATGGATATTTTTCGGGCACTACGCTTACTTATTCCACCCGCATGGCAAAACTTGCCAGGTATGGATCCAGACTTACGTTCTTTTTATGAATTTAATTCAATGCACATCGAACCTTGGGATGGTCCGGCTGGAATAGTGATGACCAATGGTCGCCATGTTGCGTGTACGCTGGATCGAAATGGTCTTCGCCCTGCGCGTTATGTTGTAACCAAAGACAATTGGATAACACTTGCTTCGGAAGTGGGTGTTTGGGATTACGATGAAAGTGATGTGATTGAAAAAGGTCGCGTTGGACCGGGCGAACTTTTTGCAATTGATGTCGAAAGAAGCAAAGTTTGGCGAACTCGTGAAATTGATGATGAATTAAAAGTTCGTCATCCTTACAGAGAATGGTTAGAAGAAAACCATTTGTCTCTGGTGCGTTTCGATAAAGAAACACCTGAAGAGATTTCGAATGAAGAATTATTAACGCAACAAAAACGATTTGGTTTTTCAAAAGAAGAAAAAACAGCGGTTATCAAGCCTTTAATGACAGGTGGTGTAGAAGCGACGGGGTCAATGGGTGACGATACTCCAGTCGCTGTATTATCCAGTCAAAATCGAAATCTATTTGATTATTTTCGTCAGCAGTTTGCACAGGTGACTAACCCGCCAATTGATCCGTTGCGTGAAAAATCCAGCATGAGTTTAGAAACCTGCATTGGTGTTGAGTACAACGTATTTCAGGAAACAACGGGTCACGCTTATCGTGTCGTGCTTGAGTCGCCAGTAATTACTTACAGCGAATACCAACAACTGGCGAATTTAAAAGGTAAGCATTACCGACACACAACCGTGCGGCTTGCGATGAACGAGTCGGAATCTTTGGCTGACGCGATTGATCGCATGGTGGACGAAGCGATTGCAGTCGTTAAAGATGGCGTTGTGTTGTTGTGTCTTTCTGATCGGAACTTGAGTAAAGACCAAACGCCCGTGCATCCGTCTTTAGTTACTGGAGCTATTCATAATGCGTTGATAGAAGAAGGTTTGCGCTGCGACTGTAATCTAATTGTTTGCAGTGGTTACGTTCGAGACCCTCATCATTTTGCGGTGCTTTGTGGATTAGGCGCGACAGCGGTGTATCCTTATCTAACTTACCAAACCATTGCTGAATTAACCGATGGTGGTTCAGAAACCTTAATTTCAGAAAACATTTTAAAATACCGTAAGGGAATAGAATACGGACTGCGTAAAATTCTTTCTAAGATGGGCATTTCAACCATGGCAAGTTATCGTGGTGCGCAATTATTTGAAGTATTAGGTTTTGCAAATGAAATTATGGAACGCTGTTTCCCTGGCATGCCGTCGAGAATTTCTGGCGTTGATTTCGAAACATTAGAGCAAAAATTTCGCCAAGCGAATAAACGCGCGAATGTTGCTCACTTGCCATTGGCACACGGCGGGCTACTCAAGTTTCAATACAAAGGTGAGCTTCATGCTTACAACCCAGATGTTGTTCAGTCATTACAGCAAGCGGTTAATTCAGGAGATCTAAATGACTATCGCAAGTTCGCAGATTTGGTAAATAAGCGAAAACCGTTAGCTCTTCGTGATTTACTGTCTTTAAAAGCTGCGGATGAAGCTTTGTCGATTGAAAAAGTTGAGACTGCGGATAAAATTTATCATCGTTTTGATAGTGCGGCTATGTCAATTGGTGCCTTATCACCAGAAGCTCATGAGTCGCTCGCGATAGCTATGAATCGACTGGGCGGCAATTCAAATTCTGGAGAAGGTGGAGAAGATGCGTCTCGATTTAATAGTGATAAAAACTCCAATATAAAGCAGGTGGCATCAGGTCGTTTCGGAGTCACGGCACATTACCTTGTTAACGCAAAAGTTTTGCAGATAAAAATTGCGCAAGGAGCAAAGCCCGGAGAAGGAGGCCAACTACCCGGTCATAAAGTTACCAGTGTAATTGCAAAATTGCGTCACTCTGTTCCTGGGGTTACTTTAATTTCACCACCGCCTCATCATGATATTTATTCAATCGAAGATCTCGCACAATTGATTTTTGATTTAAAACAAGTCAATCCAACCGCGCGCGTATCAGTAAAACTCGTTTCTGAACCTGGTGTTGGTACGATTGCTGCGGGTGTTGCGAAGGCTTATGCCGATATGATAACCATTTCGGGCTACGATGGCGGTACAGGAGCAAGTCCTTTAACCTCAATAAAGTATGCTGGATCGCCATGGGAATTAGGATTGGCAGAAGTGCAACAAGCATTGGTTGAAAATGGATTACGGCATAAAGTGACAGTGCAGGTCGACGGAGGTTTGAAAACCGGACTAGATGTCATAAAAGGCGCTATTTTAGGTGCCGAAAGTTTTGGTTTTGGGACAGGTCCTATGGTAGCGCTCGGCTGTAAATATTTAAGAATATGCCATTTAAATAATTGTGCGACAGGTGTTGCAACTCAAGACCAAGAATTAAGAAATAAACACTTCCATGGATTGCCTGAGAAAGTTGAAAACTATTTTAAATTTATCGCACAGGAAGTTCGCGAGTGGCTAAGTTATCTTGGTGTCGAAAAACTGGAAGATATTATTGGTCAAACACATTTATTAAAACGTATTGAGTCGCCAGTAGCTCATCACAAGTTAATTAATTTGGACTCAATTTTAAGTTCGGCTTCGGTCGTCAATAAATACCCAAGTTTTTGTGTCGAAAAATCAAACCCTTCTTTTGATAAAGGTTTACTGAACGAACAAATTCTGGAGGATGCTAAGCTAGCGGTTGAGTCTCAACAACCCATAGCTCTGAGTTATAAAATAAAAAATTATCAACGTTCTATCGGTGCACGCTTAAGTGGGCACATTGCCAAGCTTTATGGTGAAGATGGTGTTGCAGAACATCCTGTTCAACTCAATTTTACTGGAACCGCAGGTCAAAGCTTGGGGGTGTGGAATGTTCCTGGTCTTAATATCAGTGTTGAAGGGGATGCCAACGACTATGTTGGGAAAGGAATGTCAGGAGGAAGAATTTTACTTCGACCTTCGAGAAACTCTTCAATCGTCTCCCGTAGAAATACCATTATAGGTAATACCTGTTTATACGGAGCAACAGGTGGATCATTATTTGCTGCAGGAAAAGCGGGTGAACGATTTGCTGTAAGAAATTCGGGAGCCGATGCGGTTGTCGAAGGATTGGGTGCTCATGGTTGCGAATATATGACCGGTGGTCGAGTTGTTGTTTTAGGAAGAGTTGGTTGGAACTTTGCTGCTGGAATGACCGGTGGAGAAGCTTATGTACTCGATCAGAAAAACTTATTCCATGAATACTGTAATCAAGAGTTTGTGAAAATAGAGCGAATGGTTGATGTTTCTGATGATAAGAAAGTTCAAGAACTTAAAGAACTTGTCGAACAGCATGCGCAATTAACACAAAGCGAGTGGGCGCAGCAGATTTTAGAAAGTTTTGATCACTACCTTGGCGCTTTTAAATTTATTTCACCAAAAAATGCCGTTGAACCAGCGAAGCAAAAAGATAATGGCAAAGTTATTAAGCTAGCACGGGTGAGTTAATTGATGAGTTTCATAGGAGACCATAGTCTTATAGGAGACAGTTATGGGTGAACATCGGCCATTATTTGAATTTGTTGACTTGCCAAGGGAAGAACCTGAAAAGCAGGCGATAACCGTTCGCACGCATGAATTTTCTGAAATATATCGGAGCTTTAAACAACCGGGTATTAAAGAACAATCCGAGCGTTGTATTTCTTGTGGTAATCCATACTGCCAATGGAAATGCCCGGTGCATAACTACATACCTGAATGGTTAGCCCTTGCGGCTGAAGGAAAATACATTGAAGCTGCGGAGCTTTCTCACCAAACAAACAGTTTGCCCGAAGTTTGTGGGCGCGTTTGTCCTCAAGATCGTTTATGTGAGCAAGCTTGTACTTTAAATAATGATTTTGGTGCGGTAACTATCGGCCAGGTCGAAAAATTTATAACGGATAATGCCTTTGAACAAGGATGGAAGCCTGATCTCTCAAATGTAGAAAAACAGCCTTACAAAGTAGCCGTTGTTGGAGCAGGTCCTGCTGGATTGGCGTGCGCAGATGTATTGATCCGAAATGGTGTGCAGGTAACTGTTTTTGATCGTTACCCAGAAATTGGTGGATTGCTTACTTTTGGTATCCCGGAGTTTAAGTTAGAAAAAGAAGTGATGGCTCGACGTCGAAAAATATTCTCTGAGATGGGAATAGAATTTCGATTAAATACTGAGATTGGGAAAGATGTTTCTTACGATGAATTAGAGAGTGAGTTTGATAAAGTTTTCCTGGGCATGGGAGCTTATAAAGCCGTCGACGGTAGTTTAGAGGAAGGGCAGTCTCAAGGTGTTTATCGAGCGTTAGACTTTTTAATTGGTAACACTAATCATTTACACCAATATGGAATTAATGATCGTCCATTTATTAATTTAAAAGGACAAGATGTTGTTGTACTCGGTGGCGGCGATACGGCAATGGACTGCGTGCGAACGGCTATTCGACAAGGCGCAAAAAGTGTGCGCTGTGTTTACCGAAAAGATGAAGAATCTATGCCAGGATCACGTAAGGAATATAAGCATGCTCTGGAAGAAGGCATCGAGTACATCTGGTTTCAGCAAGCAGAAAAGATCATAAGAGACGACTCGAATAAAGTAACAGGCCTGCAGTGTCGAAATACCAAAACTCAGGAACAAACGGAAATCGATTGTGACGCAGTGATTGTGGCATACGGGTTTCGAGCCGAACAGGTGGCCTGGTTGGAAAATACTCAACTTGAGTATCGAGATAACGATACAGTTTTAACGTCCGAAGATAACGGGTATCGAACCGCACAGAAAAATATCTACGCAGGCGGAGATATGGTGCGTGGTGCTGATTTGGTGGTTACAGCTATCGCAGAAGGGCGTGCTGCAGCTGAATCCATTTGTGAAGACTTAGGTGTAATAACTTAAAGAGCAGACTATCCTTAAATTTATCCTTAATGACTTAATTAGATGATTATGGGTAAATTTATTTCTGCTATTGAGAAGATTATTGAAGATGATATCAATTGCGATACCAATGGCGCCTTAGCTCAAGCAATACTCGCATACGGTTCTAACACCCAAGATAATCAATCCTGCACTTCTAATCTGGCAGTAGTGGCCAGTGATACTTACAAAGGAGTAGGATTATTAACTGGCGTTTTATTGTCTGAACTCATTAACAGTGCGGAAGGCTGCTTGATTCCAGAGCAGGTTCGAAACGACTACCCAGAGCTAACTCAGTCGCAATGGGATGCCGCATTGCGAATTTGTACCTTGTTGCTCACAGATGTTGAGCGAAACTTTTCTAAGGTTATTCAGAATTAGTCAGCGCTTAATTTATTAAAATTTAATTTTTTGGTAACTAGTGAGAATTAATGAACTCTCAAAACGATGACGAGCTTACTAAATCACACCATCCCGACGTTATTAAAGCAAAGTTAAAAAGATCAAATAAAGAAAGCTCAGTTTCTCACGCCGTACTAGGTGGTATTGACGGTTGTGTGACAACTTTTGCTGTGGTGTCAGGAGTTGTCGGTGCAGGACTCGCTCCATCTGTTGCTTTAGTATTGGGGTTTGCAAACTTAATCGCCGATGGCTTTAGTATGGCTGTCAGTAATTTTGAGTCGATTAAAACGGAAAGCGAATATATTGAGAAACTTAGAGAGACAGAAAGGGAACATATTGAAAAGGTGCCAGAAGGGGAGCGAGAAGAAATTCGGCAAATATTTCGCAATAAAGGTTTTTCGGGCGAAGTGCTGGACAAAATAGTTGAGGTTATCAGTTCTAATAAAGCATTATGGATCGAGACCATGCTAACCGAAGAGCTCGGTGTACAAAAAACGAGTCGAAATCCTTGGAGAGCCGCGCTTGCAACTTTCTTAGCTTTTGTTGCCGTGGGCACCATGCCTTTAATTCCATTTCTTACTCCCGGAGTTGAGCAGAATCTACAGTTTTCTATGAGTGCAGTGCTTGCCGGCGTAATGTTTTTTTCAATTGGCGCGATCAAAAGTCGCATTGTCGCAAAGCCCGCATTAAAGTCAGGCGTGGGGACACTTTTAACAGGAGGTGCTGCAGCCTCGTTGGCTTTTCTGGTGGGTTATGTTTTAAGGGAGGTATTTGGTATAGCAGGTGTTTAGGCTTTTAATGATTTAGTAGCATTAGTCTTTAAAGGCTTTACGTTGCCCCGCCACTAATGTTTTTAACGTATCTTCGAACTCTTTTCCTTGCTCGAGTAATTCGAGCTGGTCGGCAGCGAATAAGTCCACCAGTTGCTCTTCTTGCGGGTCAAGCACTCTTTGGCCACGTGGATCAGTAAATATGTATTTATTGGTGGTAACTGAGATGATACTGAGAGTGAGTCGACGACTCTTTTTATCTTTCGGTGTATACCGAACAATTGCACCTGCCATTAGGCTGTCGACCAGTTTTTTTGCTTCAATTCTTTTATGCTCAAGTTGAGCTTCTTCTTCTCGTGCTTTTGATAAAGCTTTCGCACGTTCTTCTTCCAAGCGACGTTTTTTATCTTGTTGTTTGCTGAGCTCTTCTTCAATTTTTTGACGAATAACACGCCTAGCTTCTTCTTCTGCTTCTAGTTTTTGAGCTTGGTTAGCGGCTATTTCTTGTTGAACTTTATTGTATTGTTCTTCTAAGACTGCGACCCGTCTTTCCATGATACGCTCTTGGTATTGCGTCAGCTCTTGCCAATAGTTGTGAGAGTCTATATTGACTAATGGTAATTGTGATGGGTGAAAACTTGCCGACGTCATATCAAATTCAGCGATCAGTGCACCGGATAAATTAACAAAGACTAGCCAATTAGCCGTATATTCTCTGGGTACTAATTGACAACGAAAGCGCTTACCTTTCTGTATGAGATAGTACCAGTCATCGTCATTTAACATTCCGTCGACTTGAGCGGAATAGTCGATTTGTTCTGGCGTTGAATCGTCTAGATCGAGATCTTCAAAAATTGGACTTGTGATCAAAGAGTGAAAGTCGACTCGTTCGCCATTGAGCTTTTTTATATGAACACCTTCAAGTTCATAAAAGAAATCTTGAAGTCCTCCACTGCCAGGAAATAGAGCGTCGGTTTCTTCATAAATTCGCTTTAATGCTGGCGGGACCTTTTTTTGATATTCGTCGACAAAATTTTGTGAGTAAGGAGCAGAAATACTCCAGATTAAAGTTTCACAGTCTTCAATTGCGTTGTGCCATTTTTGCCCGACGGGACCTGTTTCCATGAACACGCTTTTTAAATATGGACTTAGGTAGTTTTCTAAAAACTCGAGTAAAAATACCGGAAACTCTTCACCGACGGTTTTCTCTCGAATGAAGTCATTGACAAATTTGTCTGCTTTAGCTTCTCGCTCGGCTTTACGCTTAACCTCGACAATCTTCTTTAAGCGGTCGGTTCGGTACTCATTAAAGGCAGCTTCTAACGACTGAATTCGATTGGAGGCTTGCTCGTAGAGCTTTGGGTTGGCACCTTTTTGATTTAATTGACCTAACACAAGTCGAATGCCATCGAGTAGCTTTTTTGCTAGATTACCGCTGCGCTGATCCCAACATTCTCCTAACATGAGGAGTTTAGATAGCACTAATTTTGCTGGGTGCTGCGTGACTTGTAAGAATTCAGGAGAGTGCACCGCAAGTTGAGCCCAACTAAGTGCCAATAGTTGCAACAAGCGTTTTATTTCGACATGTTCTTCTGTGATGCCGTTTAGGTATTGAAAGGTCAGTTCTGTTAGGTGCAAGCTGCTTTTTATTTTACCGGGAATATGGAACTCTCGGTCACTGGTTAATTTTTGGTAGATGGCACTGACAATTTCATAATCGGTAAGAGGTGACTCCTCTGGAGACGAAGCCTTCATTACATCTCGAAATAATTGTTGAAGGATGCCTAAAAGCTCTTGGCTCGACAGTTCTTTATAATTGACATTATTTTTTTTGTCCTTTTCGCGAAACAGTAGGCGTTCGAGCTCTCTGTTCCGTCGGGTAAGTTCAAAAATCGTTTTATTCATTAAATAATGTCTTTAACCGTGTTATCTCAAATTGTAGGCCGGAATATTAACGCAATTAATCGGCGCCTACACAAAAATAATGATAAGTTGCTCGCAGTTTTTAATCTTACTTCGCGTAACACCGCTTTTTTATCAGCCAAACTCAAAGCGTCAACACTCTTTTTTAACGCTTGCATCAGAAGCGAACCCTCGGTTAACTCTGACGCTCGCTTCATTTGATTTAAATGCACCATCCTAAAAGCATTAAGGTCGATGAAGAGTTGGTGTTAAGCGCCAAAGCTCCCATTTGTATCAAGGTTAATCTGCGAAAAGTATAATTTTACGAGGTTGCTATCTTTATCTTGAGTACTTCTGGTTGTGATTAGGACTCTAATTTTTACTTCGATCATAGGTTTTCGCGATTATTGAACCTTTTCCTAAAGCTTAGCCTCTTATATAAAGGCTGCAACTAAGTTAGGAGTTGATGCTATCTTTGGAGTGGATTTGGTGATCTTGGTTAGATATTTGGTCAGAAATAGCCATGAATGAGATTAGCGTTCGGTTTATGAATTTGCGCAAAAGGCTGGTCTCAAATGCGTGTTTTACATACTTTTGCGCTAAAAACTTAATTAATGATGCACTACAGATGTTCAGGGATTAAAATAACTTGGATGTAATTTCGTCTAAAAAGCAATTTACTGGGAATAAATGGCAAATTTTGTTCTCGCTTTCGGCCTGAGTCACACATCTACTGCTTGCAGTTACTATAGGTGCTTGCTAAATTAGCGCGCTAAGCGCTTTTAAAGCACTCAGAGAAAAGTCGCTTGGCTGCAATTCATATGTTTAAGAATTTAGTCAGCAAGTTTGAGGTCAAAAGGGAGCTCAATTACATTTCATTACTCGAGTGCTTTCGTAAAAAAAATTTCAAAGAATTCTAAATTGGGTTGCAATCAATAATGTTAAATAAAATACGCGGATTATGGTCGACCGACCTTTCGATTGATTTGGGTACAGCCAATACTCTCATATACGTTCCACAAAGCGGTATTGTACTAAATGAACCTTCTGTCGTAGCGATTCGTCGAGAGCGTAACGGCAACAAGTCAATTGCGGCGGTAGGGCAAGAGGCGAAGATGATGCTAGGTCGTACTCCGGGTAACATTGAAGCGATTCGACCGATGAAAGACGGTGTTATTGCAGACTTTGAAGTGACGGAAAAAATGCTGCAAGAGTTTATCCGTAAAGTCCACGATAAAAGCTTTTTCATGCGACCGAGTCCCCGTGTGTTGGTGTGTGTGCCTTGTGGTTCTACTCAGGTTGAACGTCGAGCTATTCGAGAATCGGCCTATGGTGCAGGCGCTCGAGAGGTTTATTTAATCGAAGAGCCGATGGCTGCAGCGGTGGGAGCTGGGATGCCTGTCGGTGAAGCACGCGGTTCCATGGTTGTTGATATTGGTGGTGGAACAACCGAAATCGCTATTTTGAGCTTAAATGGTGTCGTCCAGTCTGAGTCGGTAAGAATTGGTGGAGATCGATTCGATGAGGCTATTATTGAATACGTTCGTCGTAACTACGGAACTGTGATTGGCGAAAGCACCGCTGAGCGAATCAAACATGAAATAGGCACGGCGTATCCAAGCACGGAAATTATGGAAATTGATGTTCGCGGTCGTAATTTGGCTGAAGGTGTGCCTCGCAGTTTCACAATTAACAGCAACGAAGTCCTCGAAGCTTTGCAGGATCCATTGGCTGGCATCATTCGAGCCGTACGTTCGGTACTTGAGCAGTCGCCCCCAGAACTCGCTGCTGATATATCAGAGCGAGGTCTGGTATTGACCGGTGGTGGAGCACTTATTCGTGATATCGACCGCTTGTTTATGGAAGAAACGGGGCTGCCAGTGATTATTGCAGAAGACCCATTAACATGTGTTGCTCGTGGTGGCGGTAAAGTCTTGGAGACCATCGAAGCTCATGGTGGCGACCTTTTTTCTCACGACTAGTTTTTCGACTAAATCCTATCTATAATCAAAGACTTAGCATTCCTAAGTGAAGCTAGGTCTTAACTTTATGGGCGGAGCATAGCCATCAAACCGATTTTTGTCGATCAAACGTCTCATTTTGCTCGTTTGCTAATAGCAATAGTGCTATCGGCATTCCTTATGTTTTTTGATCATAGGGGACAGCACCTGAGCAGTTTACGAAATTTCCTTTCAACTTTCCTGACGCCATTGGTCTATATGGCGGATTTGCCCGGTGAACTGGCGAACTGGAGTGGTGAAAGAATTCGCGGTCGGGATGATTTATTTAAGGAAAATCAATCACTTAAAGATGAAGTCTTTATTTTAAGGACGCAATTACAAAAATTAGTCGCATTAAAAGCTGAAAATGCACAACTCAGAAACTTACTCGGCACTGAGAAAAAGGTTGAGGGCAAGCGACTCGTTGCTGAAATTATCAATGTCGCCTCTGATCCGAATACTCATGAACTACTGATCAACAAAGGCAGCCGAGATGAAGTGTATGTCGGGCAGGCTGTGCTTGACGCAGATGGTGTGGTCGGTCAGGTCATTTCGGTTTCATTGCTAACAAGTCGAGTTTTATTAATAACTGACCCTCGGCACGCGATTCCAGTGAGAGTGGAGCGCAGCGGTGAGCGCAGTATTGCTATTGGCATAGGTCAGCAAGTGGATACCCTGAGACTTCAATACGTTCGAAATACAGCAGATATAAGAATTGGCGACTTAATTCTAAGCTCAGGTATCGGAGAACGATTCCCTGACGGATATCCTGTTGCCACTATTGTTAAGATCGAGCGAGATCCGGGCAAGCGATACGCGGTAGTCGAGGCCTCGACCGAGGCGCAATTAGCCAGAACAGGCCAGGTCCTGCTGATTTGGCCTGATCGAGATCCCAGAACTCAGTCTAACTCTATACTCGAAGATGAAGCAGTCAATTCCGAGGAGAGCAGCGATGAATCCTGATGTTCGGAATAATTACTGGGTGATATTGGCATCACTCACCATTGCGCTGTTGCTCGATATATTACCCTTGCCTGGCATACTGGAGGTCTATTGGCCCAAGTGGATTGTTATGGTGCTTTTATATTGGACCATCGCTTTACCTCATAGAGTCGGTATATTTACGGCAATGATGGTCGGATTGTTTGTTGATGCGATAGAAGGTGATGTGCTTGGATTAAACGCGATGAGTTTATCGATAATGACTTACTTTTCATCATTATTGTATCAACGAATTCGATTATTTCCTCGATGGAAACAGAGCTTGGTAATCGGAATGCTAACAGGGATTTATATGTTGGTTGCACTTGGACTCAAAAGTTTGGTTATGAACTATGAAAAGAGCTTTGTATACTGGGTTCCGATGTTCTTTTCTGGCCTATTTTGGCCTTGGCTATTTATTCTACTACGTGATATTCGGCGTCAGTTTAAAGTTAATTAAACAGTATTATCAATGGATAAGATTAAATTTGAACAGTTATGTTTAGCATCGCAATCACCGCGACGAAGGGAGCTTTTAGAACAAATAGGCGTTAAATATTTTGTGCTTCCAGCAGACATCGATGAATCAATTTTTTCGAACGAACCCCCAAAAACTTATGTCAAACGTATGGCGCTTCAAAAAGCGAATGCTGTTCTTGATGTGAATCCTGATATTGAATGTCCAGTACTGGCGTCGGATACAGCCGTTGTTATTGGTGATGAAGTGTTAGGTAAACCTGCAGACAAACAAGATGGAATGGCGATGCTTAGTCAATTGTCAGGTAATACTCATCAAGTTTTAACCAGTATTGCCATGACCGATGGTAAATATTCAGATTGCGTGGTGGTAGAGTCGGAAGTGACATTTCGTGTTCTCTCGAGTCGCGAGATCGAAAAATACTGGATGACTGGTGAAGGTCTAGATAAAGCCGGGTGCTATGCTGTGCAAGGGCTTGCTGCATCATTTATTACACAGATTACTGGCAGTTTCTCCGGCGTTATGGGATTACCTTTACGTGAAACATCAGACTTATTGAGTCGATGGGGAGTGCGGTTTTGGTTGAACGCACCAACAAATAGCGAAGTATTGTCATGAGCGAAGAAGTCTTAATAAACATTACACCACAGGAAACTCGTGTCGCTGTGGTGGAAAATGGAATGTTACAAGAACTTTTAATCGAACGCAGCCAAAGTAGGGATCTGGTTGGTAACATCTATAAAGGTAAAGTAAAGCGCGTATTGCCAGGTATGCAGGCTGCGTTTGTTGATATTGGCCTTGAACGGAGTGCGTTTTTACACGTTTCTGAAGTCGTTTCAAATACTGAAGTTGCCGCCGAAAGTGCTGATGATATTACAAAGTTATTACATGAAGGTCAGGACATTATTGTTCAGGTTATTAAAGACGAGCTCGGAACCAAAGGTGCTCGTTTAACCATGCACACCACAGTACCGAGTCGATATTTAGTGCTAATGCCAGAAAATGCGCATGTAGGTGTATCGCAACGAATAGAAGATGAAAATGAGAGGGCTCGGCTAAAGGATATTTTAAGTGAGCAAGAGCAGCATGAAGAAGGATACATCATTCGTACAGCTGCGGAAGGCGCTAAGGAACAAGAACTTCGACGCGACGTTAAGTTTTTAAATAAGCTTTGGGATCGGATTAAAAAACGAATATCGAATGTAAAGTCGCCCAGCTTAATTTATGAAGACTTAAGTCTCGAATTAAGAATCATGCGAGACATGGTTGCCAGTAAAATTGAAAAAATTCGGATTGATAGTCACTCAGTTTTTCAAAAAACACACCACTTTGTAAAAGAGTTTGTTCCAGAACTTGAAAGCCGTCTCGAATACTATCAAGGCAGTCGTCCGTTGTTTGATGTGTATAACGTCGAAGATGAAATTCAAAAAGCATTACACCGTCAAGTACCTTTAAAGTCAGGGGGGTATTTAATCATTGATCAAACTGAGGCAATGACGACCGTGGATGTCAATACGGGCGCTTTTGTCGGTCATCGAAATCTTGAAGAAACAATTTTTCGTACTAATTTAGAAGCGGCTTCAGCGTTAGCAAGACAACTTCGTTTGAGAAATCTTGGTGGAATTATCATTATTGATTTCATCGATATGAAAGATGAAGAGCATAAACGTCAGGTTTTACGTACACTTGAAAAAGCTCTTGAACATGACCACGCAAAAACCAACATTACTGAAGTTTCAACTTTGGGCTTGGTGGAAATGACACGAAAACGAACTCGAGAAAGTCTCGAACGTATTTTGTGTGAAACCTGTCCAATGTGTGATGGCAGAGGAACAATTAAAACGGCACAAACTGTTTGTTATGAAATTTTCAGAGAAATTACGCGTGCTGCTCGAGCGTATGAGGCTCAGAAATTACTAGTGTTAGGTTCGCAGGAAGTGGTGGACTGCTTACTTGATGAAGAAGCCAGCAGCGTCGCTGAACTCGAAGCTTTCATAAAAATACCTATTCGATTCCAAGTTGAGTCACTTTATCCTCAAGAACAGTTCGATGTTGTTCTGATGTAATTGGCCGTTATGCGTATTTCCCGTCTTCTGACAAAACTACTTAATCGCATTTGGTTAATCCTTGCTACTTTCATTATTACATTAGCGATAATTATCAGTTTAATCAGAGCCTTGCTGCCGTTTATCAATGAGATTAAGCCTGATATTGAATTATTTCTTTCCGATAAATTGGCGACTAATGTCACCATTGAGCAAATTTCTGGAGAATGGGCTCGAAATGGTCCTAAGGTTACCATTAGAGGATTAAATATCTGGCAAGGGGATGAGGCTCAAGTTAGCGTTGCAGAAGCATCTATCGCGGTCAATATTTGGCAATCGTTATTTCAACTTACCGTTGCAACGGAAGAGTTTTTTGTCAGTGACAGTAATATTATTCTTGATCTTTCTAGTCTTGAATCAACGTCGACATCCGGTTCAACTTACACCAGTTATGATTTTCTTGTTGATGTTTTATTAGGGCAAAATGACGTCGCAATTAGCAATTTTACTTTGGAAACGAGACGACAAGGTTTTCCTGAAGCTAGCTTTTCTCTACAGACGTTATCCATTCAAAATTTCTCTGACGTTCATCAACTCGATGGCGTTATCTCTCAAGACAAAGGCGGCCAACTGACTTTTATTGCTGAACTGGATGGCGATCCTCGACGTCCAGGTTCAACTGCATCTTTGTATTTTAATGCTCAAGAAGTTGAGCTTTCACGAATTCCGATGATGGATAAGTTTATCGCTGGGGTTGTCGAAAAGGGTGTATTAAATGGTCAAGTTTGGGCAGAGTGGGTGTACGATGAATGGCGATCTATGTACATGGATTTATCACTGAGCCCAGTTGACTTTAAGATTGGTCGACAAAAGTTTAAGTACCAATCGATATCCAGCCAAATTAGTTGGCTTGCTAATGAAAGTCAGGAAAGAGCTTTTTTACTGAGAAAATTAATTGCAAAGGACGGTGATGGCACCGAAATCGATCTCGCTGGTTTAAAGTTAAGTGTTTCGGGACAACCCAGCTCAATGATTCATATTGATTATCAAGAAGTTGAACCCGGGTTGCTTAATGATTTGTGGGCTCTTTTGATCGACAATGACGAGCTTCAATCGTGGTTTTTAAAAGCCGATCCGCAATTATTGGTAAAGAATTTTCATTTAACACTTCTAAAACTTAATGAAAGCTGGAATATAAGTAAAGGAGTTATTGACGTAGCCGAATTAAAGTTAAATAAGACCAGTTTTTCACCAGCTTTGCCACCGTTACACGGTAAAATCAATATAGTTGAAGATTCCGTCTTATTTGATTTTACCGCGGATAAAGGATTGTTAGATTATGGTTCATTGTTTCCCGAGCCTGTTGAATTAGAACGATTAGATATAGTTGGTGAGTTCGTTTCTTTGAATCAAGACAGTCGATTGAGTATCAGTAAGCTGGACATAGAGTTAGAACAAATACCCATTATGGCAACCGGGAATATTTATTTTCATGATGAGTCTGATCCTGAAATCAGCCTTCAAGCTGAATTGTTGAATGCAGATTTAAAACGAGTACCCAAGTTTTTACCCGTTGGAGAAGAGTACTTAGAGCTGAATGAGTATTTATCACAAGCAGTTTTAGGCGGTAATTTAAAGGATGCTTTTTTTAATTTACAAGGTCGACTTGTTAAAAACTTTATAGAGCAAAAAGACTTAACCTTTGAAATAATGGCTAAAGCTGAAGACTTGGATTATCAATATCAATCTGGTTTCCCTAAGTTGGAGGAGTTAGACGTTACTCTTTATTTTAATCAGGATGCCATGTTTGTAGCAGCGGATAAAGGAAGTTTTCAAAAGCTAAAGGTATTAAAAGCGAACGCTGAGATCAATCAATTTTCAGCTGAAACGCCTATTTTGAAGTTGGATCTTGCGGTTGATACCGATTTTGCCAGCGCAGATGAGTTTATTCGAAACTCAGAATTAAATGACGAGTTAGAACCTGTGTTGAACTCATTAAGTGTTGATAAAAAGTTTATCACGCAATTAAAAATGAGGTTTCCGCTAGAAGGAACTAATGACTTTGATGTCGATGGCAAATTAGTGCTAGATAATAATAATGTTAAGTTGAACGACTTAGACCTTGAGTTGAAAAATGTAAAAACAACAGTTTCTTTTTCTGATAAATCGATTGATGCTAAGAATATTCAAGCGAATCTATTTGGTGGGAAAGTAAGTGGAAGTCTAGCGACTGAAAAGACTGAGTCTGGTACTCGTTTGAATTTTATTGCGAATACTCAATCAAATATAGAACCTGCGTTAGATTGGTTATTTCCAAACAATAAGCTCTCTGTTTATGGTCAAACAGAATTTAAACTCAAAGGTTGGTTATGCATTGCGAACTGCTTATCATGGAAAACAGATATATCTATCGACTCAGATTTAAAAGGCATAGCGTTTGACTACACTGCACCGATGCGAAAAGTAGCAGAGGATGAAGGTAAGTTTGCAATGCGATTTCAACAAGGTGAAAATCTTGGTAAGCTAAATTTTCAATTACAGGATCATTTATTCGGAAGTCTAACCTTTACTCCTAAAGATGGAGGTCTGGATGTTAAGCAAGGCAGCATTAGAATTGGACCTGAAGGCCAAGCCATGCAAGTATCAAGCGACTCACTGTTAATCAATGGGCAGTTACCATTGATCTCTCTTCCAGATCTTATTGAGCAACTCTTAACAATTACCGAGACTTTTAAAAAGGACTCAGAAATTACTGATAAATCTGCTCCGATTAACCTTAAATTTTCTTTTAAAGGTATCGAGCTTGCAGGTGTCGTTTTAGATAATGTTTCCTTAACTATGACTGAACGTGACGGAACACCTCTTTCGAAAACACCATTTAATATCAATAGTGATCAAGCTAGTGGGAGATTGTATCTGTTAGAAGACGCTTCCTTGAGAATCGAACTGGATAGATTCGAGCTGTCTCAATCGCTGTTAGATAAAATGCTTGATGAAGAAAGAAAAGAGTCTGAACAATTGGTTAATTCTCAAAATTCAGCAATACAAAATGTTGATAAATTAGCTGCTGATAAAGAGGCCGCTGAAAAAGAATTAGCATTAATCAAAGAAGCGATTTCAGATTTGCCGGATATCCTATTGGAATGCGGAAAATGTAAGTTTGGAAATTATAATCTGGGTAAACTAGTGGTTAATTCTACTTCTGAAAAAGATTCTTGGAAATTAGAGGGAAGTATTGAGCGCGATGGTTTATTAACATCAAACTTTAATATCCTATGGGATATGAAAACAAATAAAACATCGCTCTCGCAAAGTTTCAGTAGCTACAAGTTTGGTCGTCTACTGAGAGATTTTGCTTTTAATGTCGGTGTTAGAGACAGTGCTGCAGATGGACTGTTAGAGTTAACCTGGATTGGCGCACCTTTCACTTTCAACGTCGCTTCGTTGTCAGGACAATCTAAGCTTTATCTTAATAAAGGCTATCTGGAAGAGGTTTCCGACGCCCGTGCCAGGATCTTTTCCTTATTTAGTTTGCAATCAGTAACTCGGCGTTTGACGCTTGATTTTGAAGATATTTATAAAGATGGATTTTTCTTTAATTCAATCAGTGGACAATTTGAATTAACAAATGGAATGGTCGAAACAAAAAGTCTTTTGGTTGATGGTGCGGCAGCCGATGTAAGTTTAACCGGCCAACTTGATTTGGTTGGTAAAACTGTTGATCAAATTGCTGTGGTGTCTCCTAAAGTGACTTCTAGCCTGCCAGTGTTAGCTGGCTGGGCAGTAGAGCCAACGACAGGTGTTATAGTGTGGCTGTTAAGTAAGTTATTTGAGCCTGCAATCGATGTTATTACAAAAATTGAATATCGAGTAGTCGGTAAATGGGATAAACCCCAAGTGATTGAACAAAGTAAGTCGACGGAAGAGGTCGAGTTAACACAAGAGCAGTTAGATGCAATAAGAGAAGTTCAAAAAAGAAATGACGGTTAAAAGAAGAGAGTGTTAAAAGAATTGAATACCGCGAATTTATGACGTTTAAGTCTCATAAAAGAAAATATGAACAAGTGAGTTAACAAAAAGTTTATCAATATGCCGAATCAGCAACCACAAGATACCAAGAATACAAGTGACTATTTAACGGTTAGTTGTATTCAAATGTGTTCTAGTGCGGATGTTATTGAGAATTTAGAAACCGCGGAAGCGCTTATTCAGCAAGCGGCGAGAAGTGGTGCTAAGTTAGTTGTTTTGCCCGAATACTTTCCAATAATGGCACACTCTCATAAAGCAAAACTTTTGTGTCAAGAGTCGTTTGGTGAGGGGCCTATTCAAGAGTGGCTTCAGAAAGTCGCAAAAGATAATCAAGTCTGGTTAATTGCAGGGAGTATACCCATTTGCTCAAGTGATCAGAATCGGCCCTTTGCTCGATGTTTGGTACTGAATGAAAATGGTCATGTTGAAGGCTTTTACGATAAGATTCATATGTTCGATGTTGAAGTAGAAGATACGACTAAACGTTACTTTGAGTCTGCTGGCACTATGCCAGGCAAAGATCCTTCAATAATCCACACTCCATGGGGCAAAATAGGCTTGGCCGTTTGTTACGATCTGCGTTTTCCGGAAGTTTTTACTTATTATCGGAATAACGGTGTTTCAATCATCACATTGCCTTCTGCGTTTACGGTTCCAACGGGTAAAGCTCATTGGAAAACGCTCGTCAAGGCAAGGGCGATTGATAGTCAAAGTTATATTATTGCGCCAGCACAATCGGGTTTGCATCAAAATGGTCGTGAAACCTGGGGACATTCGATGGTAGTGGATCCATGGGGTGAGATCGTGGGAGAATTAGAAAAAGAGCTGGGCGTTTTAGTAACCACAATCGAGATTCAGAAAGTCAAAAGTGTAAGAGATAAGATGCCATTGTCGAATCAGGTTGTATTAGACAGAGATAAAGATTATCGTCCTTGATATCAAAACGATAACTCAATACGGTTTTTTGGAAAGCACTATTGCAACTAGCAAAAACAATAAGTTAACTAAAGCACGCTTTAAACCGTTAATCGACAATACATTAATTGAATGAAAGCTTAGCAGATTAAATTAATCACTAACTTTACGAGTTTTTAATATTCATGACACAAATTCTTAAAGACGTAAAAAATTACTTTTTAGATTCTGCCGGACTGGATGAGCAGAAACTCAGTAGCATTTTAGACTCAATGTTTTCCCATACCATTGATCACGGTGAACTTTATTTTCAAAGCTTACGGCATGAGTCATGGTCGCTTGAAGATGGAATTGTGAAGGATGCAAGTTATAGCGCTGATAGAGGAGTTGGGGTTAGAGCATTAGCGGGTGAGAAAACCGGTTTTGCTTACTCGGCAGAAATCTCAAATGACGCGTTAATGCGCGCAAGTTTAGCTGCTAAAAGCATTGCGAATTCCGGTAAAAGTGGTCGTGTTAAGTCTTGGCAATCAGGATCGTTGGCCGACTTGTACGAATCTGCAGACCCGTTAAGTTCAATTTCCGAGCAACAGAAAATAGAGATGCTAGAACATCTCGATACCGTTGCAAGAGCAGAAAGCTCAGATGTTAAGCAAGTTATGGCATCTTTATCTGGGGTCTATGAGAAAGTATTGGTTTGCGCAACCGACGGCACACTCGCCGCTGATATTCGCCCTTTAGTGAGAGTCAATGTAACGGTTATTGCTGAAAAGGGTGGTCGAAGAGAGCGTGGAAGCGCAGGTGCAGGCGGACGATATAATTTTCTGTCACTTAGTCAGGAGCTGGACTTGGACTATCTGGCCAAAGAAGCGGTACGTATGGCGTTAGTAAACCTTGAGGCAATTGATGCACCGGCAGGAGTCATGCCTGTGGTACTAGGAGCTGGCTGGCCTGGTGTGCTGTTACACGAAGCGGTAGGGCATGGTCTTGAGGGAGATTTTAATCGAAAAGGCTCTTCGGCATTTTCGGGAAAAATAGGTCAGCAAGTTGCATCAGAGTTAGTGACAGTCGTTGATGATGGCACCATTGCTCGTTCGCGCGGCTCATTGGCGATTGATGATGAAGGTGTACCGACTCAATGTACGACGCTAATTGAGAACGGTGTTTTAAAAGGTTACATGCAAGATAAGCGCAACGCGCGGTTTATGTCGCAACAATCGACTGGTAATGGCCGACGTGAATCATATGCTCATCTACCAATGCCTCGCATGACCAATACCTATATGAGAGCAGGAGAAAGTCTGCCAGAGGATATTATCAAGTCAGTTAAAAAGGGCCTTTACGCACCTAATTTCGGTGGAGGACAGGTGGATATAACCTCAGGTAAGTTTGTTTTCTCGACCAGTGAAGCCTATTTGATTGAAGATGGCAAAGTTACAGCTCCAGTAAAAGGAGCAACATTAATCGGAAATGGACCTGAAGTTATGCGTCATGTGTCGATGGTAGGCAATGACTTAAAGTTAGATTCTGGTGTAGGTGTGTGTGGCAAAGATGGCCAAAGTGTTCCTGTTGGAGTTGGTCAGCCGACGCTTAAAGTTGATCAATTAACCGTGGGTGGTACTCAGTAGTCGGACTGTATGGTGTTAGTGTTTACTGCTTCTAAAATCCATTTTTTTGCGCTCATAGAGTTAAATTGAATACTAACTTTAAAGCCACGACTCAATGCCATACGCTCCCAGAAAAACCCAGCGATTTTTAATGTTTGACTTGGTTTTACGATAATTGCGGCCGACAAATATCGCGGCCAGCTGTCGGTCATGTGATTAACCAGTTCGTAGCGATCGCTGATGGACAGTTTTCCTACCGATCCGCTCAGATCAATGATGACGCCACTTACTCCTTGTTGTTGTGCCCAAGTCACTACCTTCTTTCCTAAGTCGACTAAAGCCTTTAATTGATATTCGCCGGAATAAATGACTTTTATATAATTAGGTGCGCGACTTATAACCGAGGTATCCGGGTGATTCATTGACAATTTGTCTCTTTGTTAATTTTCCTTGTCAAATTTACCTTACTTTTGAACGGTTTGTCTTGAGATATCACGTGATGATGCGCTGCTCTCGAAATATTATTCGCTTTCAACCACCCCTAGTAGGCTTCTTCTGAATATAATTAGTTAAAAAGCGCTCTTTGAATTATATAGTGTTTATATTATGGTATATGGCAAACATATATTCAGCGAAAGAGGTGTGTATGGTAAATTTGGTCTACGATTTAGATGCATCTGACATTGCGATTTTGAGAGTACTTCAAAACGAAGGGCGAATCAGTAATGTCGATCTGGCAAACCGAGTTAACTTGTCGCCCCCGGCAACTTTAACTCGACTTAAAAGACTTGAGAAAGACGGTGTGATTGAGCGTTTTGTCGCGGTACTGGATCGGCATCGAACGGGACATGACACGCTTTCATTCATTCAGTTGAGTTTGTCGCTGCACCAGCATCAGCATATCAACAATGTCTTAGAACAAATTGTCGCGATGCCAGAAGTGCTTGAATGTCACAACGTTACTGGTGAGTACGATTATTTACTCAAAGTTGTATTAAAAAACACACAGGCATTAGAAGCGTTTATCTCTCAAAAATTGATTCCCATGCCGGGAATTGCCAGGCTTCACACGAGTTTGGTTTTGAAAGAATATAAAGCCAGCATGGTGCTGGAGTTAGAAGACGATTAACGACTGCTCTCGGGCAGTCGCCCGAAAGAAGGTGAGATTATGAAGTCGAAACACATAGAAACGAATACGATTCACGCTGGCAAAGTGGCTGATGGTCAATTCGGAGCTTTGAGCACTCCAATTTATCAAACTTCAACCTATGTGTTTGACAATACCGCTCAAGGCGGAGCACGCTTCAGTGGTGACGAACAAGGCTATATTTATGGCCGACTTGGCAATCCAACCGTTCGAGAACTTGAACAGAGAATGGCGGTTTTAGAAGGAACAGACGACGCGGTTGCACTTGGCTCTGGAATGGGAGCTGTTGCAGCAACGATTTTTGCAGTAGTAAAAGCGGGGGATCATATTGTTGCTTCAGATGCTCTTTATGGTTGTACTTACGCATTGTTAGAGCACAAATGTAAAGACTTTGGCATTGACGTCAGTTTTGTGGACGTGCGTAACGAAATGGCGGTTCGAAGTGCCATTAAACCCAATACCAAAATGCTTTATGTCGAGACACCGATTAATCCAAATCTAGTTTGTGTCGATTTGGATATGATCGCGAAAGTAGCACGTGAAAAAAGTATCCTTTCTGTTGTCGATAACACGTTTATGTCACCTGTTCTTCAGCAACCAGCGAAACACGGAATAGATTTAATCGTTCACAGTGCAACTAAATATTTAAATGGACATGGCGATGTTATCGCTGGAATTGTTTGCGGAAATGCTGAGTGGATTGAAACGATAAAGCTGACAACATTAAAAGACATGGGGGCAGTTATGAGTCCTCATGATGCATGGTTGATTATACGAGGGCTAAAAACGCTTCATTTGCGCGTTGAGCGACATTGTCAAAACGGTCAGACAGTGGCGGAATATTTGGCGAGTCATCCCATGGTAAAGCAAGTTTTTTATCCTGGACTACCGTCGCATGAAGGACATCATCTGATAGGAACGCAAATGAAGGCTGCAGGTGGTGTCATGGCCTTTGAGTTGGACGGCAGTTTTAAAGACGCGGTTCGTTTTATGGATTCTTTGCAAATGTGCAAAATTGCAGTGAGTTTAGGGGATGCTGAAACGTTGATTCAACATCCTGCTTCAATGACGCATTCGCCTTATGAGCCAGAGCAACGACGTGCCGCTGGAATCAGTGATACTTTAATTCGGTTATCGGTTGGACTGGAACATCATGACGATATTATTTCTGATCTGGAGCATGGCTTTAATTCTTGCCGCAATAACTTGGCAGAAGTCGGTTGAAGTCAAACGTCTAAAGGTCAGTCTGTAAGTTCTCTGTTTTACCAAACACAAAAAAGCCCAGAAGATTAATATCTGGGCTTTTTTTCAGCTCATACATTTAGTTTAAAATATTAACGTAGCTCAGGTATCTTTGGTGAATGTTACGGACATAATCGACCGGCTCTTGACCTCGGCAATAACCAAATCGAGTCTTTTTATAGTACTTGGGTTGTTGCAACAAAAGCATGGCTTTTTCAACATTATTAAACCACTTGTTTGGATTTAATCCTTGTTGTTTTGCCAGTTTTTGAGCATCTTTAACATGTCCGTATCCAGCATTATAAGATGCCAGAGCAAAAAACAACCGCTCATGCACTGGTAATGATTCATCGAAACGTTCCATCGTCCAATTTAAATAGGATACACCCGCAGCAATACCTTGTTCCGGATTTACAGGGTCGTCAAAGCCAAGCTCTAAAGCAGTAGTCGGCAGAACCTGCATTAACCCAAGCGCTCCAGCAAAAGATTTTGCATTAGGATTAAATTTACTTTCCTGATACATTTGCGAAGTGATCAGTCGCCAGTCAAAGTCATAATCTTGAGAATATTGTTTGATTAACCCATCATAGGGAGACAGCTGATTTCCTTTTACTACTCTGTTTTCGCGATATTCTTCTTTTCTTTTTCGGTCTGAAAAATACTTTTGTTTTATAACATTGTAAAAAGTTTGGCGATATTCTTTAGCAATAAACTGATTTAAAGACTGTAATAACTCTGGATTATTTTTTCGGACAATATAGGCATAAGGAACACCTTCTTTTAGCACTAATGGCGCCGTTATTTCATCTCGAAACGCCTGTTCAATTTTCATCAGATCGCTGTCTGCAATGGTTAAGTCAATTTGACCTTCGGCAACTTGATTGATGAGCATTTCTGTCGAGGTGCTTTCTGGAACAAAATTAACTTTTGCGGAGTAGTTGTCGGATAATTCCATAGCTGTTTCATAAAAAGCACTCGATTTTCGAATGTGTATAATTCTATCGACCAAGTCGTCCTTACTGCTAATTGGAGGAGCGTCTTTATTTGAAACTAAGAGCTCATCGACTCGGTTGTATCGAATGCTGAATTGAAACTCCTTCTGACGTTCTGGTGTTCTAGTTAAGCCTGCGGCGATTACATCGCCTTTTCCGGAATTTAATAACTCAGTCATTTCTTCTAGTGATTCGGCAACAATTATTTGAAGAGGAATATCATGTCGTCGTGTAAACTCTTTCATTAAGTCAAACTCGAAGCCCATAAGTTCACCGCGCCATAAAAAATAGGTCTCGGGACTATTTCTTGTAATAACTCTTAAAGGTTGCTTTTGTTTCTTAATGAGCGAAAAGTCAGAGGTTCTTGTATTTTCCATGGGTTGATAAAGTTGATGCGCACTAATGAAATTATTTAGACGCAATAAAAGCTGTCGATTATTTTTATTCACTAACCAACCTTGTTCAGTCGGTTGGCTAAAGCTATGAAAGACTTTTACATCCTCTCGGTAGTCTAGAAGCGTGTCTGCGGAAGACATATCAAGAAGAGTAAAGCTCTTTTCTTTTTGCTGAAGTTGATCGGCGAGATCATCACTGGACATTGATTCTGCTAGATACTCGATATTCCAGTCAGGAAGTTGTATTTTTGCGGTATCGATAAAAGCGGAAGCTTTCGGTAACAATAGTGAGTTAGTGGAATTAAGGTCGAAGTTTTTGATAGAACTTTTTCCTAGTAACACTTCTCGGTCACGGGTAATTGACCTACTAAAAATAAACTCATCTTTTCGAGTCATGGTAATGGTAAGATGTCTTGGAATAATATCCGCTTTATTGGCTTTTAGTTTTTCTAGCATATCCGACAAAGACTCGGCTAGCACCCACCTTACGGTTAATCCGTTTTCGTTTGCAAAGTCTGAGAACAACTGTTGGTGATACAACGCGGATGAACCCGAACGCGGTAACATACTTTCTTGTTCCCATTTCAACTTTAACGCACGCATCTCTCCATTATTTAATATTGCTTTCCAGTCTCGGAACTCCTCGATGCTTTCTTTATTTACCGCATTTTGCTTCTTCGCTGGAGCTGATGGAGAGGAGTCGGATCCATTAGGAGACGATACTTCATCTTGGGTATCACACGCAGTCAAAGCAAACGTAATGGCGACTGAAATAATTATTATTAAAAAGTTTTTAGATATTATGGGCATTAACTTCATTGTTGAATATATTGATTAATGAATTGAATGAATTTTTGTTTATGCTTACTCGGTTGTTTAATAGTATTTCTTATTAACTGTCGTAACTGCTGACGATCACAGTTTGGATATTCCTGAATGAATGCTTCTGCATCAACTTGCTCCTCGATTAATTTTTGGAACCAAGTAAGTGATGGCGACTCTTCACCTTGCTTCGACGGTACCAGCCCTTGTTGGATCTGTTCAAGGCTGAGTTTAATTTCGTCTAAGTTATCGGTACTTCTAAGAAGCTTTCCGATTCTTTTAAAGTGTCTTTTCCTGGCTTCATGGCCTTTAATTCGATTGAGCTCGTTATAGGCTTCAAATATTTCTTCAGATAAAGGTAGCTTTTTGATTATTCCAGAGCCCAATTTTGCTAAGTGAGCTCCAAAATCCGTGATCTCTGCCAACTCTGTTTTTATCTGAGTTTTGCTTTTTTCATCTAAATTGTCGCTTTCCTCGCGATCTATAAGGTTGTTCATAAATAAATCCGTGAATTAGAATTTTAAAGTGGCTTTTGCGTATATTTTGTTCTGATCTTGATAAACATTTCTGTCGTCTAGCAAGTAATTATCATCGAGTCTATGTTGAATAGCTAGTGTTGTATCGAGCTGATAATCGCCAAACATGAAAGTATGTCCGAAACTTGCATCAACTCGCTCGAAGTCTACTCGGAACCACTCGTCGTATTGATAGTAGGAGAGAGTAAAGCTGCTGATATCACTGAGTTGATAAAAGCTGTTGAAAGTAAATGTGCTTTTCGGGGCACTTCGTCGATAAAAGTTGAGGCTATTATTGTAAGCGTCTATTTTTGAAGCCGTTGACCAAAATCTTAATTTGGTGCTTATATCCCAATTCAACTGGAGCTCCAGTCCTTTAAGATCGACTTCGCCATCGTTAGACAGTGTGTTGCCAGTAATAAGTGCTCGTCCTTCTAATATATCGGTTAACGCGTCTCTAAAGTATTTAATATCTAGCTCAATACCAGAACTTAAATTTTTATAAAACCAGCCTGCTTCCCATGATGTTATTTGTTCAAAATCAAGCCCTCCTGGCGCTGAAGCATGTTGGTAATAAAGAGAGTCGGTTCCTTGGTTATTAACTTCGACAGGTTGGCCAAGCAAATCAGTAGTATTTCTAATTAAATAGCTTCGATTGTTGTCTTCTTCAAAAAGGTCTGGGCTACGGTTTGCTTCGCTATAAATCAATCGAAAGCTTTGATTATTTTCAACTAACCAGTTAACAGCCAATCGTGGAGAAAATACAGAACCAATTAAAGAGTCATCTTCAAGCATTGCGCCTATGTTGACTCTTAAGTGACTCGCTGGTTGCCACTCTAAGTGTCCAAAACTGCGCCATATATCTTTGGTTGACTGTCCACCAAAATAACTTTCTGACGATGACTTATCTCTACGATAATTTAGCCCAGCAACAATTCGAGTATCGGACGAGAGTTGCCCTGTCCATTGAGCTTCAAAGTCGAGTCGCTGCTCGTCAATGTCTTGATTAGCGAAGCCACAAACAATTTGGTCGCCGCCCTGTGAAAGCCGGTCCAACACCAACAATGCTTGCGCGTCGATATCGGGATCGCCTGAACTTGGAGGTAAGTTGGGCAGTGCAGGAAGAAAAACTCCATCAGTGTAGGTTGGACTGAGTTCAAACAGGTCGTAAAGCTCTTCCGATAAAAACAATGCTGGAGAACAGGTTTGCCAGTCTTCTTTTATTTCCGTATTAGTTGCAAAAGCTTGTAACTTCACTTCATGTTTAGCTGATAAAAAATGCTGAGAAGTTAATTGCAAAAAGCTGTTTGAAACGTCAACCAGGTGAAAAGGAGTTGTTTCGTTGGGATCGATATCGTCGACTTGTTTACTACTGTCACTAAGGCCAAATTGAAAGCGAATAAAGTCATTATCATTCTGGTGCCAGACTAAGTCGGAGCTTATGTAGTTTCTCTGGTAGCCATCGATGCGAGGTGTACCGCCTTCCGTTTCCTCGAAGCCATCATCAGAGTTATGGCCAAAAGTAATATCGACAGCAAAGTTATCGTCGGTATTTCGAAATGACAACTGGGCATCTCCAATACCATGATTGCCTCGGGTTATCGAGCCTGTATGTCCAAGCATATCTTCCGGATGAAAAGTGATAATGTTTATCACCGCTAAATAACTATTAGCACCATAAAGAGCGGTATTACTTCCTCGTATAACTTCAATTCGAGAAATTTTATCCAGAGCTAGTGGTAAGTCGGTCCATAGAATGCGAGCCAAGGCTGGCTGATAAATACTGCGTCCATCAACGAGTACTTGTAAATGACGGCTATTTTCTCCGCCTAATGAATGATACCCAACCTCAGGCGTATGACCTCTCTCATAACCAACTGTCATTCCGGGAACCAGCCGAAAAACTTCTGCGAGCGAGCGAATACCAAGCTGCTTAATTGTTTTTTGATCAATAACGGTGACGGATGCGGGTGCTTCAGCTTTTGGCTGCTTAAGGCGTGTGGCACTTAAGACCAGTGGAAGCTCTTCATCTAACAGGCTTTCGAAAGGGTCAGAATCAAGCAAGTCAGAATCGACTAGGTCAGAATTACTGAGTAGCGATGTGCTATAACCTGCAACAGACAAACTTAACAATAAGCTAAGAGAAGATTTCATCAATTTAATAGACTTGATTCTTTGTGAATGATTATAAACTCTACACGCATATTTAAGTATTTCAAGTTTAGGTAATTCTTGGAATCCATCATAATGAGAGCATGTTATCATATTGATTGTTATGATTAAGTTTAGTCACTCGGCGTCAGAAAGCCTAATTTAAAACTAAGGAGACACTGTGTCTGATAGCGTAAACTCACCTCTAAGCAGCATGGATATGAAACAGCATGTCAATGCAATGCGAGATACTTGCCAGAGAATTTTGTCTCTGGCTAAACAACAAGGAGCTACAAGCGCAGAAGTTGGGGTGAGTCAAGATACGGGAATTTCTGTGCAAGCACGAAATGGCGACATTGAAACCGTTGAGTTTAATCAAGATGGAAGTTTTGGTATCAGTGTATACATTGGCCAACAAAAAGGTACCGCCACAACGACCGATACGAGTGATGAAGCGCTAAACCAAGCGGTTGCGGCAGCAATTAATATTGCCAAATTTACCGCAGCAGATCCTTATGCGGGACTTGCTGAAGCTGAATTAATGGCGACCGATTTAATTGATTTAGAAATGGATCATCCTGAAAACCTGTCAATGGAAAAGATGAAACAACTGGCCTTAGAAGCGGAAGCGTCGGGACTTGCGGTTAAGGGAGTAAGCCAATCCGATGGTGCTTCATTTTCTGGCCATCGAAATGCCAGAGTATATGCAAATACCCATGGTTTTATAGGCGATAGCTGTAGTACAAGGTACAGCATCAGTAGCGTGTTAATCGGTGAAGATCAACAAGGCATGCAACGAGACTATTGGTACACACTTGCTCGTGACTTTTCAAAATTAGATTCGGCAGAAAGTGTTGGCAAGGTTGCCGCAGAAAGAGTGATCAGTCGACTTAACGGACGCAAGTTAAAAACACAAAAAGCACCAGTATTGATGAGTCCTGAAATCAGTAGAGGATTGTTTAATCATTTCTTCGGAGCGATTAGTGGTGGAGCTCTCTATAGAAACTCATCGTTTTTAGTTGGTGCGAAAGGTCAAGATGTATTTCCAGAGTTTATTACCATCAATGAGTCCCCGAGATTGGTTGGTGGACTTGCTTCCAGTTGTTTCGATAATGAAGGAGTAGCAACGTTTGAGCGTGATATTGTCGCCGATGGTGTGTTGCAAGATTATATTTTAAGCAGTTACTCCGCTCGACGTTTGAAAATGAAAACCACTGCTAATGCAGGCGGGTTGCATAACGTATTTATTTCTCACGGAGACAATGACTTCCAGGCAATGCTAAATGAATTAGGTACTGGATTTTTAGTGACCGAAGTTATGGGGCAGGGAGTCAATATAGTCACTGGCGACTACTCTCGGGGAGCCGCTGGCTTTTGGGTTGAACAAGGTGAAATAAAATACCCAGTGCATGAAGTCACTATCGCTGGGAATTTAGCTGATATGTTTAAATCGATACGTTGTGTAGGAAGTGATCTTGATAGACGAGCATCTGTGGTTTGTGGTTCGATTATTATCGATGGAATGACCATCGCGGGAGAATAAAACATCTAACGTTTGAAGATCTCGACAGAGATTGAATCATTTAAAGAATGCTCTAAGCTAACGGTATCAAGTTTTAAAGGCTTAGAGCAATTCGAAGTTAAATAGAGATGATTAATACACATTCAAGCCGGGAACATGGACGTTTAGGCTAGAAAAGGTACCCTTTAGAAAAAAAGAGTGGCGAACCCTAGTAAGGTAAAAAAGCCAACAACATCAGTAATGGTAGTCAAAATGACCCCGCCTGAAAGTGCCGGGTCGATGTTTAATTTTTTTAGCAGCATTGGCAAAGTTGCGCCAGCGAAAACGCCTACCATTAAGTTGACGAGCATTGCAGCGGCGATCGCAATCGAGAGAGTGGTCGCATGAGGGTTATCAGAAAACCAGAACCAGGCAAGCACGGCCATACACAAAGCCCACAAGACACCATTAATAAGACTAACACCAATCTCTTTCATTATTAACCAGCGACTATTGCCTGAGACTATATGACCTAATGACATGCCTCGAATAACCAATGTAAGGGTTTGCGTGCCTGCAACGCCTCCCATACTTGGAACAATCGGCTGTAATATTGCTAAGGCAGTTAAAACTTTTATCGTGTCTTCAAATAAACCGATAACTTGTGCTGCGATTAATACTGTAAGTAAGTTAATTCCGAGCCATACTGCTCTGCGTTTGGCGGATGACCAAACAGGTGCAAAAGTATCATCCGTTTCGTCCAAACCGGCCATACTCATTAATGAATGTTCTGCCTCCTCCCGAATAACGTCAACGACATCATCGATAGTTATTCGGCCTAACAGATGGTTCTCTTCATCGACTACAGGAGCTGATAGTAAATCACGTCGTTCGAATAATTGAGCGACTTCACTAGCGGATTTTCCAGCGACAATTGTTACAACATTTCCGTCGAACACTTCTTCCACAATAGATTCAGGGCGACTGGTGATTAAAGTTGCCAGGCTTACAGCACCGAGCAGGCGATCTTGTGTATCGACAACGTAAATGCTATCCGTAGAGTCCGGTAAACCCTTCATTCGAAGGTAGCGCAGTACAACATCAATGGTCACTTTCGGACGAACAGTAACCGTGTCGATGTTCATTAAGCCGCCAGCGGTGTCTTCTGGATATATCAACGCAGCTTCAATGCGATGACGATCCTGGTCGCTCATCGAGGCCATTACTTCCAGATAAACACTCTCGGGTAATTCTCCGAGAATATCGGCTAAGTCGTCGACTTCGAGTCCTTCCAATGCCTGAGCAAGCTGTTCTGGAGCCATTTGGTCGACGAAGTGATTTCTTATTTCGTCATTTAGGTAGTTAAGAATATCCCCTTCACGCTCTACATTGACCAACTTCCATAACAGGTTTCTAGCTCTTGGCGGTGAAGACTCTAATAGGTGCGCCACGTCTTCAGGTGGCATATCGTTGAGCATCATACGAACGTGCACAAACATACCGCTATCAAGTGCTTCAGTAAGCTGTTTGATATGATCGATAGCTGGTTCTTGCTCGTATGATTCAGCCATATAAGGCAGTTCCCAATTTAATAAAATTTAGATATTACAATAGCTTATAAGATTAGAATTATAACGTTTCTAAGATTATAGTCGATACTAATTCGCGATGAGGAAAGGTTAAGTTTCGTAAAAACCCTGTTCGATAAGGTTGGTAAGAGCTTCTAGAGCTGCATCAGCATCTTCACCTCTGGTGCTGACAGATATGGTTTTACCGCAATTAGCAGCAAGCGTTAAGAGATGAATTAAGCTATCGGCTGATACCTTTTTGCCCTGATGTTCGATCGTAATGTCTGCTTTAAATTGGCCGACTAACTTTACAACTTCTGCAGCGGCTCTGGCATGTAATCCCTTAGGATTAACGATAGTGCATTCACGACTGGGCATAAGACTCCGACATATAACTCTTGATGCCTTGCTTGGCCGATTCGGCCAAATATTCAGCCGCCTGATTGATATTCATACTTTCACAGTCGCGAATAGCTTCTAACATGGCATCGTTTAGACCGGTTACTACTGAGACTTTCAGATCTTTCGAAAGCTTATCAAACAAACTGGAGTGGGTAATGTCCGTTTCGGTGAGCACTACAACGCCGCAGCCTTTATCAATTCTTTTTATTCGACCTGCAACATGGGGAAAAACAATTTGATCCGTTGCTTCTGGATTGAATGTCAGCGTGTGGCAATCGATGTTCATCGAATCGTGACGTCCTCGTACGACGGTTAATAATTCTTTTCCTGCCATAGAACGTGTGAGTATTAACACACTTAAACTTGCCATGTTGAGTCCCTTCTTAATGTTTCAAGTCGCGGTGAGTTACCTTTGTATTGGGTCGCTCTTTTTTAAAATAGGCACATAATTTTTCAGCCATATAAACACTACGGTGATGACCGCCAGTACAACCTATGGCAACGGTCATGTAACTTCGATTGTCTTGCTCGAAACGTGGCAACCAAGTGTGCAAAAAAACTTTTAGTTGCCAAAATAATTCCATTACCAGCATCTGGTTGTCCAAATATTCAATAATCGGTTGTTGCGTTCCATTGAATCCTCTTAAGTTTGCGTCCCAGTAAGGATTCGGTAAACAACGAACATCGAACACATAATCTGCATCTGTGGGAACGCCATTTTTAAACCCAAACGACTGGAAAGTAACGTCCATTTGTGATTTGTGTTGAACAAGCACTCGCTCACGAATAAAGTCTCGCAGAGCGTATGGCGTCATTGAAGTCGTATCAACTAATAGATCAGCAGAGAGTGCAATTGGATCCAGTAACTCTCTTTCTTTGGCGAGCGCTTCCTTTAATGTAAAACCATTTTGCGTAAGAGGGTGACGTCTTCTTGTTTCACTGAATCTTTTCAACAGAGTCGCATCGTCAGCATCAATGTAAAAAACTTGAAAGCTTTCACCTTGCTCACTGATCTTATCGAGAATTTCATCGAATCTTTCCAAGTCGGCAGGAAAACTGCGAGCATCAACACCCAAAGCGAGATCTTGGTGCTTTACTTCGAAAGTTTCAATTAGCTGTGGAATTAGCGATAAAGGAATATTATCAACACAATAAAACCCCTGATCTTCTAACGCACGAAGGGCGACAGTTTTACCGGAGCCTGATCGGCCACTGAGTATGACTCGCTTCATAATATTATTGTGCTTCGGTTGAATTAACGATGGCTGTTTTGACTATATCATATAGCGCTTGATTATTATAAGCGTTGCGAAGTTGTCGGCAGAATTTTGTCGACGTTAGCAATTTCGCGATACCAGCAAGAGTTTCCAAATGCTCGTTATGAGCATTTTGCGGCACTAAAACCGCGAACAAAATATCCACAGGCTGTTTATCTGATGCATCATAATCTATCGGAGTATCCAACATTAAAACAGCGCAAGAGGCTTGCTCGCAGTGGGAGCATCGACCATGCGGAATTGCGATACCTTTACCCAAAGCGGTGCAGCCCAGTCGTTCTCGACTGAACAGTGCTTCAAGCACTTCTTGCTCCGTTAGACTTTCACTGGACTGAGATAAAATCTCACTTAAAACTTCAAATGCGCGCTTTTTGCTCGCAACCTGAGCGCCAACAACTGTGCGCTCAGGCGTTAAACAATCAAGTAAGTTCATTGTTAATGATGACGAATCATCTTTTCCTTATGTTTAATAACTTGACGATCAAGTTTATCAATTAGAGAATCAATTGAGGCGTACATATCTTCATTTTCAGCATTTGCAAATAACTCGCCGCCATTTACATTAACTTTCGCCTCTGCTATTTGTCTTAGTTTTTCTACACTTAATATAACGTGAACATTATTTATGTGGTCGAAGTGTCGCTCTAATTTCTCAAATTTTTCATGGACGTAATTACGCAGTGACTCTGTTATATCGACGTGGTGACCAGTTAAATTTATTTGCATAATCGACTTCCTTCTGTTGTGTAGAAAACGTATTGAACTTTTGGTTTAGCCTCGTTAAGTTTTTTTCTTAACGACTTTACATCAATGCTTTTCGCTCATTTGACGGAGGAATATTCATTGCCTCTCGATATTTAGCTATGGTTCTCCTTGCGACGTTTATACCTTGCTCTTTTAGTAAGGTTGCAATTTTATTGTCGCTTAAAGGCTTTTGACGATTCTCTGCAGCAACAAGCTTTTTGATTAACGCTCGTATTGCAGTTGACGAACATTCTCCTCCTGCGGCAGTGCTCACATGTGACGAGAAAAAATATTTCAGTTCGTATATACCTTTTGGCGTGTGCATAAATTTTTGTGTTGTAACTCTAGATACCGTTGACTCATGCATTTCAACTTCTTCTGCAATGTCAGACAGTACTAATGGCTTCATTGCTTCTTCGCCGAGCTCAAAAAAACCAATTTGCTTTTCCACTATGCTGGTAGCTACTTTTAATAAAGTTTCATTTCTGCTTTGAAGACTTTTTATAAACCACTTTGCTTCCTGCAAATTGTTTTTGAGAAATGTGTTATCAGAGCTTGAGTCTGCGCGTTTTATGAGAGATGCATAATTGCTGTTAATTCTCAGTTTTGGCGCACTATCAGGATTTAGTTCTACTAACCAACGCCCATTCTTTTTACTAACAAATACATCAGGAATTACGTATTCAGACTGCGTTGATGCAATTAAGTTTCCTGGACGAGGGTTGAGCCTTTGCACGAAGATCATCACTTCCTTTAAAAAATCTTCGGGCCATTTTGTTTGTTTTAAAATTTGTTTGAAATTACGGCTGGCGAGAGCATCAAAATGTTGCTCAACTAATTCCTTTGCTTCGAGCCAGAAGGGCACTTCCTCAGAAAATTGTTTTAATTGTAATTCGAGACATTCTTTTAGAGTTCTTGCTCCAACCCCAATTGGGTCAAAAGTTTGAATGAAATGTAAAACAGCTTCAATTTCGCTAATTTCAACTTGCTCTTCTAAATCAACAATACCATCTTCGTTCAGTTGTGCCGCTATATCTTCTAAAGAGATTCGAATGTAACCTTCTTCATCGATTTCATCGATCAGAACCATGGCAATCGCTTTATCACGTTCAGAAAGCGGTGTCATATTAAGCTGCCATATTAAGTGATCTTGCAGTGACTCGCTGGTTTCGCCTTGATATTCAAAGTCACGATCGTCATCCGGTCTGCTAGAACCACTGGGTGGCGAGTATTGCCAGTCCTCCCACTGGGTGTCGACCGCTAAGTCTTTGTCTATCGAGTCACTCTTGAGCGCTTCTCCGGTATCTAATTCCGAAGCATCATTTAATTGCCCATTGTCTGGATTGTCTTTGTGTGAAGCATCAGACTCTTCATGAGCTTCTTCGTTTGTTTCCAACATGGGGTTTGATTCAAGGGCCTCTTGAATTTCGTTTTGAAGATCAAGGCTCGACAGCTGCAGGAGACGTATTGCCTGTTGCAACTGAGGGGTCATGGTTAAACTTTGACCAATTTTTAACTGTAAGGAGGGCTTCATTTATTCCTGTTATATTGCCTTGTTATTTATTGTTTTCATTGGATAAATTATAAATTCACCCTGATTTATTTAGCCATAATAGAGTCATGAAGACTTTATTTAATAATAGCAATAATTAATGAAAACACCGAATTGTTTCCGTGCTTATTATCACCATTTGGGCGGTTAGTTTGATTTCAAGGGATTGCTGCTTAAAAGTAAATCAAATGTTACTTCAAAGTGTAAACTCATTCCCGAGATAGACCTGTTTTACCGTTTCATTGCTGAGTACTTCTTCCGGACTCCCTGAGGCAATAAGCTCACCTGAGTTCACGATATAGGCGTGCTCACAAACGGCCAGGGTTTCCCTAACGTTATGATCAGTGATCAAAACACCCAAGCCTAAGTTTTTAAGTTGGTTGATAATATGTTTAATATCACTCACAGAAATCGGATCGACACCCGCAAATGGCTCATCAAGCAATATATATTTGGGATCGTTGGCTAACGCTCTCGCTATTTCAACTCGACGCCTCTCACCACCCGATAGGCTCATACCAAGGTTATGTCGAATGTGATCAACTTGAAATTCTCCCAGTAACTGTTCAAGTTTGTCTTCGCGTTGTTGCTGACTTAGGTCTTTTCTAAGTTGCAACACAGCCATAATATTGTCTTCAACGGTCAGTTTTCTAAAAATGGAGGCTTCTTGAGGAAGATAACCGATACCCATGTTGGCTCGTTCATGCATTGCAAAGTTAGAGATGTCTTGCTGGTCGATAGAAATAGTTCCTGTGTCTTGAGGAACTAATCCAACAATCATGTAGAAAGAGGTTGTTTTACCGGCACCGTTAGGACCAAGCAGTCCAACTATTTGACCTCTATTGACCGTAAGAGAAACGTCTTTTACCACCAAGCGCTTGTTGTATGATTTTGCAAGGTGTTCAGCTTTTAACTGACTCATTTTGAATCTCCGAAACGCTGTTTAATGGTTACTCGCTGTTTGTTACTTGGCGGGGCCGTCCAGCGGTGATTATTCAAATCAAAAATTAGTTCGCCCGCGGTCAACTCTATTGTTTCATCTTGTAGAAAAGCATTGTCGGTTAATGTTAATAATTTTTTCTCAAAGTCGAAGTAAGCCTTATTTGCAGATAGTTGAGTTTTAACATTGTCCGACATAATGGAAATTTTTACAGGGGACCCGGTACCGTCCAACCATACACCTTTGACACCACCGGAACCGTTTTTATATTTCATAGACAATAGGTGTGCTTCAATCTCAATATTGCTTTCTCCACCTGAGTCAGTGGGAATCATTAATTTGGGTGAGCCAGAAAGTTTTGCTATGGATGCCGACTCATCTAAAATTAATGTTCTCGAAGTAGCTTTAAGAGTTCCATTTTGATGGAGTTGTCTGAATACCACCGGACTTCCTGAAGCTTCAATTCGTTGCATTTGCTTTCTCTCAATCGTCAGTTTGTCACTTTTTATGATAAAGCTTTCATTGCATAGCTCAACATTTCCAGACGCAATTGAAACTCCTTTCTTTCGATCGCTGGACATACTTTCAGATTGAAACTTCGCCTTAGTACAAAATGAAGATAACTGATTGTGGTTTTTTGCTGTTTCTGCTGAGGCCGAGGGAGTAATAAAAAATAAAACAATCGCAAAAGATTTCAGCACCAGTATGCGAGATAAGTTTTGCAAAAATGAGAAGGTTAAAGTTAGTTCCATATTGAATATGTATGCTCGATAAAAATTCTAGTTATTGTAAGGTATCCATAACGCCAATGTATCATTCGGTAATAAGCGCTAGTGTATTTTTATTTTCTGATATTTAATTGTTTATCGTAATACTGGTGATATGAAACTTTCAATTAATTTGTTTCTTCACCACGGATCCCGCCGCTAAGTAAATATTGCTCGCTCGTCAGATCAACTTGAATACCATTTGCATTAAAGTTAAACGGAGGGTCTTGGATCTGGACAGTTTGATCCGATGATAATAATTTATTTGCTAATGAATAATGAAGTTGTGGTGTAGTAATCATTAAGTCACTTTCATTAGTCAAAAAAATTGAAACCTCGCCCTGCAAGTCAAGCTCTCTCATTCGTTTTTTTGCATGAGCTGTAACGGCTTTGATGTTCCAGAACTTTGATTGAAACTGAGTACGTAAGAGCGGGGAGCTTATCACCACATTTTCATTGTCTAGTGAAAGGCTTTTGCCTGATAACTCGGCGACCTTTAACCCGCTGTTATCAAATTGAATTTGCTTAAATGAATTTATTAATATTGCAGGCGCTTTCTCAGAAAGCTGCTTGTCATAATCTTTAGCGGGTTTCCACCAAGTCCAAATGCTTAGCACAATAGCTAATACACCAAGGGCAAAGGGTGTGACGCGTCGTAAGGTCATTGAAGGTAACTGTTATAAGTTTGTTCAAGTAAGTTTTGAGACGATAGCAATAGTTCTGCAATTTCTCGCACTGCGCCTGCGCCTCCAATTGTACTGGTAACCCAATCTGCATTTTGACGTACAAACGCATTCGCATCAGCAACCGCAATACCAAGACCGGCCTTTTTCATAAGAGGCAAATCAGGTAAATCGTCTCCGACGTGGGCAACTTGTTCTGCGGTCAGATTTTCGTCATTAAGAATTTTATCAAAAGCGGCTCGTTTGTCTTGTGCGCCTTGATAAACATGAGTGATTCCTAATTCATTTGCTCGACGCTCCACAATTGCAGAATGTCGACCAGTGATAATAGCGGTTTTAATATTATTTTTATGCAATAACTTTATGCCTAAACCGTCTTTTATATTAAAACTTTTTAATTCATCGCCATTATTTGAGTAATAAACTTTTCCGTCACTCAATACACCGTCTACATCCATAATAAGTAATTGTATTTTTTCTGCCTTTGATTGAGTTGTGTTGTCGGCATTAACTGGTATCGCGCTCATTTGTTAAACCACTCCTGCACGTAATAAGTCGTGCATGTTTAAAGCGCCGACAACGCGTTTATCTTTATCGGTGACAACAAGCGAGTTTATCGCACTTTTCTCCATGATCTGAACCGCTTCTGCGGCCAGCATTTCGGGTTGAACGGTTTGGCAATTCTTTGTCATTACTTCAGCAATAGTGGTTGTCGTAAAGTCAACAGCCTTTTCAATTGAGCGCCGTAAATCACCGTCAGTGAAAATACCGAGCAACTTAAGTTCTGAGTCAACTATCGTTGTCATACCTAGTCGTTTGTGTGTCATTTCTAGCAGAGCTTGCTTAAGCACAACTGTGTTTTGCACAAATGGGATATCATCACCCTTATGCATAATGTCTTCAACTTTGAGTAATAGTTTTCTTCCGAGGCTTCCTCCTGGATGAGACAGTGCAAAATCATCCGGACTAAATCCTCGGGCATCTAAAAGAGCTACAGCGAGAGCATCTCCCATAACGAGCGCTGTAGTCGTTGATGCCGTTGGCGCTAAGTTTAATGGGCAAGCTTCCTTTTCAACACTGGTGTCCAGGTTGACGTCAGCGAGGGTTGCTAATGTTGAGTGACTTCTTCCGGTCATGCTAATCAAAGGCACATCTTTGCGTTTAATGACCGGCAAGATGCCAGTGATTTCTTCTGTTTCTCCGGAGTTGGATAATGCCAGAACGACGTCTTCCTTTGTGATCATTCCTAAATCGCCATGACTTGCTTCACCAGGATGGACGAAAAAGGAAGGAGTACCGGTACTGGCCAAAGTTGCAGCAATTTTGGAGCCGATATGCCCTGATTTGCCCATACCCGTCACCACAACTCTGCCTTTGCAATCTAGGATCAACTGACAGGCTTCTGCGAACTGTTCATTGATAGAGTGTTTAAGTTTATCAATTGCCGATAATTCTATATCGACCACTGACTTACCGAGTTCGATCAAACGTTGCTTAGAGATCATAGAATCTTATTTCGATTGTTAATGTTTTGCGCACAAGTATAACCAAAACTCAGTTTCCTGTCCCTCGCAGACAAAGGAGGAGTGAGAAAGATTAGACTTTCCCCATTTCAGTAAGTGCCGACAAAATTAACCAGGAGATAAAAAAGAACACCAGAAGTCCGCCTTCAAGTCTATTGATGTGTCCTTTTTGTCCGCGAAAGCCGTATCCCATAATGCCCATGGCGATAGTCAGTCCAAGCATTGGTAATGCATTCAAATACATTACGTTATCCAGGTTATAACCGAACTCTATACCGACCAAAACTCCAGGTAAGCTCATTACTGCGAGTAAATTAAATATATTGGAACCGATGACATTACCGAGCGCCATTTCATCTTCATCTTTCAATACGCCCGCGACAGACGCTGCCAGTTCTGGGAGACTGGTGCCAATGGCTATAATAGTCGAACCGATAATTAAGTCGCTGATGCCGAAGTATTGTGCAATGTTCGAAGCGCCGTAAACCAGCATTTTGGAGCTCACTTGAAGCAAGATCATTCCTATGACGATCCACATGACAGCTTTGCCGTTTGTCATAGTATCCGGGAGTTCATCTACGATTTCTTTGAGCATTAAGTCTTGGCGCACTCGAGTTCGCATGCCAACGTGAACTAACCAGCCAACATAGAGAACTACTCCAATAAGCAGTGGCCATGCTTCCATGGGAGTAAGATCACCATCTAAAAGAATCACGACGCTCCAGATAGTAATTCCTAGAAGAACTGGAAACTCCCGCTTCAGAGTTCCCGATTCGACATGCAGTGGTTTAATCATGGCTGAAATGCCAAGAACAAAAGCGATATTAGTGATATTGGAGCCTAACGCATTACCCAGGCCTATTTCAGGATTATTGGATAGTGACGAGTTTAACGAGATAAATATTTCGGGTGCAGAAGATCCTATGGCAACGATAGTCAGACCAACGATTAATGGGCTTACCCCGAGGTTTCGAGCAAATGCAGCTGCCCCGTCGGTAAAACGGTCTGCACTCCAAACCAGTAGGGCGATGCCGGAAATGACCAGCGCGAAATATTGAAACATCATAAAATTAGGCGATTACTCGAGTGTACGCAAAGCGGCTTATTAAAGAGACAATGTAGAAAGGAATCAAGTGGTTTTTTGGCTCGCTGTCATTCATTCTTTGTATTTTACGCTAAGTTTCGGAAGAAAACTCGAGCAAATCGTGACAAAGTTTTACTGAGTTGCCTATGAGTTGGCAAATTATGGTTAATATCCTTCATTATCGTAGGGAAATACTTATCAAACTGGACACCTATCACTGCTTCAGTCAAAATTACGCCCCATTGAAAATTATTAATAGGCATTAGTATGACGCCGGACGAAATTAAACAGCTTTTATTAGAAGAGTTTCCTGAGGCAGACATCGCTGCTAATGGAGATGGTAGTCACTTTAAAGTAAGAATCGTGTCCGATGTTTTTGCGGAATTGAGATCTGTGAAAAAGCAACAAATGGTTTATCAAGTGCTAAATGAGCAGATTAAAAGTGGTGCCATTCATGCTCTCTCTATCGAAACTTACACACCAGATGAATGGGCAAGGGCTAGCAAGCTGAACTTAGGTTAATACCTGAATCTATTATTACAAAGGTCAAAAGCGGAGCAGTTAATGGACAAATTATCGATTTTAGGCGGCAAGCCTTTGTCTGGAGAAATACGTATTTCCGGCGCTAAAAATGCGGCCTTGCCGATCCTTATGTCGACCTTGTTGGCGGATGGAAAAACAGCGGTCGGAAATGTACCGCATTTGCATGACGTAACCACAACAATAGAGTTGATTGGTCGAATGGGGTGCAGTTTAACGATTGATGAAAAGTTAAATGTGGAAATTGATACCAGTACAATTAATAGTTTCGAGGCGCCTTATGAATTAGTAAAGACCATGCGAGCGTCAATCTTGGTGTTAGGTCCATTAGTCGCGCGATATGGTCAAGCTGACGTTTCTTTACCTGGCGGTTGTGCAATTGGTACTCGTCCAGTTGATTTGCACATAAAAGGATTGGAAGCTTTAGGGGCTGAAATTTCGGTTGAAGGTGGTTACATCAGAGCTAGAAGTAATGGTCGCTTAAAGGGTGCTCATATATTTATGGATTTGGTGAGCGTGACAGGCACAGAAAATATCTTAATGGCTGCGACTTTGGCGGAAGGGACTACTGTCATCGAAAATGCTGCTCGAGAGCCAGAGGTCGTAGATTTGGCTAACTGCCTAAATTCGATGGGAGCAAAAATTAGTGGTATCGGTTCTGACAAACTGGTTATTGAGGGCGTAGAGCGTTTAAATGGGACTCACTATCGAGTATTGCCGGACAGAATTGAAACTGGCACCTACTTAATTGCTGCCGCAATTACCCGAGGGAAAGTTAAGGTAAAAGATACCGACCCTGCGATTTTAGATTCGGTACTAGCAAAACTAGAAGAAGCTGGCGCGCATATTACCACGGGTGAAGATTGGGTCGAACTTGATATGAAAGGGCAGAGGCCAAAGGCGGTGAACATTAAAACAGCCCCGTATCCAGGATTTCCAACGGATATGCAAGCACAATTTACCGCTTTAAATGCAGTTGCCGAAGGCACTGGAACGATTACCGAAACCATTTTTGAAAACCGTTTTATGCACGTAC
>JABXHY010000057.1 GCA_013373375.1 Gammaproteobacteria bacterium
AGCGAATGAGCAAAACGAAAATTTCAGAAAAGACTGTCGCTGAAGCAATGGCTGCAGCGAAAGCAACCCAGAAACCGGGTCAAACCAAAGAACAAACCAAACTTATCGCTCAAGGCATTGAAAAAGGCATCGAACACTATAAAAAGAAACACAAAGCAAAATTGCGCGAACAAGATAAAGCTCGCAAGGCAAAAGAAAAACAAAAGAGTCGGCAAAGCGATTTAAATAATACTGATGTCGAAGTTAGTGACTCTCAGGCTTCAAATAAATTGCCATGGATATTGCTGGCTGTAAGTTGGATTGGCTTTGCGGCTTATACTGCGCTTTCCGCTTAGCTATCTCACATACTAAATCAAAATTTTTTAGTAGAGCTAAAGAAAAGGAGCTTAAACGCTCCTTTTCTTTTACGGCTTATAATTTTTAGAGTTTATAAAAACTAACTAGGCTATTACTCGAAAAGGTTCACACCATTAGAACGAGACACATAAGCGCCTGCATTTCCAAAACCAACAATATCGCTATCTCCATCGCCATCAACGTCAGCCATTATGCGAGGATGATTTTCTACTCTCCAACCTCCAGCACTATAACCGTAGGTACTGACCCAAAGTCTTGGAGTAGTAAAAGTGCTGCTATTTGAGAGCGATACATAAGCGCCTGCATTACCAAAGCCAACAATGTCAGCGCGACCATCACCATTTACATCTGTAAGCATTCGTGGATGTCTGTCAACACGCCAGCCACCCGCATTGTATCCGAACGAGTTAACTTTGCGAGAAGCAGCCGTTAATCCTGCGCCTGTCGAGTAAGACACATAAGCTCCAGCATTTCCAAATCCGACAATGTCATCCATGCCATCACCATTAACATCGGCGACCATTCGAGGATGCTGATCTACGCGCCAACCGCCTGCATTATATCCGTAGCTATCTAACCAACGTGAAGGACCCGTAAATCCGCTTCCTGTTGATAGTGAAACGTAAGTCCCTGCGTTCCCAAAACCAACGATATCAGCTCGACCATCACCATTCATATCAGCCATCATTCTTGGATGCTGGTCGACACGCCAGCCACCTGCATCATGACCAAAATTGTTGACCCAACGAGAAGGAGATGTAAAACCACTGCCGGTCGATAGAGAAACATAAGCACCAGCATTGCCAAACCCAACAATGTCAGCGCGGCCATCGCCATTAACATCAGCCATCATTCTTGGATGCTGATCGACACGCCAGCCGCCTGCATCATGACCAAAATTGTTGACCCAACGAGAAGGAGATGTGAAACCACTGCCAGTCGATAGAGAAACATAAGCTCCAGCATTACCGAAACCAACGATGTCGTCACGACCGTCGCCATTAACATCAGCCATCATTCTCGGATGTTTTTCTACTCGCCAACCACCAGCGCTGTACCCGTAAGCATTTACCCAGAGAGACGGTGACGTAAAACCGCTACCAGTGGAAAGTGATACATAAACACCAGCATTACCAAAACCGACCACGTCTTTTCGACCATCACCATCGACATCCGCCATAAACCGTGGATGTTGATCAACACGCCAACCGCCTGCATCATAACCAAAGTTATTGATCCAGCGACGCCATCCACCAGTTACTGACTGTCTGAAGTTCGACACTGTTACGCGAGTTTGATTAAGTACTCGAGCATTATCACTCTGCGAAGAGGTACCCATTGCAACACCACTGCGTTGAACGTTTGGGTTCGACCAGTAAGGTAACCGTGTGCAACTTCCTGGGCAATCATAAGACATGATGGTACGCCAACTGCCTGCTTGATAATAATAACCATGTCCGTAAGCGTAAGGGGAAGTTGTTGGATCCGCTTGAGGGTTGTGCCTCGCACCTAATAAGTGTCCTACTTCATGGGCGAATGAATAATAGCCTGTTGCACAGCTTCGCTTGACCACAGCAAAAGCACTATTGGCATCGGCCATAATCGTTGCCGCGCGACCACAGGAATTCAATGAGTTTGTGATTAACAAAGCGACATCGGCGCGATAGGTATTACGTTTTGAGTGCACCTCGTCCATTTTGCCATCATTGGTACTTTCAAACGCATTTACGTCTGTTGCAGAATTGCCCGACTCTGTATAGTTAGTTTGATAACTATGAACCAATTTAAAATTTGTGTTTACATTACTATTGGAAAAGCTTTGATTTGATTCATTGATCGCTAATTGAATGAGCGAATTTATGTCGCTGCTGGCTGAGGCCGCTGCGGCTGTATAGGCGACTAATACAGTAATTTCATTTCCACTGTCCGACAAGGTATCAAGCAGGTCAGATTGTTTTAACGCTTCCTGTATTTTTTTCTGGTAAACATCTTCATTTAGATCCTCATGTTCATCATCGACGAATTCGCTGTGATCGAGCTCCATGATAATATGTTGATCAGAACCTATCGGTTTAACACTAAACGTTTGGCTTTTATATTGAATCGTGCCGGTCAGTTGTTGATTTTTACCAACTACAAAAATAGCAGAGTAATCACTTTTTGAGTTTGATAAAAACACACTGTATTGGCCGTTTTCATTTTCCTCAGTACGAATTTGATCAAACTCCAACCTCGTGCCGTCTGGTAATGTAAAGCTAACATTATCAGCTTCGCTTAAACCCTTTATGTCGGGTTGAATAGCATTAACACTTTTATAAAGTGGACTTGATTGAACTTCTTTTAAAATTTCATTATCAGTTTGCTGTAAAGATTTAGTCGAAATATTAGAATACTCGAATAAATTATGCTCACCAGTTTTTTTAGCAAATACGATCTGACTTGAAGCTAATAACATGGAGCTGGCAATAAAAATACCAAAGGGTTTGCCTAACCTCATTTTGTTCTCCTTGAAACGAATTTTAAAATTAAGACACGGCTACGCAATACCTCAAATGAGTGAAGTGTAAATTACGGTGAATTGGACTGGGAAAGACTTGTAAAAAAGTAAATCGCTTATCCATAGCCTGAAAAGCCGTGTCTACCTTTAACACGATGTTGGTGCAACAACCCTTATGCATCAACGCGGGCATAATAGAAAAATAAAGTAATTGAAACAAGCTTACATTTAAATAATTAAATGATTTATCTCAATTGAATAATTTAGCAATAGTTAAGAATGTAATTCACTAAATTAAGAAATAAAAACATCTCAAATAATCACGCGGCTTGTCTCGAATATTGTGCTGCGTGTTTAAAGATATTTGAATTCCTTATTAATTATTGGGGCTGGTCACTCGATAAATCGTCAATGGCGATATTGAAAAAGAATGGGTGACAACTGACACTCAATGTAAAAAAATATAAAAATTGTTTATACTGGATTGATACCTATAACCTCATCGACAACATCGATTGGAACTTCCGCAATGACACAAGCAACGATTATAAATTTTGATCAAACTCGCGAATATTACTTTAAAGAAGGTTGCTTTATTAACGAACTGTCTAACTCCGAAGCGGATCCTGATGTATCCATCGCACAAGCCAGAGTCAGTCCCGGTGTCACAACACAATGGCACAAGTTAAAAAATACGGTAGAGCGTTATATTATTTTGGGCGGCGAGGGCCTGGTTGAAGTGGAGGGCTTATCATCTTCCAAAGTTGCAGCTGGCGATGTCGTTATTATTCCAGAACAGCATTGGCAGCGAATCACTAACATAGGCACAGTAGACCTAATATTTCATGCGATTTGTTCTCCGCGATTTGAAGAGGAGAACTATGAGTCGAAAGAAGATGATTAATTTTGCATTGGAATTATCATTAAGGCTTTACAGGCTAGTGTGGTGACAAAGAGTTTGGTGACAAAGAGTGTGGTGACAAAGGGTTTGATGACAAAGAGTTTGGCTTAATCTGCATGCAAGCTTGGTGGTACAAAACACCGAGCATCACTTTTCTTATTATTGTAAAAACCTGCTAATTCGACTGGCATTATTCACATTAATATTCATTTACACGCCAACTTTGAATTTTATAATTGCTCGGCCTTTAACTTCCTGAATTTTAGGCTTTAAGCCGCAATTAATATCAGGTGTGTAAGGCAGTCATAACAATCAATTAAATATTCACATGGTGTCATATAATGATAAAAAACGTAAAAACAACAACTTTGGGTCTCGCACTTATTTTAATTGGCTTATCACAATCAGCTTTCGCAAGTGGCTACGGAAAATATTGCAAAACACCTATGACAGCGCTTAAAAAAACGCTTACCTGTGTTACTAAAGGAAACGAAGATGCCGAGTGTGCAACCGCTGGATACAATCCTGAGTTTGTAAAGTTGCATAATGGTGTTGATACTAACACGGTTATCGATGGAACAAACTTTTGGGAAGGTGCGTTTCAAATTTTAGATTTGTCGCTTCATATTAATCATGCTGCTCGAATCGATCGAGACACAGTTAGTTTACGCTACGTAGAATACGTAGAAGTTGGTATACCAGAATTCGGTATTATGTTCCCAACTATTGTTCAGCACGAACATGCGTTGATTACCATGGATAAAGACTGCAAGATTTTGAAATGGGATCAATACGGCGATAACAAAGAGCAGACAGATGTGGATGATGCTGTTGCAGCATTGCTTCAAATTATTGGTCAAGCGCCTGCTGCATCTACAGAGGTTCCTGTAACCAACATAGAAAGCTTGGAAGATAAGTAATTAACTCATTTTAAAAATTGAATCAGGTGCAGGCTCACGTCTTTGATTAGAAGGGTGAGTACTGCACTAATTTCGTAAAATACCCTTACAAACCTCATTAATCAGCCGTTATTAACGTGCGTTTCGGTTGTCTGGAAATCTCAAAACTTGTGCTCTATTTAATACTCCACTATCTTTAATTGAATCAAGGAGTTAACAGGTTGCTTTAATGCGTACCAAAGGGTACCTCTTTTCCTCGCTCATATTATTTTTTGCCTACGTTGCTGCCGCGGCTGAACCGTCGATCCGCTTCGAGCACTTGTCGGTGGAAGACGGTTTGCCACAAAGTAGTGCTAAAGCTGTGTTACAGGATCGCCAGGGATTTTTATGGGTGGGTACTCAGGATGGGCTGGCACGCTACGATGGTTACAGTTATCGGGTGTTTAAGCGCACCGAAGGCAACTCGGCTTCTTTGTCGGCGAATTATATTCGAACGCTCTACCAAGATCGGGCGGGTTATATCTGGGTGGGTACCGATAGCGGACTTAATCGGTTTGATCCCAAAACCGAACAGTTTAAACGGTATCTGGCCGATGCGAATAATCCAAACTCCATAAGCGGTAACAATATTTGGGCAATTGCTGAAGACCAAAAAGGTCACATTTGGATTGGAACCTTCGCGAAAGGTTTAAATCGCTTTGAGCCAGAAACCGAATCTTTCCTTCACTTTAGTGCCAATGAGAATAATCCGAGTGCTTTATTGGGCAATTCTGTGAGAGCGATAACGGCTGATAGTCGTGGCAATCTGTGGATTGGAACCGATGAAGGACTCAATCGACTGAATGATAAAACAACAGGGTTTACACATTTTCGAAATCATCCCGAAGATAACAGCAGCTTAAGCGGGACTGAAGTGAATACAATTTTCGAAGATCGTAATGGGATTATTTGGGTTGGCACTCATGGAGGTCTTAATCGCTTTGATCGCATTAAAAATCAGTTTGTGCGTTATATAGCTAATACAATTGATCCGAATACGCTAAGTGACAATACTGTTAGGGCGATTTATCAAGACTCGCGCGGGATCCTTTGGGTGGGAACCAACAATGGATTCAATCGGTTTAATATCGAGACTGAAAAATTTAATCGTTACTACGTTGATGCCAACAATCCTAATAGTTTAAGCAGTAACAGTATTTATGTTGTTACCGAAGATCATGAAGGTTTTATTTGGGTCGGAACTTATGCCGGTGGTCTCAATTATTTTAATCCAGCTATTGAGCAGTTTAATCATTACCGTTCGAATTCGAATGACCCTAATAGCTTGACCAATAACAACATCTTCTCATTGGCGTTAGATCAAAAAGGTGATCTTTGGGTAGGAACCTCAGGTGGATTGAATCGATTTGATTCGAAAATGAAGATGCTTAAGGCGTATCGTTATGATCCAAATGACGAATCAAGTTTGCGCCATAATGTCGTCTTGGCACTGACCGAAGATCGTCGAGGTCGGTTATGGGTTGGAACGCCGGGAGGATTAAGCTACCTTGACTCTATTAATGAAAAGTTTGTTCATTATTTACATGATCCACAAAGTCGAAATAGTTTAAGCAGTAACGTTGTATCGTCGATAACCGAAGACAGCCAGGGAAACTTCTGGATTGGAACCATTGGCAGTGGGCTTAATCGGTTTAATCCCGATACCGAAATTTTTACGCATTATCAATTTGACCCCGATAACCCCAACAGTTTAAGTCACGATCGAGTGAAAACTATTTTTGAAGATCAGCGGGGCACTATTTGGGTTGGGACTCGAGGTGGGTTGAATCGTTTTGATCCGGAATCTCAGCAATTTAAGCGCTATCGTTTTGATCAAAAAAATTCAGATACCATTAGCAGTGAAGTGATTTTTTCGATCATTGAAGATCACAACGGACTGTTGTGGATTGGTACGAACAATGGAATGATCCGTTTCGATCCGCTGAATGAAGACTATCAACACTTCAATGAATCGGACGGTCTTCCGAACAACGTTATCTACACCATTGAACAAGATAGTCAGTATAATCTGTGGGTCAGTACAAATAATGGATTGTCTCGTTACAATCCGGAGCGCAATGAGTTTACGTCGTATTATGCTGTTCATGGTTTACAGAGTAATGAATTTAACGGTGGAGCATCATTTAAAAGTAGCCGTGGTGAATTATTTTTTGGTGGTATTAATGGATTTAATCGATTCTTTCCCGAACAATTAAATGTTGAACATCAGAAACCTAAAGTGGTGTTTACTGATATGTTGTTGCTAAATGAGTCGGTGCCGATTGTACCAGAAAGTGGCAGTGATGGGATAAACAATTCAGGAGTAAACAATTCAGGAGTAAACAATTCAGGAGTAAACAATTCAGGAGTAAATACTTCTGATAAAAAGCCAAAAGGAATAAAGGCATCCGCGAACAATCAAAGCGAAGCTTCTGTTGCAATAGGCCGGCAAAAAGCTAAGTCCGGTTATACGCTTGAACAAGCGATTAGTTTTACTCAAGAGCTGACCTTAACTCACCGAGAAAATTTGGTCGCTTTTGAGTTTAGCTCATTGCATTTTAGTAATCCAAATGAAAGTCAGTACGCCTACATGCTTGAGGGTTTTGATTCGGACTGGATAATGGCTGGTCATAAAAATAGACGAGCAACCTACACCAACTTACCTCGTGGCGATTTTATTTTACGAGTTAAAGCGAGTAATTATGATGGTGTCTGGAGTGAACAACCGAGTTCGATTCGCGTAACCGTACTTCCACCACCATGGTTATCCTGGTGGGCCTATACTATTTACAGTGTTGTATTGGTTGGCTCAATATCAGCGTATATTATTCGTCATCGTAAAAAGCTTATTGCCGAGCGTCAATTTTTGGAGGCGCAAATTCAAAAGCGCACAAAAGCTATTCGAACCCTTGCCGATATTGCGAAAGACATCAGCTCAACGTTAACCATTGAGCAGTTAATTACTCAACTGCATAATCATTTAGCAAAATCGCTTGACCTGACCGTACTTGCATTAGGGGTGCTAGAACAAGAAAGCAATCGAATAAGGTTTGAAAGCGCCCTGGAAAACGGGCAAACCATGCCTCTGTTTTATAGAGACATCGATCCTAAAAATGATCTTGCGGGTTGGTGTGTTGTCATTGGTGAAGAAATATTACTTAGGCAATACTCGGATCGATTCGCATTTTTAAGCCAGAGTAATGAGCCCGTGGTAGGGGGGAAAATGCAATCTGTGATCTATCTGCCCATTCGTTCTCGTAGCAATAAAATGCTTGGGTGTTTAACAATCCAATCGGTTAAAGTTGATATGTTCAGTGATGACGATGTTGATTTTATTCGAACCATTACCAATTATGCAGGGATAGCGCTTGATAATATCATTAGCCACGAAGAACTGAAACGAATGTCTTCGACCGACTATCTCACAAACTTACCCAATAGACGGTCATTTTTAGAAAGCAGTCAATATTTAATTAGTGTCGCAAAACGAAGCAATACGGCTATTTCCGTGGCGATGGCGGACATTGATCACTTTAAGCAATTTAATGATCAGTATGGTCATGACTGTGGTGACTTTGTATTGCAAAAAGTCGCTTCGTTGTTTCGAATGCTATTGCGCGAACAGGACATTGTTGCTCGATGGGGCGGAGAAGAGTTTATATTTATGTTGCCCAATACAGCAATTGAGGGCGGAGTCATTGTGCTGGAAAAGTTGCGTAAAAAGTTGGAAGAACAAGAATTTGACTACGATGGAAAGCAGCTTTCGATTAGCGCAACATTTGGAATTAGCTTTCTATCGCCAGCTATTGATTTGGAGACGGTAATCGATCAAGCCGATCTCGCTTTATATGACGGAAAAAACGCGGGTAGAAATTGCGTACAGGTCTATCGAGCATCATCTAAATCGAGTGTCTAAAATACAGCATTAAAATTTTAGTTGTTTATGACGGTCGCATTTTGCTTAACGTGAAGTATCAGAATAACTACTAAAAGTTTACATCTTATTAAGTGATACCTCTTTAAGATGACTCGATCAGTATTTGGGTTGGTTGTTATTTTGGACTTTGTCTGAAGTGGCCTCGGTCTTCTTTTCAGTCTTACCTGGTTCTTTTTCCGGCCAGTCATCCTCATCGTCAAAACCCACTTTCGATTTGTCATAAGTATCGGGAAATTTATACTTGTTGGCCGTTCTTAGCAGTGTGATCATGCCTCCGATGATAAAGGCGAAGACCAAAGCGATAATAATAATGGTTGTCGTCATGTTGTTTATCCGTGTGTATGTATGAGCGTGTTGCCATTCAAGCTTGGTTTCAATAAAGGGGGATGGCCGCCAAAGACTCCGAGTCTTTACCAAATGCTCGGTGAGCGCAATAAAACGATGATGATGAGTGAGCATTGAATGGTTACTGAAGAAAGAACAACCTCGAATTAATTGTACCGCTATAATTCAGCTATTGTAATACAGATTCTGGATTTCTCTAGGTCATTTATTCGTTATAAATCGGAAAGGGATCTTCAAACAGAAACTAAAGAATGTTGGAGAATAAAAAGTCGTAAGGGTCATCGAGTCAGCCGCATAGAGCAGCCGACCCGAGAACAATCTAAAAACAATTGATAATGATTAGTAAACTTCTAACTCATTAACCCGTACGTAAATGTATTGATTGTCTGGACCGCGACGACCAATCACACGCAATTTAGAACCAAACACTGGTGAGAAAGTGTGGGTTCGAGAAACACTGGTGTTACCACGCTGTGTAACAACGGTATTCCAAGAGGAACCGTTCCAAACTTGGATGTCGTAGTCTTTGATTTCATAACCTAAGCTGGTGTAAAGAACAACTTTTGAAATGCGCTTATATTGACCAAAGTCAAGTTGTAGCCACTGCGGTAATCGACCGTCTGGCGTGTATTTATGACCATTTGCCCAGCTATAAGCACCACCAACACGAGTATTTCGGTTGCCGTCATTAACATTACTTGGGCTGTAACCTGAGAAAGTAGATTGAGCTGAAGCACGCGCATTCAATGCCATGTTTTCTGCAGACTCGTATACTTCAAGTTCGTTTACTCGTCCGTAGATGTATTGATTGTCTGGACCACGTAAAGCAACCACTCGAATAACATTACCTGAAGTCGGTGTGAAGGTATGAACACGTGTTACGCTGGTGTTGCCACGTTGACGAACGACGGTAATCCAGTTTAAACCACTGCGAACTTGAATGTCGTAGTCTTTGATTTCATAGCCTCGACTTGTGTGAAGCACAACTTTAGAAAAAGATTTTGTTGAACGAAAAGCCAGTTGAACCCAATTAGGTAAACGACCATCGGGAGCGTAAGTATGGCCATTGGCCCAGCTGTAGTTTCCACCAACGGTCGAGTTGGTATCACCATCGTTTATGTTACTTGCACTGTAACCCGGGAAAGTGGATTGAGCAGATGCGTATCCTTGACCCGCGATATTACCTGAAGAGGTTAACTGCGGTAATTGATAATCGTTAATCACATTAACTTCATCGGCCGACTGTATTTCCATTTTTGAATGGGCATCTTCCATTGAATTGCTTTTTGGACCTGCTAGTAGCGAAGTCGAAACTAACGCTCCGGCTGTCAACATAAGTAATTGTTTGATATTCATAATTTCTCCAAGAGATTTTAAGTAATAAGCATCTTGTTCTGAATCTATGATATTGATTCAACGCTTGTGTGATTCTTTGCCTTTTGAAAAACCGCTGAGACTCACTTCAGTTTCGACGGTGATTCAAAATGCATGGAGAAAGTAATCGAATTATCTTCGTGAATTTATGAAATCACGGTGAAATATATTTCATGAAATTTAATTTACCTTTGTGAAATCTGAAATTTCACAGTGAAACTGAGCGGTTTATTCTAAATAAAACGAGTAAATCGTCGGAAAATTTGTGACAACTTCCCGGAATGTGCGTGTATGTTGAGCAAGTTGTCCGATTAATAGACAGATTAAAGTTATTTAATACAAACCATATGGCTGATAGGTGGGGGGAGATAATATGAGTTGAATGATTCACTCAACTCATAAAATGAAGCGCAAAGTAATAACGAAAGAATGAATGTACATCAAATAGATCAGTCTGTTGATAAAGCTGCAGTAATCTTCGGACAAGTTTCAGGATTAATTTTGGCGCAATTTTCCAGCGCTCGTTTTTTTAGAAACTCAAGATCTGTTTGATATAAATATCGACTGCTGGGTTTCCACTTTTCTTTAATGTGCTCAATGGTTTTCACATAGTGCTCATTTAAATTTGAAGGAAAAATTTTAAGAAGTTGAGTTTGGTACTCATGCAGCAGTAACGATTTAGGTGATTTGAACTTTTCTTTTAATGTGGGTATTTCCTGCTCAATTTTTTCGAAGCTCTTAGGATGGTTAAGCGCCGTTTCAATTCGAAGCTGGGTCACAATAATGGCATCAAAAATGATATCAGGCGGCGTTAATTTATGCCGTTCGATAATATCAAAGGCTAATTCAATCCATTGGTTGGCACTTTCAGTATTGTCTAAATACAGCTGAGCACGGGCAATCAGCATAATGTTTTGTAGATTTTGAGAGTTTCCTTCACCTAAACTCGCGGTATTGATATCAATCGCCAGAGTTAAATAGTGGCTGGCTAAATCCAGTTGACCGGTCATAAAGAAGTGTTCGCCAATGTAACTGTGGATTTTTCCCATTTCTGGATGAATATCAGGAAATAATTTTTTCCTCACTTCCAGTGCCTGGAATAACATCTGTTCGCCAATTTTCCATTCTTTGTTCCAGAAAGTGAGCGTACGAGCCAACTGCTCTAGAGCAGACGCCGTTTTTTCGTGAGTCAAACCCTGCGTATTTTGATATATCGAAAGGGCTTGTTGACTGAGTTTGATTTTCTCATCACCGTCCCAAATAAACCAGTTGAGTAGCCAAATTGTGTCGGCTACTTCGATACTATTTGGGTCTAACGTATCAGAAAAAAGTGCTAATGCTTGTTCTGTATGTTGTTCACCAATTAATAAAACTTTATCTCGATTACAAAATGGAGCAACACAGTAAAGATGAGCTTTTCCAGAGTAATAATAGGCTTTCGCTAACAAATAGGTATTGCTCGCAAAATTGCTCATTACATTTTCAAGAGCAGCTTGTGATAAATTAAGTGCTTCTTGTCGTTTATTAAGTTTAATAAGTAGATCGATAAGGTTAAAGTTTAATTTAATATGCTCTTCTGAATGCACGCCATACACGAGTTTAATCAGCTTCTCAATTCGATTAACGATCACTCGCGCATTCTCGTAAAATCCTGCAACGGTATATAACTCCATAAGTCCATTCAGCATTCCTATTTTTTCAATATCGGAGCCGTTAAATGCGTCGATCTGTCCAATTGATTTTTTAAGAATTGTATTTAGTGTATTTCTGTCTTGCTCGGGTGAGTCGTGATACCGAATCAATATATCCTGGTAAAAGTCCTTTTTGGATTGAATTTCTGTGATCTTTATAGTGCGATCACTAAGCTGTTGATGTGTTTTAACGTATTGATAAGAAATAACCAGAGCCCAAACCGTTACCAATGTTAACGCGAATAATGACCAAAACCGACTTTTAATAATCGATTTAAATTGATTTAGATTTGGGTGAGTTTCAATGTCGACTGGTTGTTTGGTTGTACATTTTGGTTCGTAATGGTTGTTCAGATTAAACGGTAAGTCTTTTACAACCGGTTGTTCTGAATTTGACGGTTGTTCTGAATTGTCATTCGACTCTGACAAGTTAAAGGTGAGTTTTTCTGATTCAGTAATTGGTGTTACAGTGTCGTTTATGGCATGAACGCGCAATTTAGCGTGTAAACTGTAGCCTTTTCTTGGCACTGTTTTTATTAATTGTTTTTTATTGTCTTTAAAGCTGGTTCTAAGCTCTTTTATACTTTGTTTGAGCACGTTCTCACTAACCTGACGTCCATTCCACACATATTCAAAAAAGTCTTGTGTTTCTACCACCCGATGTTGTCGTTCGATCAGTAAGTTTAAAACGGCAGCAGTTTTCTCGCGAAGTTTAACGGTTTGGTTTTTAGTGTTTGAGAGTTTTCGGTTCTGGCAGTCATAGATCCATTCGTCATCTATTTGATACACAGTTTGCTCTTTGCGAAACGGATTGCCTTTTTTAGGGTATCGAAAGCCCGAGTTTAGTTCGAAAGCGGAAGGGGCTTGTTGTTGCTTCAATCCTTCTAAGCCAAACGCTCTTGTCATTAGAAATCAACTCCGTTGATATATTTGTGAAATGGAACGATTAAAAAATAGTCTATCCATTTTTTAGTATTAGTTACGGCATTATTTTTGGTTAGATCTGCACTGTGCATCCATTTTGGGGCACCAATATAAGGTGGATAAAAAGGACTGTCTACCAAGGTCTGGCAAACATTCAGTTATTGAGATAAAGCCCGCTTTGTTTTGGAGAAAAAGAAGTTTAAAAACCAGGAGGAATTTGGTACTGGTTCTCAAATATTGTGAGACACAATCACTGTTTGTTTTGTATGGAATGATTTTTGGTCAATAAACAAATGCGAGACGCAACATTTAGTCGACTGTAAATAATGCACACTTAATAAATGCCTTGTTTTATTGATTATATTAGACAGATCGTTTTACTGCCCCTAATCATTTTAGGATCGGTGTTATCACGACAAACCTTATATTCAAATAAGGTTCATCTAACTCATTGATATATGAACAAATATAAACTGAATATTAATGAAATCTCCCCGAATGTAGCTCGTGCTCAGTTACCTCGTTGTACAAGTAAAAAGTTAATTTTAACTGGCCAATTGTCAATCAAATAAGCGACTGAAATTTGAACATTTTTTTTGGCGTTGAACCTAATTGTCAATACCGTGAAATGTTCACAGACTTAAGTATATCAATATGAGAATCTTCGCTCACGAAATAGGGTCGAGTGATTTGTTGAATACGTTGAATAAGGATTTTCAAGGAAAATTTGGACTCGAACTCTGGATAACTGAATTATTGTAAACGGAAAAATTGATAACTTATGGAAGTGAAGTCTAGCCTTATTGTTAGCCGGCCTCATGCTCGTGAAAACATTCGTAACGTTAATCGAAAGGTTAAGTCAGTCGAAAAGATTGAAGTGGTGGATTCTGAAGAATCTGTTGTGTCTTTTTCGATCGATTCCATTGGAAAAGACTTTGATAATCTTCACCGAGACGATTTGTCTGGACTAAGCTACGGCTCTAAAAAAGCATTAAGTAAATTTGAACAATTTGAAAAAGAAGAACAAAAGGAACAGCTCAAGAGCTTTTTTGAATTTAAAGTGGTGGTATAACCGAATAGGCTCGACGTGACTAAGTTTAGTGAAAATAGGGTTTTAACAAGTTTGTTAATTGTTCCTTCGAAATCTATGCCGATACGGTAGCCAGCAACAAACCAATACAAAGCGATGCCGAAAGAGCGGCTAAAGCAAATTTAATAATCTTAGAAGTTCTGTATTTGCTAGACGATAAGGCAAGCACCAGACTTACGCCGCCCATAATCAGACAGACAAAAGCTAATAGTCCCGCAATAGCGGTGAGTAAAAAAGTCATACGATAAACCTAGCGCTTAGGCAACGTCTTTAAGCTGGCTTTCGAGAGTGCTCAAAACTTTCGCGTATTTTTCTGCTTCGGCGTAGCTTTTAATTGGACCAAACCGGGTCTCACCATTAAGGCTTAAATACCAGTTTCGGCCCTTATTAAAGATTAAGTAGCTGATCGGCATAGAATAATCTTGATTATTGGAAGTGCTCATATTGATCTCCTTTCATCCTAAGTTCGTCTATTCAACTGGCGTCTTTCACCAGCGACGCGGATTGTATATGAGAACTGTGTCACAAAAAATGGGAAAATTGCCATTTGCTATATTTAATGAAAATAGGAGCAAAAAGATTTTATCTAGTTCGAGTGCCGCTTAAGTGTTTTTGGAGGTAGGCACTGGTTTCTAGCATTGATTCGTAACTCGGATATAACCGCTGTCGTCATTCAGTACATTTGAATTATTCACTCTGGTTGTTCACCTGCCAGTACTTCGCCTGAGTTTTTGCGGTGGCAAGTCCTTTTCAACTACGACGAGGAAATTTGTGCATCGTTGAACGATAAAAAAGATTTGTTTTCGCAGTCCTAATAGCGCGTGGACGACGTCACATTATTCGTGTTTTGAATAGGAACTGTGAATTTTACCGAACTAATATTGCAAGATGCTATGTTAAAATCGCGCCAACTTACAAGCATGAGGCTTTACCGTGAATCGCATTTTTTTGTTTACCGTAGCATTATTTAGTTCTTTAGTGTCTGCTGATATTTACTTTAAACCCGCCAACAAAAGCGAAGGTTCTTATTACATCGCTTGTGACTCATGTAACTCGAAGGCGGACTTCCTGGAAAAAGCTGAGTCAGCTGCCTTAGAGCTAAATCACACTGACGTATCAGATAGCATGATTTTTGTTGTCGTTAACTCTACTGACGAAGCCTTCAAAACCGTACGAGTTACCAATGCGTTATCTGACATTAGTTCAAAGTTGCGAAAAAATAGACGATTCGACAAAACTTACTTTGAAAGTTTTTTGAGTAAAAAGCGTACGTTTAATGCTGTATATAAATATGAGCCATTGTCATTTTATTTAACAGATGGAAGTTATTCTGCTTATTCAAATTGGCTAAATGTTGTTGATACTTTTGATAATGGTTTTGCTAACGTCACTCGTTCTTGGACTGATGAGCCTGATTTTGTTGGGTCAATGCGCGATGAAATTAATGACATTATAAAAGAGCAAGATCTAAACCCTTTCAATTTTACACACGCACCATTGAGTATCAATGTTCTTACACCGAATATGGAAGTTGTGAATCTGTCAGCCACTTCACTCAGTAGAAACCCTGACTGGGCTGTTAATCTAGTTTTTCATGAGCAGCAGATATATGGGGCTCAAGGGAACCAGCTTCATTTAATTGATGAATATAATGAAAGTTTGACATGTTTCGCTTCTGAGGAGTTTGAGTTTTGTCGAGAACTGATTCCTGGGACTAATATAGCTGTGGGCGACGCAATATTTAGACTTAGAGTGTTTGGCACTGGAAATCCAACTCTCCCTCCTGGTTGTAATTTATATACAAATAATTGTGGAAAAATTGAATTCTCTCAATTTTTCTAATGATAGGACACAGTGCGTATTATTTACGAGATTTTCTAAACAGGGAAATTAAAGGTCTCTAACCTAACTAAATGATAGAAACGTCTCTACATAGGGGCGTTTTCCGTTTTCAAGCCATGAAACTAATAATCGCTATTAATGGGCGATTTGCTGCAAATTTACAGAAAATGTGTGAATTTGACCTAAATATATAGCAATTCGCTATGTTAAAATTTTACTGATTTTTCGAAAAGGAATGATTTGCAATGAAAAGCATAATGTTAGTTTCGGGATTGTTGATTAGCTCTTTCGGTTATTCATACACCACAAGTTCATCTTCCACGTCATTTAATGACAAACTTTACATCGAGTGTGATTCTTGCTTAACCGAGAATGACTTCATCAGAGCTGCAGAGTCAAAGGCCTTTCTTGATTCTTTCTCTTATAATTTAAAAGAGCTAGTGTATGTAGTCTTTAACTCAAAAGCATTAAAACTATCAACAGTACGAGTTGAAATTGGAGTCAATGAAATTGGAAAGGTAATTGACAACTACGAGCAAGATGTTGCATTTCTTGACCAATATATTCAGAAACGAGAGGAACTAGAGTTAAGTGCATTTGAGCCTACAGAGACAAGGCCAGATGATTACTCTGCTTTCTCCAATATGTTCAATGTAATCGATATTTCTCCTGAGGACTCATTTAAAGTAAGTCTTTCTTGGGCTTATAATCCAGCTTTTAATGAAGACATTAAAGACGAAGTTAACCAGTTAGTTCAACAACATGCTAATCCATTAATGTTTATTGATCGACCCGTCAGTATTAATGTAAAAACCTCCGATGATGCAATTGTCAATTTAATCGCTGAAAGTTTAAGTGAAAATTCGGATTGGGAAGTTGCTTTGGTGTTGTATGGATATCGAGCATACCGAGGTTCAGAAAAAGAATTCGATGCGATGGGGAATCGATTAGAAATGGTTGAGAGTCGCCCATTTCTTTCTACTTGCTTTGCTTCTGAAAAGTTTGAATTTTGCCGAGAACTAATTAATGGTAACCAGGCAATTGGAGCTACCGTGTTAAGACACATTACACTAAAGCCTAATCCGACTCCACCTAAAGGCTGCAACATCCTTACTGAAAAGTGTACGACGTTCGAAAACTAAATCTAAAAGCATGTTCACGATGAACATGCTTAATCGACACATTCAATGACTTAGCTTATTAGTGACTATAATTTATGTACTGTAACATTAAGCCATTAGTCGCATTAATATTGCAAGTGGGATTGCTCACATTACATCTTTAATTCGGTAGACGCAGTAATGAGTTGTTTTAATAACTCTATTCGTGAAGTCTGTCGTGTGATTAGGATGGAGGGGGTTACCAGTAAGTTGTACGTGCAATCCATCAATGATAATGGAATAATATCCGATTTAGACCCTGTTTTGGGGGCCATTGAGACCTCCCTGTTGCGCAGTAATGAACCCAACCTGCAATTCAAATCTTCAATAGAATAACCGAAATCTAATTGCTGAATACGAACTTGCAGCTAGACTATTAAGTAATGTAATAGATAGAGTGAATACATGTTATTGAGGCAAATAAAAAAATATTGGACTAGCTCGAGAATTAAGAACAGAGTTGGACTAAACACTGTGTGGTTTGTCTTTTTTGTCTCCGCTTCGTTAAATATTGCTGCTGAGTTGACGCCAAGCTTAAAGTTCAAAGCTCTTAAATCGCAGTTATCACAAGTCACGGTTAACGATCTAGAAAAAGATGAGCTCAATTATATCTGGATTGCTACAAATAGTGGGTTGAACCGATTTGATGGTTACGAGGTCAAAGTTTATTTAGAAGATAAAGGAAAAGCAATTCAACTTCATAGGGACGATAAAGGCAGTCTACATGCACTCACTGAATCAGGTGTTTTTAAATATTCAGCGACGAAGGATAATTTTACTGAGCTGAAACAATTTTTAAATCAAGATGTTGATTATTCTAATGTTACTGATTTTTTCTTGAAAGACGACCTTCTTTACTTATCAACGAAAGCAGGAACCGTTGTAGAACTTGGAGCTAACAGTTTTACATCGTTTAGCTTGAATCGAAATATTAATGCAAACGATTTAGTCAACTATCCGTATACACTTTATGTGAATGAAAGAGGCGTGATTTTTGTAGGAACGAATTATGGTGTTTGGTCAAAGTCATTGTCTGACTCGGCGTTTGAGGTAATTGAGTCGACAAAACTTTTCTCAGTGCGTTCGATCTTAAAGTTAGCTAATAACCAATTTGCGTTGGCAACCAGTAGTGGATTAGTGTTATTGAATGACCAAGGGGAAGTTCGGCAATATGATTTTTCGTCTAACACTAACGTTGACAAGCGATTTACTGATGTTGTGGCCACAGGCAATGAAAACTTATGGTTGGCCGGCTTTAATGGATTAGTTAAGTTTAACTATAAAACTCAAGACTTTCACTTTTATCAACACAAGCCAGCTCTTGCGCATTCTCTTTCTTCGAACAATATAAAAAGTTTGCTGTTCAATGATAATGTCTTATGGGTCGGAACGGAAACTTCGGGTGTCAATTATGTGGCTTTTGACACTCTTGAATTTGGTTTATTTCAGTCGCAATACCAAACTCCTGAATGTTTGAGTGGCAATGTAATTTATTCATTGGATGGTGATACCGATGTTATGTGGGTGGCTTCGTATGGAATAGGCGTTCATGGAATTAACCTTAGGGATGGCACATGTATAAAATTAAGTGCCGAAAACGGCGACTCAATTTCCAGTAATTATGTGATATTTGTCGAAGCCACTGATTCCGATGTCTGGATAGGACACTCCGGAGCAGGACTCAGCCGTTATAATAAAGCCACCAAAGAAATTACTAATTACAAAAGAGAACCAAATAATCCAAACTCTCTAGTACATCAAGATGTCTTTGCTATAAAAGAAGATAATGATAAGAACATTTGGATTGGAACTCAGTTTGGGCTTTCCAAGCTTAAGCCAGAAAGTAATGAATTTAAAAACTTTAAATTGAACAATAGTGATCTACATAACTTTCAGATTAATGCTCTGGAAATTGACAACAAGAATCAACTTTGGATAGGCTCTGAGAAAGGTGTTGATGTCTACAATATTGAGAGGGAAGAGTTTGTACGTAACGAATTAAGTCAAAAGCTACAGGACCTCAATGCAAGTATTTTGACAATTAAATCCACTCAGCTAGGTGATCTTTGGATTGGAACTCTTAGTAAAGGACTATGGCGAATTGATAAGGATGGAATTATATCAATATGGAGTAACACGAGTGGGCTGAGAGACAACACTGTTTATCGTATTGAAGAAGATAAGTACGGAAATATTTGGTTTACATCAAATAAAACGCTTACTCGTCTTGAGCCAGATACCGGTGTTATGCGCCATTATGAGTCAAAGCATGGTTTACTCAGTGGAGAGTTTACTCAAGCGGGTTTTTATAACCCCATGAATAACACTCTATTTATTGCAGGTACAGATGGTTTTAACCGAGTAAATTTAGGAAAGCTAACAGCTGAAAGTGAAGCAAGCTCTCCGTTGATATCTAAGTTCTTAATTGAAAATAAAGAGTTTCCGCTTCAGAATAGTTTGCCTATCAGTAATGGCGAGTCAATATTAACCGCTAATGCTTTAAAGCTAGACTATACCTTTGACTTTATTGGATTCGAATTCATTAGTTCGGACTATTACTTCTCTGATTCTCTAGGTTTTCGTTACAAGCTTGATGGATTTTCATCGAAGTGGATAGAGACTAGTGCTGATAATAGAACGGCCACCTTTACAAACCTACCTCACGGTAACTTCAAGTTATTAGTGGATGTAACAGATCGACACGGAAGATATCAAAATAAGCCAACAGAACTTCAAATATCGATTGCACCGCCATTTTGGTTAACTTGGTGGGCTAAGACAATTTACATTTTGCTACTGGTACTCGGTCCTTATGGAATTTATTTTTATCGCTCACGAGCATTACGTGAGAAAGCTAGGAAACTCGAAGCAGCAGTCAACAAAAGAACGGCCGAGTTGAGTCATGAAAAGAAAACCGTTGAGCGTTTGCTTGATTTTAAAAATGAAGAATTTGCCAACGTATCACACGAGTTTAGAACACCTCTGACGCTCGTTCTCGGGCCATTAAAACGTCTTTTAGAGTCAGAGCAAGATGACTCTAAACGTCGACGGATGAACATTATTAAAAGTAATGCATACCGTCTACTCCGTATGGTCGATCAACTTATTTTCATGGAAAAATTTCGGTTTAAGCAAGAGGCAAAAAAGAAATCGATAAATGTTTCACAATTAGTTGATGAATACGTGACTAACTTTCGAGATTTAGCTGCAGAAAAAGATATTACCATCAACCTCAGGAGTGATGAGGGTATATTTTTTGAGTCACTTCCTGACGCCATTCAAAAGATACTCTTAAACTTAATTTCTAATGCACTTAAATACACTCCTAATGGCGGTAGTATTGATGTTAGTCTAAAGACTATTTCTAAGGAGTTGTTTGAGTTTAAGGTTTCAGATACGGGTATCGGTATTGAGCCAATTATGCACGATAAGATATTTGATCGTTATAGTAGGGTGCTGGATGATAAATCTGAAAAAGTTACAGGTGCGGGAATAGGCCTTTCTCTGGTCAAGGAGCTAGTCGAGTATCACGGAGGAAATATTAGAGTTGAAAGTGCCTGCGGCGTTGGCAGTAGTTTTATTTTAACATTACCTCAGCATTTCCTTACGATCTCCGGAGAATCGCGTGATTCGATTGAAGGGGAACGCATTGAAACTGATGAACTGCTCGATATTGAAATTGAGAATCTAACATCACAGTTAAGTTCTGAGGCTCATACTCATGCTGCCGTCACTAAGAGCACGGATGAAATGGTTGCAGATAAGACGACAGTTTTAGTCATCGACGATAACCCATCAATCCGAAATTATCTTCAGGATATTCTGATGCTTGAATATAATGTACTGCTGGCTGAAAATGGGCAGCAAGGCATTGAGGTTGCAACCCAATATATACCTGACTTGATAATTTCCGACATTATGATGCCGACAGTGGATGGGTATCAATTAACCGAAAGCTTAAAATCAAACCTGTTGACTAGTCATATCCCCATTATTTTACTGACCGCTCGTGGTGATACCGAGTCGCGGCTGAAAGGTTGGAAAATTAATGCTGATGAATACTTAACTAAACCTTTTGATGAAGATGAGTTAAAGCTTCGAATAACTAACTTACTTTCTATACGTCAGCTTATACAGATGCGGTTTGCAGCCAATCGCGATAATGAGCCTGCTGAAAAGCAGAGTGAGGAAGAGGAAACTCTCAGCTCAGTTGATAAAAAATTCCTGGAAAATTGTGAGGCGATCATCGAAGAGAATTACAAAGACAATCAATTTGCTCCTCAGGCACTTGCAAGCAATATTGGACTTAGTGACCGGCAGTTACAAAGGAAGATAAAAGGGCTACTTGGCCAAAGCCCTTCAGATTACATACGTAATTTTCGACTTAAAAAAGCAAAACTAGCTCTAGAATCTGGCGATCCGATTAAAAAAGTGACTTTTGAACATGGATTCTCGTCGGTGTCCTATTTTACTCGCTGCTATAAAGCTTTTTATGGGGTAACGCCAGGTCAAATTTTGAGCAATTAGCTTGTTGATTCATTTTTGCTCCAGACTTACTCAAATTTCACTTTAGAACTGGGTCGCCTACTCAAGATAATACCGAAGTCCGTTGTTGAATAAGAAACCCTGCTATAGCAGGGTTTCTTATTCATAGTATTGTTCCAACTTTTTGTTTTTACTATTTCTAATCGCGGTTACTTTTAGCGAATCGGTTTACATTATTGATAGTTATATATTTGCAATGGTAAGCATTTAAGTTATTGAATAATAAAGAAAATAATCAATGTCGCTGAAGTGACATTAAATGTCGCTTGAGTGCAATTCGAATCTCTTCCCTACAGACTTAATAACGAGAATAATGCCGTCATCAAAACGTGATTAAAAGTTCTGTATCAGTAGTCCAGCATGTAATTGCGCAGAGAGTGACGTGATACATATGAAATTAACAAATGGAATCATAAGTAAGTGGAGTATGAGATGAGGCAAAGAGAAGCAGGTAATATGGCACTCAGTCGGTCTTCTAGATTTATTATTAATCAATTGGGCCTTTTTTTTAAAACTAGGGAATCGGATATTTATGGACCTTATTCTAATTTGGGCGAGGCGAACAGAGCATTAGAAATATACGTCGCCTTGATGGATCTGCATGAGCAAAGTGATTTAACTGTAGCTGCTTGAATATCAACAGGAAATTAAAACATCAAATCATGGCAGCTGAAGGCTCATATTACGCTAAACAGATTCGTAGCCAAAACAATGCATAAAATACTCTACGTTACACAGATTCTTTATTTAATGTATTTGATTTTGACTCAGACAGTTTTGGCCTGTCACGAATCAAAAGATCTAGTTTTGCTTGCGTATACGGGAAAGTCAGAAGAGGTTTTAAGCATTATTGAAACTGGTGCCGAGTTGAATCAACTGACGGGTGACTTAACACCTCTTATAGCCGCAGTTAAGAAACGAAGATATCACCTTGTAAAACTATTACTCGAGAATAAAGCAAAAGTTGACATTAAAAATGATGAAGGACTTACGGCTTTGATGTATGCCGCTCAATTAAATGATACCGCGATAGTTCAATTATTACTGCTTTTCGGAGCGGATCCATTTCTGACTAATAATAATGGAACTTCCGCAATCGATATAGCGAAGATAACAAGAAATAAAAAAATTATTAATACGCTTGTGAATAGCCGTGACAGAAATGAGATTGACCCTTATAGAAATTGAGCAGCGTGTGAGCTACTTATCTTACTAGTGCAAAGTGACTTAAATATAAATAATTAAAGACGTAAAAATAGGAATTATTATGGGAAGTAAAAAGGCGTATATCGCATATATATTAATGGCAGTACTTTCTCCTGCTTTGGGCGCGAGTAAAGCACACCCGATAAGCCATAATCAATCAATTGAAAAGAGTGACGTTCAATTTCAACATTTCACAATACAAAGCCACAATTCCAGTGAGAGTGTTAATAAATTGATTGGCGCGATGCCAAAAAAGGATTTTAGACACTCACTTGAAAAGAAAAGAAGTAAGATAGCAAAGCAAGGACTCGAAGAATGTAATTTGAGTAGTGCTTTGGCTGCAAGTGGAATGAGTAGAGCGGAAATACTCGCTGATGAAGCGGTTAGTTGTTTTCAATCGGGCGAGTATTGGTTACTAAGCGAAGACACAAAGGCTCTTTATAACATGGACACCATGTTGGCTATAACTGACCTAATTAAACAGCGAAGTGGGCAATATGATGGACAAGAAACTTCAGGTATGTTTCAACTTTTTGCAGCACTAAGAGCTGGCTTTTATGTTCAAGGCCAGGAAACAGAAAGCTTTGATTTTAATGAGTTTAGTGAACCTTTGAGAACAAACGTTATTGAAGCATTAAAGTCTATATTCGACGAAAGAAAAATGATTATTGAAACCGACTATCATAAAGAAGAAGTGGTTTATGAGTGGTTGTACCTTATTTATAACGAGTATTTTCATACTTCATTATTCTCTGAGTTAATGCAGATGCTGGATACAATACAAAATGATGCTCGTTACGATAAACAGTGGTTGGCAAATGTTTGGCGGATTTTTGATGTTTTCTCGCGCACTTCATCGGAGGATAAATCGGCCTTAACTCAACTTATTTTGGATGATTCTGCATTTTTTGAGCGACTTCGTTATTGGAGCAGTGATCGAAGTACGCTAGGTTTAGTTGACTACATTCCTCATGCGCCACTATATTTAATGGGAGAGTTGTTTCGGTTTGAAGACCTCTATGAGCAGGTTAAAAGCGAATTTATATTGGCGCTTGATTATTACCCAGTAGACAGTGAATGGTTTTTTACACTAATCGACAACTATTACTTTCAGCAAAATTGTGCCGACGTTGCGCCTAAATATTGTGAATCTACTTATCGAAATGAAGTTTTAAATAAGGCCTTTCCTTTTACTTACAGTTTTGACGATGGTCGGTTTGTAGTACGTACAGGATTAGATAAAGCAAGAGTAGAGTTATTATACAACGCAAGCAAACAAGTCAAAGCGCAGTTTCATCGTATTACTAAGAACTTGACGCCAACGCCAGAAGATAGCGCATCGGTACTTACAATGTTTATTGCTGACTCTCGCAATAATTACGAGCGCTATCAACGATTTTTGTTTAACCTCGGAACTGATAACGGCGGGATTTATATTGAGAAAGACGCTACGTTCTATACCTATGAACGAACTGAAGAAGAAAGCTTTTTAAGTCTTGAAGAACTGTTTCGTCACGAATATGTTCATTATCTGGACGGACGATATCAAATTCACGGACTTTGGGGCGAAGGTGACTTTTACTCAAGCCCACACGAGCATTGGTATTCCGAAGGTCTTGCTGAATTCATCTCCGGAAGTACTGCTAGTCAAGGGGTAAAAATTCGAAGCAATATTATTGGACGCGTTGCCAGCGAAGCTGGAGAGCGTATGTCGATTAGTGAAATCGTAAACGAAAAAAGTGGATTTACGGTCTACCGATATGCGTCTTTGTTGCATTCCTTTTTATATGAACATGCAAATGAATTGCACAGTCAAATATTAAAGGCTATTCAAACCAATAATATCGAAAAGTATAATCAGCTTATGCAGCAAATAGCTGTAAATGCCAATCTTAATACACAGTTCCAAGCCTACATGGATGCTCTTTATAGTAGTCAAGAGCTATGGTGGGATGTTAATACACCTTGGGCTCCAACTACAGAAATGAATATTATCGAGTTTGATGACATTGTTGAGGCATTCTCGAATATTGAAGATTTAACATTCGAATGTCAGACTGAGTTCGTGAGTAAAATTCGACGCTTCGCTTGCTCGGCAAATGACTCGGTTATCGCAAATGATGAATTGTCTTTGTCTGTCTCAATCGATGAGTTAGTGAGCCAAGTTGGCGAGTTGATCAGTAATAATGCTTTATCTCTTACCTGTTATTACGGAGAAGTTTTAATATCTGAGACAGGCGTAGAAGCTTCTCCAATTTGTAAAGGAAGCATGGGAGACTTTGACTCACAAGGTATTAATCATGCTCCAATAATTTCAGGCGAAGGCAACTTCCGGTTATTCGACGGTGGGGAAGCTACACTAGATGTATTTGCTTTCGATCCCGAAAATGATCCGCTTACTTTTCAGTGGCAACAGTTGTCGGGACCTCAGTTTTTATTCAATTCAGCGTTAAATGTGAAAAAAATAGAGCTCCAGGCACCACTCGTTGAAAGAGATGAAGTCGCTGAATTCAAGGTGACAGTGTCGGATGGACATTCGAGTGTAGAGGATGTTGTTTCAATCCAATTGGTTCAGTTGGATAACCATGCCCCTAAATTTGAACAAAGGTCTTTGGATCTAGATTTTAATTACGGTGATGAGATTATTTTGTCGGCAGAAGCTCGAGATGTTGATGATGACGCTATCAACTATCGATGGGAAGAACTTGATTTTGATAGTGAAGAATCATTGTTTATTGGTTTACCATCAAAAGTGGGTAATAGTTATTCTTTCGACAGTACGTTAATTCCGCTTGAGGCATTTTCAGGAAAAGAGCGCGTGATTGTTAGCTTTGAAGTTCAGGCATCTGATAATGTTTTCTCAACAGAACAATTTCAGCGTGTTTATATTTCAAAACCTCAAACCATAATAATTGAGGAAGATTTTCAGGAGTTTAATGCTGAGTTTGGAGAAAGTATTAGTCTATCAGTAATAGCTACCAGTATGCTTGACGAGGATGTAAGTGTTCAGTGGGAACAAAATATAAATGGAGATAGCACCTTTGACTTAGACCTTGGAGTGCTTGAGGGGGAAGCTCAATCGATTGACTTAAGTGTGATTCCAATTGAAGCATTTACTGAGAATAGTCGAATAATTTTAGAGTTTGATGTGAGCGTGTCAGATAGCATAAGCCGTGATACAGCATTAGTACGAGTGTATATCGAAAGGCCTCAAACAATTACAGTCGATAATGATTTTCAAGAGTTTCATGTTAAAAGAAGTGAAACCATAAATTTATCGGTGCATGCGGAAAGTCTTGCAAGTGAAAACTTGAATTACATTTGGAACCAGAACAATGAAGGTGAAGAGAGCTTTGACTTACAACTTGGAACTTTATCAGGTCAACATCAAGAAATTGATTTAAATCAAATACCGGAGAATGCATTTGAAGGTCGCTCTAGAATAATAATTGAGTTCGATGTAGAAATATCCGACGGTCTTAATACAAATAGAGCTTTTGTTCGTGTTTATGTTACGCCTTCAGATGATGATGGGTCAGACGATGGAGATGATGGCTCAGACGATGGAGATGATGGCTCAGATGGTGGTAATGACTCTGACGGAGACAACGATTCAAATAATGAACCTGACGATGGTGCAAGTTCAGGCTCCAGTGGTGGAGTAATGAGTCTTTTCACTATTTTCATGATACTACTTCGAAACAGAAGAAAGCGTGTTATTAAGTTGAATTAATTGCTCGAATTATCAATTTAAATTAATTGTGCCGCCAGTTGTCAAACTGGCGGCAAAAGTTCAAAGTACTATAGGATTTACTTTGCGCATTTCTAATCAGAAAGAATAAATTCCTTGCTAACGAGTTTTAAAAATAGAGCCGCACTTAACCTTGATTGGCAATGTTTATGTGAGCTAGTCTTGTCAGTTCTGACTATCGGCAGTTTTCTGGTCCATAAATTTTGGCATCTTTACTTAACGCTTTTCGAATCGCATCAACGTGATTACACAACTTGACCAAATCTTTATCGATTCCTAGCAACTTCAAGCTAAAGTTATCTTCAAGTGCCCCAAGGTAATTAATCGGATTAGAGTAAGCCTGTAAGTGGACTAGCCTTGGTTTTCTCTCAAGTGGCGATAGGTCAGTTATTGAATTGTAATTCAGAACGACTTCTTTTAAGTACTCGAGATTTCTTAAGGCGCGAATATCGTCAATATTAGCCATCATGGCCGCGAATATTTTAAGTTTATTTAAATATTGTAAATCGGAAATATCTGTCAACTTGGGTGTTTTGTTCGCTTGAACTTCTTCAAGGTTGGGAGCAGAACCTATACCAGAAAGCGACGAGAGGGTATTACTACCAGCGACACTGATCGTTTTGAGCGACGGCATTTTTCCAAGTGTTGATAAGTCTGTTAATTGATTATCCTGAATGTATAGGCTTTCTAATTCCGAGAGTTGATCAAGCCCGGTTAAGTCAATCACTCCTTTTTGACAAACCAAAGTATTAATCTGACTTGGATTGGTGTACCCGCGCTTAGACATTTCATCGATGATGCACGTTGCTAAATTTTTATCAGGAGTGAAGTCATATACGTAATCATGCTCGCTGCTACACGATAAAATGAGCAGTCCTATGCTTCCAGAAATTATTAAAGACAATAGATGTCGCATCAGATGACCACCTTATTTATTCCTTAAAAGTACCGAGTTAAGCCGTTGAATGTTCGTTGTGATCTGACTTGCTCAAATTTCAACTTTTAGTTCACGGTAGTTTTCATTTGAAAATTAAAATCCATTATTCAAGTTATTGTTATATTTGTAAAGCTGGTCACAAGAATGGATAAAAGGCATTCTGGGTGAATGCCTTTGTTTGTGGTGTTTCTTAAGTGGCTAAAACAAACGAAAGTTAGCCTTCAAATCGATATTGCACGTCATCGATATACAAATAAACGTTATAACTGGTTTGTGCCCGATAAAACCAGATGGCGTCCATGGTGACACTCGAAGAAGAAATAATGCCATTGCCGCCAACCCAGGCATTCCACTCTGCAGAGTCATCAAGCTTCCATTCGAGATAAGTCCATTGATTGGCTGGAATATTTTTCGCGATAGTTCTTTCAGTGCCATCGGAATCATCTACGCCAATCGCTGCTGACAATCCACTGCCACCCGAATACACCCAAAACCCAATGCGGCCGCCTGCTTTTGACAAAGCAACATTGTTTGAAGACGAACCGCCGCCCGATAAAAATCGAACCTGCCAGTCATCGTTGCTGTAGGAGTTATCCACTAATTTAATTTGCTCAGAATAACTGCCGTTACGGCTGATACTAGAAGTGCGTTCTGCGGTGGAATAGGTGGAAATACCTTGTGTTGATCCTGAGTAAGCTGGGGTGTAAGTAAAGTGGCCTTCGTCAGATTCAAAGCTGTCGAGTATTTTACTTTTGGGATTGGTTGATCCATTAATGCGAGAGTAATAACTGGCCCAGTTCCAATAAATTCCTGGGTCGGTGTGGTTTTGGCTGGAGTAATGTTGATGACCTTTAATCTGAATACTGCTGGGCAAAACCACAATTCCAGAAGACGCTGAACCACTGTAAGTTTTGGTACAGTTGATACCCCAGCGTGAACAGAAATGTTTTACTAAATTCGCCGACGCGTTATACATATTACTGGTGTAATACGAGGGATTACTGACAAAACCTTCGTGTTCTATTCCTAAAGTGTAACCATTATGTACGCCTACGTGATGCGCTTTTCGGTATTCACGCACCATCTGCGTGATTTGGCCGTCGGAACTTCGAATGACATAGTGTGCAGATACCGAGTACGGATTGTTTTTAAACCAAGAAATAGTACCTGCGTAACTGCCCTGAGTAGTATGAATGGTAACAGAGGAAACTGAATTACTGCCGCGCGAACTGTGATAGGGCGACTGTTGGTACAATGCAGGACCGTAATCGGTACTTAATAGTTGGATCGGCGAATAGTCCTGTAGATTTTGTTCTGGATGATTTTGTTTAGGACTTTGCTTATGACTCTGCTTATTATTTTGCTGTAGATTGTCAGAGTCGTTTTTTGGCTCGTAAGTTTCTGACTGCTTATTAAACTCGTAACCGGGAATTTCTATCTTATCGTTTTCCAAATCCATTTCGAGCATGGGCGCTTTTAATTGCAGCAATGTTTTTTGGTCGAAAACTTTTTTCCAATTAACGTTTATTTGTGGCACATGAATGCCTTGATCGTCGACACCTTGTTTTGCCGCTAATAACACATCGTAAACGTAACTGTTGACCGCGTAGTGATTCATCTGACTTTTACTCAAATTTGACGATTGAAGACCAGACAGTTGTTGCAGAAGAGGTGCCATTTCTTCCAGGGTTGGCGAGAATATAGAGTGCGCACCTCGCCATTGATCTAACAAGGCTGCTGTCGCCAAAATATTGGTTCGCGGATTTGTTAACACTTTATTGACCGAGACGTTGTAAGCGTTTGCTGCTTCACTGGCAACGTCACGAAATAATGGAGTATTATGATACAACCCCATTACTCCATAAGCTTTTGGCCGTTCGGTGTGGCCGTGCTGTATTGAACTGGCAGACTTATGGATAGGGTGCGTGTTACCGTTTGAGTTCTTTGTAAATACCGGAACGTTGTTATTCGACCAGCGGCTTGCACTGTAGGCAATGGCTTCTAATAGACCTTCCGGTAATTCGGGAAACGCCATATACGCTTCTTTAAAAAATTGTTGGTACTCAATTCGTTCGTTGTACAGTTGTTGCAGTTTTGTGTTTAACCGACTGTCGAACCGCTGCTTTTGTAAAGCGATTTCGAAATCGGAAGCATGCGGCAAAGTTGGTTCTTCAGACAACTCAGAATTTGCATTGTTAGCTGTTTCGTCCAGGTTTTTGGCAAATAGCGGGGAATGCGTAAGTGCGAGAATAAGCGCGCAGAGTTTAGCGCGATATATCCATCGACGGGTTTCTATTTGGAGTTTTAACATGATGGGCTCCTCATCATTGGATGGTAGATTGACGTTTGATTTTGAATGGCCGATAGAGCGCTTTTATTGTGGTTTATTAAATATACTGGCAGCGGGATGACTCTTTCTTTATCCAGACAGTCTTAACTCAAACTGACTTAACCTAAACCGTTTTAACTAAAGGAAAAGACAAGCTAACAGACAAAAGGCAAGTTAAAGAACAAACTCTCCAGGTTGGTTGTTTTTTGATCTAACGGTCAAGAACTGTTCTACCCGTTAATAACCAAGTGCGTCAATTGCAGTTGGATTAAAAACGACAGTTTATTATGAGTCGAGATTGAGTAGGGGGATTATGAACAATTGGACTGAGACTTAAAGCCATGAAAGCTGACTTTTATCTCTAATCAGGCTGCATTGAGATGTTGGTAAAACCTTAGTCGTTTTTATCAGAGTTCACTTAAAAACTTTCTAATTCATGGGACGTCGTTGCACTAATATTGTTGGGACGAATAACTATTTTAGAAATAATTTGCTAGTTTTATTTTTCCGTGCTATTTAAGCATCTACCCGTTAGAGGGTGCCCCAACCTTCACTCCTTGATGTGCCAAAGCCCCTCACTCAAGGACATTACTGAATGCACAAAACTCTGTTTGTTGTCGATGACAACAACTCCTCACATCTTCCCAGTGGTGCGATAAGCTTTGCTGATTACTTGCGCGATTATCCGAAACTTGGAGAGCCCAACACTCGCATTATTAACTTATGTGACACGGCCCGATATTTAAGCCAGGGTTACTATTGTTCACTGTTGGCAGAAGCTCGACTTCACGTTGCAATTCCTAGTGTAAAAACCATCAACGCGTTGCGTGGAGATGGCGCCTTACTTTGGATTAAACAGCATCAGCTGAAAGGAGAGGCCGCACCGAGCGAAACGGTTCAGTTGACGTTATGCATGGGCAGTCCTTTGGACGGTCGCTTTGCTTCTATTGCTGCGCGTATTTTTAGAGATTGGCCTGCGCCTTTGTTAAAAGTTGAGCTTACGCCCGAAAGCAATGGTATTCGGACTCAAGTGCAACGACTGTGCATTAGCGAATTATCTTCAGATGATCAATCCTCTGCAGTAGACATTCTGTTGCGTAATACCAGTTCGCGCTGGCATAAACAAAAAGGTGGAAAAAAATATCGCTGGGACCTTGCGATGTTGGTTAATAAGAGCGAAAAAGTTCCTCCCAGTAACAAAGGTGCACTGGATCGTTTTGTAAAAGCAGGAGCTAAATTGGGGATTGCTGTGCACACCGTTGAAGCGCATGAGCTTGCCAACTTAAATCAGTTTGACGCTTTATTTATTCGTGAGACAACGGCAATCAACCATATAACCTATCAACTGGCTTGTCGTGCTGAAGAACTTGGTTTGGTTGTGATGGATGATACCAACTCAATTCTACGATGTTGTAATAAAGTGTACTTGCACGACGCTTACAATTATCAAAAAGTTCCGAGTTTAAAAACTGAATTCATTCTTGATAACACCGAACAAACCCTTAACCATATTGAAAAAGTATTCAACTACCCTTTAGTAATTAAAATGCCAGAAGGGTCATTTTCGAAAGGTGTTTACAAAGTTAAGACTCGCGCTGACCTGGAAAAACTCACTACCGAGTTGTTGAATGATTCCGCTATGTTATTGGTTCAAGAATATTTATTCACCGATTACGACTGGCGTATTGGCATTATAAATGGTCGAGCAGTATATGCTTGTCGCTATTATATGGCGCGTAATCACTGGCAAATCTATAACCATAATTCGTCACGTAATTTTTCAGGTGGTTTTGATGCGTTACCAACCTTTGAAGTTCCTCCTCAAGTGTTAAAGGCTGCTCTAAAAGCTGCTGCGGTTATTGGAAATGGCTTATACGGTGTGGACCTTAAAGAAGTGAATGGTAAAGCTTTCGTGCTCGAAGTAAATGATAATCCGAGTATCGACCATAATGTCGAAGATGCGTATCTGGGTGACGAACTTTATATGCAAATTATGGGTGAGTTTTTACGCCGATTAGAACAACGCGGTCAGTGAAAATGAACGTAGAAACATTTTTACATAATAGTTTAATTAATAGCCGTGATTTTTTCAGTTGCGATTATACGAGTGCACGACTGAAATTTTTAAGTGCTGTAGAAAACCTGAAACTGCCTCATTCCAAACAAAGTTGGCATTTAAATTCTGAACTTTGCTGTGACACTGTTTGGATCGGTCCCAGTAATGCCAATAACTTGTTGGTGATGATCAGTGGCACTCATGGTGTCGAAGGTTATTGTGGGAGCGCTGTGCAAAGTTTTATTGTCGAAGGTGTCATCAATGGCTTTTTCAAGATACCCGATGACTGCGCTATTTTATTGATTCACGCTCTTAATCCATGGGGCATGCATTACTACCGTCGTTGTGATCAAGAGGGCATTGATCTCAATCGTAACTTTATTGACTTCAATCAAACTTTGATAGAAAACTCTGAGTTTACCAACTATCTTGAACAGTTGGCTTCCGTTGAATCGTCTGTTCGTTTTGAAAAGTTTAAGCAGTTGGCGAATGAAGTAGGTCAACAGTTATTTGATGAGCAGTTTAGTGGCGGACAATATCACTGTAATTGGGGGCCGTTTTACGGTGGTCAACAACCCTCTTGGTCAAATCAGGTGATTGAATCGATCATAAAAGAGTACAAGCTTAGTGACAAACTACTGGTGGTTCTAGATGTTCACTCTGGACTTGGTCCATTTGGTTTTGGAGAATTGATTAGCGATCACACGCCTGATACAGCGGGTTTTGAATTCGCAGAGAAACTGTTTGGTCCAGCCGCGGCTCAAACCTTACTTGGCGATTCATTTTCGGTGACTAAACGAGGTTTGCTGGATTATCGTTGGCATAAGCTAATGCAAAAACAGGGCTGCTTTTTAACGTTGGAGTTCGGAAGCTACGGAACTGCTGCTTTATTTAAAGTTATTCTGGATGACCATATTGCTTGGCGTGGTGAAAAGGGTGTGTCAAAAGAAGAATTGAATTTGCAAGCGCAAAAGATGTTGCAACACTTTTGCCCTGAACAACATATGTGGCAACAAGCGGTGCTATTCAAAAGCTGGCAGGTAGTAGAACAAATTTTTGTAGCATTTTCTGAGAATTCAGATTATTCGGAGTTTCAAAATGGCAAAAGTTAACTCTAGCAATAATGCTATAACGGCGATGCAAGATGCCTTTTTAGAAAAGAATGAAACAGCGGCTTTAGTTGAAGAAGCTGTATTAAGTGAGAAAACTGCATTGATTGAAAATGACGTGTTGACTAAGCAAACCGTGCTAATTAAAAAGGCTACGTTATCGGATTTGGACTCATTGTTAGTACTGGAAGCGGCAAGTTTTAATTCCGACCGTTTAAGTCGACGCAGCTTTAAGCATCATATTCAATCGGACAACTCGAGCTTACAAGTTATTCATGAAGAAAATCAACAATGTATTGCTTATGGTCTGGTTCTGTACCATCAAGGTACTCGATTAGCTCGACTTTATTCTTTGGCGGTTAGCCAAGAATATCAAGGTCAAAAATTAGGATTGAAACTATTAACACAACTCGAAGTTTTGGCGGCTGATAACGAACGCCATTACATGAGACTTGAAGTCGCAAAAAATAACGATAAAGCAATTGCTCTGTATCAAGCAAATGGCTATCGAATTTTTGGTGAATATCAAGATTATTATGATGATCACGGTGACGCACTTCGTATGCAAAAGCGAATTCGAAAACCACGCGATCAAGGCATACATCGTCATATCCCCTGGTATCGTCAGTCAACTGAGTTTACGTGTGGACCGGCCGCCTTACAAATGGCAATGGCGAGTTTGTCCGATAATTTTAAATGCTCACTAGAAAACGAGTTGGATATTTGGCGGGAAGCGACCACCATTTATATGACATCAGGCCACGGAGGTTGTCATCCTTTTGGATTAGCCCTTGCTGCGAACAATCGAGGTTTTTCTGCCGATGTTTGGCTGAGTACTTCACAACCTTTATTTGTTGATGGCGTGCGTTCTGACCATAAAAAACAAATTATGGAAACGGTACATCATCATTTTTATCAGCAGTGCCAAGCATCTAAAATCAACATCTATGAAAAACCTTTGAGTTTTGATGATATTGTTAAAGCGTTAGACAATAACAAAGCAGTTTTGATCTTAGTGAGCACCTATCGATTAGATGGGAAGAAGGCGCCGCACTGGGTAGTGGTGACCGGTATGGACAATGACTGTTTGTTCGTTCACGATCCGGACCAAGATGAGCCTACTCAAACGTCTTTTGATTGTCAGCATATTCCGATTGCTCATGAAGATTTCGAACGCATGTCTGCGTTTGGTAGTCAGCGTATTAAGGTGGGGTTAATATTAAAGGCATTAAAATAAGAGAAATACTCTCAATTAGTTGTTGCAGAATAGTTGCTTGAAAATGAAAAGTGGTCCTATGAGCGCAGTAGTATCGTTTATATTAATTACTCCGAATAATGTAATTATTTCGCTAGATACTCATGAAGTCATAATTTATTCTGAAAGTTCATCAATATACTAATTAATTTTTATTTTTAGTGAGTTAAGGCGTAAAAATGAAAATAAAATTTGCGGTTCTATTTACTCTAGTGCTGACCGGGTGTGTCTCCTCGGAGCTAAGAATTTTAGACTTTCAATCACGTTGTGAGTTGATAGGATTTGATCGAGAGTCGAAAGAGGGTAAGGCTTGTGTATTAGAATTAGAAAAAGAATATGTTTCTGCGGTTAATCAGCCTAAGTCTGGAGATGGAAAAAACTTTAAAAGTAGTAATATTAATGAGCTCCCTTCTGTGAACCGTAATTCATGTCTTTTTAATCCTTCTAATAACCGTTATGAGACTTGCTTTCATGTTACCGCTGGTGGCTCTTGTGCACATTTTGGTTCTGCTTGTACTCCATAGCTAAAACAAATTTCTTCAATAGTTTCAGTTTTAATTGCTGTAGCACATCGTATAGGTATGTGTTACAAAGTAACAGTATCCTGCTTATTTATAAAGTTAGTTTACTAGCTAACTAAAAGCTTGAGTTAAAGATTTTTCTAATTCCTTTTCGATGGTTCCTTTCATCGCTTTTAATAAAAAGCCAAGCTTTACTTCGACGGTGACTTGTTGCTCTTGAAGTGTAATTAAACCCTTGGCACCACTGCGTTCAAAACTCAATCGATTGTCATCGAGCCATTTCGTGGAAAGGCCCAGGTCTGTTTCTAGCTGTTGTGTCAATTCATCGACTTTGGAGCGCGCTTCTTGCTGCGTCATTTGATGACTCTTTGATAATTGAATATCTGCCATGAAAAATCCTTTCATTTCAAATGAGCTGCATTTTTTAAAACGCAGCTTTGATTAAATTATAATTATTTAGCTCGCTGGTGCTTCTGACTGTTCGCCTCTTGCCAATGCAAGATCTTTACGTAACTCTTTTGCATAGATGTAGGATAGCACCAAAAATACAACGTCAATAATTAATCCTGCAACAGCGGTTGGCAGGGTCATAAAGATTACCCAGTTACTCGACGAAATCGCGATGCCGATCAATACCAAGTTCCATGAAATGGACAGAGTAAGTGTCGCGGTTAGCAGGCGAAAACGAGCACGTTTTTGAGTGAGTAAAACGATACCTGACGTTAAGTAAAGAATAGATATGATGAGCTTTACCATACCTAAATAGGGTGTTAATTCGATGTACCATTTGGGCAAATTAAGCGCTTGGTCTATCATTTTATCTGCAAACTCAATTCCTAGTATTTCGTGTTTCTCTTGTTTTTCGTCATCTGATAAACCGTTATTAGACTCATTCGACTCAAGTTTAAATGGGTTTTGCTCCGTATTCGAATCGTCCTTGTTCTCCGGAGAACTCTTTGCTCTTTCATCTTTTATTTGTATCGAAACGTCTTGCAGTTCCTCTCGCATTTCTTCATAGTTTGGCGAAGCCATCTCGCTTGCACCGCCGAGAATTCCCATTGCGCCAAAAATAATCATAATGATTCCTATGACCTTCATCCAGGTCGGGCGATATGAAATAGTATCCACAGGCGTCATATGTATTCCTTTTGTACAAATTGTAAAGTATCAATTGGTTGGAAAGTTTACCTTCTTAAGCCTGATTAGTCACCGATTTGCCATAATCCTTACAGTCGCACGGAAGATGAGATACATACTGAAAAAAGTTCGAATAAGTGTATAAACTATAGTTTAGAACGAAAAATGAACAGATTAACTGCGTATTTGCTATAAATAAATACAAAGTTCATAAATAGGCATTTACCTCCTTACAAATTGTTTGTAAGTGATCCGCTCTCTTCTACATCTTGACCCTAAATCTAGACTTTGAGCTTTATTCTGATAGTCTAGCTGTCAATTCACTTCGCATTGACAAAAATTAGAAAAATAATATATGCGCTTTCAACTGTTATTACGAATATGTTGCATCGGGTTCGTAAGTCTACTTAGTGTTTACAATAACCTCTATGCAGAAAACACTATATGCCTTAAGGCTGGACAAAGCTTTTTTGGGAATGTCTCAAGTGAAAGCTTGATGTTAGATAAAGACCCAATACAAAATAGCGACAGAAATTCTCCTATCTTTATCACTGAATTTTTGAGCCATGTAAAATTTGATAAAGAGATAGCCTTATCAGAAATTATTAGTGAAGATTTAAATTTTCAAAAAGTGGATAAAAAAGTACTGAATTATGGGTACAACAAAAATTTTTACTGGTTTAAAGTAAAGCTAGTTAATACGTCGAACGAAGATGGGGAGTGGCTGTTGTCAACAGGGTTACGCTCCCCCGCATTACTGGATATTTATGAAATGGCAGAAGGGCAGTATCATAAAATATTCCAACATCGTTCAAATTATCACTATTCTCAGAGACCGATTGATCACCGTTATCTTTTTATTAAACTGCATCTAGACGCACATCAAGAAAAAACGATTTATATCCATCTGAAAAATACATTGGGTTTGAGAATGGTTCCCAAGATTTTCAGCCCGACAGATTTTTACAACCACTGGCGTGTAGACTATCTCTACATTGGAATTTTTCTTGCCTGTTTAGCAACTTTAATTGTTGTGAATTTAGCTCAATATATTGCAACACTGAAGCCTATTTATTTCGTTTACTCTAACTTAGTACTCTGGAGTGGTCTGTCAGTTACTCAGCACTCAGGATTGAACTTAAAGTTTTTATGGCCGAACCATCCTGAAGTTGATCAGTTGATGACCAGTATTATTACAGTTCCGAGTGCGATATTAATGATTCAGGTTATGAGAACTGCAATGCAACTTGGCAAGCATTCGCTTATTGTGGACAGAATTGCTTTGTTTTTTATGAGTCTTTGGGGATTGAGTATTCCATTAATGCTGATATTTGATTCTAATTTGATATTTTCGTGGCTAACTTTAAGTGTTCCTCCAACGGGGCTCATCCTATTAACTGCGATTAGTGTAGTAAGCATTGTTAAGAGAATACAAAGTGCAGGGTTTTATTTTGTTGGTTGGGTTAGTTTTTACATAGCAATTTCCACTTTTAACTTGATGCACAGCGGTATCGAAATCTTAACGAATGTTGAAAGCTCCGTTTATATTTATGGAGCTGGCGTCATGATTGAAGGGTTGTTATTGTTTTTAGCTCTTGCTCATCAAACGCGGATATTTCATAGAAATAATGCAAAGAATAGATTAAAAACCATTGAGTTATTGGAAGATAAGGTTGTTGATCTAAAGTTGATAGGTCAACTAAATTCTGAAAAGCAGCAAGCTCAAAATGAAAATCGACAAAAGTCGTTACAATTTGCTTCGACCAGTCATGATATACATCAACCTCTGTCTGCGATTAGAACCTTTTTATCTGACTGGAAAAATACGAAAAATAATGAAGTCTTTCCCAACAAAGTGATTGAAGAGATCGAGTTAATAGAAGAAATGTTACGAGATACTATATTGAATTCAAAAGATGAGATATCAAGACCGTTAGAACTTGTATCGTTAAATCGTTTATTCAATCAGCTGTTTACTCAAAATTATGAACAAGCAAGACAAAATAAAATCCAGTTAAAGTTTGTTCCCACATCAATAAGTTTCTCTGGCTCAAAAATAATTATACTGAGGATTCTTGATAACTTAATAAAGAATGCATTGAGAGTTACAAGTAATGGTAAAGTGATGTATGGCGTTCGAAGAGTGAATAATGCTATCGAGATTCAAGTTCTGGACAATGGTCCAGGAATTCACGCATCTGATATCGATAGATTAACCAAGCCTTTTCAACAAGGTATAAATGAGGATGATAATGGCAGCCATGGATTGGGATTGAGTATAGTGTCTGCCTTATGTGAACAACAAAACTATCATTTTTCAGTTACTTCCAAAATTGGTATTGGTTCCAAATTTAGCATTGCAATTACTCAATAACTGAGTATTCACTAAGTCGTGCTTAATTTATATTCAATAATCTAGCAATTTAAGTTCTTTGGCTTTTAAGATTAAAGCGGTTACATTGTTGACATCCAGTTTTCTCATTATATTCTTTCGATGACTTTTTATCGTTTCAGGCGAAATATTTAGTTGAAAAGCGATGTCTTTTCTTGGCAGTCCCATTATGATCAAGTTAAGTATTTGTATTTCTCTTGGCGTTAAACAAATCGATGCCTCATCAAGGTAAGGTTCTACAAGTGGTGAAATATAACGTTGACCACTCATAACGGTCTCAATGGCTTTCATTAGTTCTTCGATAATGCCTTCTTTTAGAAATAAACCATCGACCTCAGATTCATTTATTTGCTTTAAAGCGGAGGCTGAGTTTATTCCTGTGACCATGATAACTTTAATCTTTTTCATGTCACTCTTTATGCGATTCGCTATCTCAAGTGTGTCCCCGTCAGATAATTTAAAATCCATTAATATTAAATCTGGCGCAGATTTCACTATAGTATCGTAGATCTGCATCAAATTATTTGCTTCCGCTGTAATCTCATGGCCAGCACTAATTAAATACTGCTTTAAACTTTGACGAACCAATAAATGATCCTCAATTAGTGCTATTTTAAGCTTTGTAAAATTTATCATAAGCTTCTCTTGATTAAATTAATTAAAGTTCTCCGACAGTCAATTTAAGTCGGTTTTTATCTTTATTTATTAAGTTTTTTTCGGTTGAGTTGTCTAAGTGAAGCCAATATATCAATGAACTTAATATTTCAAAAAATGATAAAAACAGAATAAAAGAATATTTTTCTAAAGTCATCCCCCCAAAGGGGGATAAGCAGAAAAATCAAATTTCATTACACTTCAGCTTGCTTGTGCTACTCGGTCTTAGAGCAGTGCCTAAGCAACTCAAATATAAACTAATAATTAGTTCATCCAAAAGGTAAATACTATGGTTACAACAAAAAATACAATTATTTTTATAGTAAAGAACGTATTTGTTCTTTTAACTTTATTTCTTTCTATGTCTATTAGTGCTTCTAAAAAAGTAACATTTTTTGCTACTGCTGATCCTCAGTTTGGATATACGAATACTCAGGCTGATAATCGAGCAAAGGCTACTATGATAGATATTGCGAAATTAGCAGATAAATGCACGGATTGCGCAAAAGCCTATACGATTGCAGGTGATTTAACAATGGACGAACGATCGAAAAGCATTCAGTATTGTGGCGCTTACAAAAGTGCGAAGCAATATAATATACAGATATTAGATGGAGCTGGTAATCATGATGGTGTAAATTGGTCTCTGTTTGGTAATAAATGTAATTCTTTTAGTTCACTCGTTAATTTAACTGGCAATGAAAGCTTGTCTTTAAGAGGTTGGAAAATAGTAGATTACAAGAAGGAAGCAATAGACGGTGGAGACTGTGAATTTATTGCGTCACCAAAATACTTCTGTAAAAATAAAGCGGCTTATTATTATACTGCTGTATTGGCGTCTCCTGGAGCAGATAAGCCATCGGTTTATTTAGTTCAATTACATAATGTAATGATATCAGATAGCTCCGTTGGATATCTAAAAGATATACAAAGCAAACTCAATCTAGGACTATTAGATAATACCGTTCCCATCTTAATCGTCGGGCACCAGTTTGGTCCACTATCAGATAGTCGTTATTCGATGAATCGATTCGAATTTCAAAATATTCTAAGTACGATGAATGTCGCTGCGATTCTACATGGTCATTATCACTGTCCAGGAGATCGAGACGATCACTGTGATTATACTGAAAATTTGCCTACCGATTTGATTGATCATCCTGGCTTTGGTCAATATTGGAATTCACATGGAGCGAGAGTACCAGTCGTAAATGTGAATGCTGCTCGGAACAATATTTTTTGGAGCATTTCTGTTTCCCCTGATAATAATGAAATATCGTTTAAAAGATTCGACCGTCACTTCATTGGATCAATCGATAATTATACGAAGGGAACATTCAGCTCTTTGATGTCCCAAATGGCTCAATCTCAGCACGGCAGTAATACTCTTGTATTTAATCAACCTTATAAATCATCTGCAGCTTTAACTTGTAACTACACAAATTCTGCTAAGAGCTGTGTTCAGCAAATTATAGATGGAACTTTGATTCCTTCTGACCAGGGAAGGCGAGTATTTAGTGATGGTTTTTGGGGTGGTTGGGGAGCAATTAAACGTTGCCCAAAAGGTGAGTTTGTTTTTGGGTATCGGCTACGAAGTGAGCAAGCTCAAGGCGATGGTGATGATACTGGCTTAAACGATATTGAATTATATTGTGGTAAAAACAATGATACTGGGAAGAAACGTATTTGGAGTAAGTATTTGACTTGGGGTTCGTTCGGCCAGCCAAGGTTTTGTTCTGGTACAAACAACCCGGTTGTTGGTTTTGATATAAAAATAGAGTCAAAACAAGGTGGTGATGCAGATGATACCGCTGCTAACGATATCGATCTCTACTGTAAAAACTCAGATATGATTTCAGCTAATACCAATACAAATTGGGGCACCTGGTCAAAAGTATATCGTTGTCCGAATGATCAAGCTGTAACGGGTTTGATAACACGAGTAGAAGACATTCAAGGCGATGGCGATGATACTGCTCTGAATGGGATTCGATTGGTTTGCGAGCCCTACAGTACAAATTAATTCTAGTTTAGCTAGATCTTAACATTTGAATGAATATTTGAGACAAAAGTTCCAAGCCTATTCTTTGCTCTTTGAACAATGAAGTGGCTTGGAAGTAGGGAGGCTTAGAGGTTGGTTTTTGAAAAATAGCTGACCATCCAATCATAGAGCATCTGCTCTGATAACTCTTGATGGGAAATGTCCTCGTACTGATCACCAGGATCTTTATCCAAGAACGCGAACTGATAACGTACGGTGTTGGGTGAGTCGTCATGCAGTAATAAAATGATTCTTCTTTTGGTGGAATGGCAATCAATCATAATCACATCGACATCATACCCAATGTCTCGCATTTTCCGACTCAATCCAACAACCGGATTAATATCTTGAAAGTCTTTTTGCACGCGCTGATGAGCAAGCTCAATTCGGTCGGACATTTCTTCAAGTTTGGATACAGTCAATTGACCTCCGGTATTATCGTGACTGATTGGTAATGTTTATATCTGGCAAAAATTAGATGAAGAGTGAGTATATCGAACTGGATGTAGATTGTCATATGTCAACGGCATTGGATTCGACCGCCTACAGAGTCGTGCTGCTAGTTCGTTTCGATTATTAAAATAAATTTGGCTAGGTTAAAGAATAATATAGAGCATATTATTTCGTTAATTATCAAGTTTTTCTAACGTAAAGTGAAAGGTGTGGCGCTATACTTTAAGTGTTAATCACATAACCAAGGAGTTATCGATGATTCGTTTATATTTTTTGGTTCCAACAATCGAAAGTACCACTCAAATTATTAGTGAGTTAAAACAACTTAGTGTGGCTGAAGAACATATCCATATTGTAGGTAAAGATCATGATCGACTTGTGCTGGAACATCTGCCTGAAGCGGGTATGGCTGAAAAAACCGATCTTTTACCAGCTCTCAAACGAGGCTTGATTTACGGCGGCTCTACCGGACTGTTGGCAGGCATTGCTGCTGTCACTTTTCCTCCAGCTGGTTTGGTTTTAGGTGGAGCTGCGATTTTAGGAATGGGTGCTGCAGGTGCGGGTTTTGGTGCGTGGATTTCTGGCATGATTGGCATATCTGTAGAGGACAAAGGTGTAGCTCACTTTGAAAAGCAATTAGAACAAGGTGACTTTCTAATGCTTGTTGATGTGGATAAGTATGACTTTGATGCAGTTGAATCAGCTATTAAATCGCATCATCCTGAAGCTACTGTTGAATGGGTCGATTTAAAAAGTCGAAGTGTTGAATACGCCGTTAGTTTTAAGCATTAAAATTCGATTAAATTTTGATATACGGATAAATAAGTAGGGTTAGAATTCAGTTCTTCTTCTGGAAGGTATTCTATTGCTGAATCTTTAGCATCAAACAACTTGCCGCGCCTGGATCTCAATCATGCGAATAAGAGCTCTATGAAAGTGCTCGGATAATGTCTCGACGCTTAAGCTCTTGATGAAAGAAGGCATTTTAAGTTTATTTTCGCAACTGATTAGTTCAATTAATTATTTCAACTAACTGTACGAACGGATTATCCCAACTAATCGTCTCAACAAATATTGCGATTAAACTCAACTCATGATAATTGAATACATACACATTAAAATTTAGCTCTTGCTGAGTTTAAAAGTTTTATATCTCAGTCTTTACCTAGATAAAACAAACAATCTGGCGTATCCCTAAAGGTAGGTTTAAATTTAAATCAACAGGGAGACAGTTATGAATCGTTTAATCCTTATTCTTAGCAGTATTTTTATTTCTATTATTTCGTTTGCCGATCCTATTCAAGATTTATCAATGAATAACTACAAAGCGGGTTGGTATCCAAATTTCTACAAAGGTTATGGACCAATGACATGTCCGCGAACCTGTAAGTATTGGGTAGGAACGGATGCAGAGCACGAGGCCAGTCAAGAGATAGACGGTCAATCTGAACGAGTGAATGTATGCAAAATTACTCGTGATGAATCAATTATTCTTGAGCCGAAGAATGATCCAAAATCTCATTGGATTTATGGTGGGCAATACGACGACTATCCCGTTTGTTTTGCCAATTCTTTAGGTTACGGTCCAGTTCAATCTCGTTTATTTATGTGTGAATGTGTGGAGCCCCAAAAACCTTCAGGTTGCCCTAATCCAGATTTGGTTGTTTCGAAAATCCACGATCCTGTTTGGGATCATCCCAACGGAGTTTCCATAGTAAAAGTCGATATTACTAATATAGGTGGTAGTGCAGCAGGTGCGTTTGTCACTCGCTTGGTTGATCCTGGTACTGGCGCAGACGATTATGTGGCAGCAGGGGGATTAGGCGCAGGCATGACCACTACCAAAACATTTTATTTTAACTATTGGGTGTTTGATCCAGATGCAGAGCTTATTGCGATTACAGATGTAAAAGAAGAGGTCGATGAATGTAAAGAAGACAATAATAAGCTTCGTTATTTTAAAATGGGTTAAGGCTTAACAGTATTTATTCATAGTAAAATAAAGCAATAATGATAAAAGCCTCTACAGTCATCTTTGGAGGCTTTTCGGGTTTTATTGGATTCAATTTTTAATAACTAAGATAAACCAAGATGAGTACTATTTTTCTATAATATCCAATCATCACATTCTTAAGTTTAAAATATCCCAATTATTTGTAACTATTCACAATCTTTTAACATCACAACTTCGTAGGATTTTAACGCGCATACAACGCGACTAATTCCATTTCATAAAAGAGGTCTGTATGTTTAAAAAATTATCAGTGGTGCTGACTTTTGCGGCAAGTTTTTCAAGTACTGTAGCAATTTCAGCCACACCAGAACAACAAGCGGCGTTTCAGCCACTAAGCAACTCCAGGCAATACATACAACTGCCGAGTTATTCTGATGAGCAAAAACAGTTGATTGCTGATCAAGCAAAAAAACTGTTGAGTATTTATGTTAATCGAGAAAATAAGACATTGTTGTATGGCAACCAGCTGGACGTTGTTCCTCGCATTAATGCTATTCAACAAAATGCTGTGAATCTAAGTGACGAAGAGTTGCACAATGGTATTCAGACGATTTTTAAATCACAACGAGATTTACACCTTAATTACAGCTATCCGACACCATACTCTTGTTTCTTAGCCACTCAAGTGTTTTCTCTAACAGAGATATATTCGCCAACAACAAGTCGTAAAGCAGTCATCAGCTCCTTTTTAGATTTCCTAATACCTTTGGCACCAGAAGTTGCTCAGCTGTCTATCGGAGATGAATTAGTATCCATTAATGGTCGTTCTCTAACTGACGTGGTTAACAGTTTAGTGGATGAGGGTGCTGGTGCGAATAATTTTGGCAGTTTTAATCGAGCACTTGAAAAGATTTCGTTTCGTTCTTTTCGTGTTGATCGTTTACCGAATGAAAACAGTGCGACCTACCAATTTAAAAGAGCCAGTGATGGTTCTCTAATAACTGTCAATGTTCCATGGATTACCGTGGGCGATGCCGACTGTATTCGCTCTTCCGAAACATTACTTAATCGTCCGATGGCAAGTAATGGGTATAAGGAAGAATTTTTAACCCCATTTGGATTATCGTCTGATAAGTCTGAAGATTTGTATCAACAAGAGTTTAATAAATTGTATGGTCGTACGACCTCTCAAATGCTTCAGAATGCCGGTGTTGTGTTAAACGATACGGTTGATACGACTATTCAATGGGCAATTATTAACAATCGATATGGCAGTTTCGGGTATTTATCATTAGCATCAATGGTGCCATCTACCGGTCCGATCGGCGGTGTTAAAGTTATCAGTGAGCTTTTGAGTAATCAGCTAGCGGATACCGATGGACTGATCGTTGACGTTCGTAATAATGGCGGTGGTTTTGTTATTTATGCAGAAATTTTACCCCAATTATTTACAGGAAATACCATCGAGCCCTATGGCAGTCGAGCATTAAAGTCTGATATCAATGAATTTATCTTTGTTGACTTACAAGCTGAGGGAGCGGAATGGCGTGATGCTTATTTAAATATTCTCGATACTGATAAAAAGTATACTCAGCCAATTAAATTAACCACTCCCTACCTTGCCAATGATCTTGTTGGACAGTTGTATTTTAAACCTGTTGCAATGTTAACCAATGCAGCTTGCTATTCGGCTTGCGACTTAATTGCTGGACTTATGCAAGATTTTACTGATACCACGTTATGGGGAGAGGATTTGCTGACGGGAGCTGGTGGTGCCAATGTGATTGGTTTTAATGATGCGCTTATTGGTGCTTTTGAATTAGATCAGTTTCCACAGACAGGAATAAAGCCTCTACCCGGTGGACAAGACATGAGAGTGGCTTGGCGACAATCGATTCGAACAGGTGAAAGTGACAATCGTATCTTAGAAGATCTCGGTGTTCGAGTGGATCGACGTGCTCGACCGACGGTAAGTGACTTACAAGGAAAAACTCAATCGCAGTTTGATCGAATCGGTTCTGATTTGAAATATAGATCTTGGGATAAACAAAGTAAAATTGAATTTTTAGCGCCACAACAATTTAACGATTTCGCGTTTATCAATCTAACAGGGACCATTTACTTTGGATATGAATTGATCGCCGACCCTACTCAACCTAATTCTATAGATATAAAAGTAACTAAGACTGATCGTGTTAATGTGTCCTTAAATGGTGTACAAATTTCTTCCGTTTACACATACGGTGGTGGTTCCTCTGGTAAAGAAGTTAGCATTCAATTACCGGATAATCTTCCCGCAGGCAACAATTATTTGTTGCAACTTGAAGGTGTAACGTATGGCGATATCGTATGGCGAGCGAATCGATTAATTCGTAAGTAATCGATCAAGATAACCCTGGACGGAAAAAGAAGCCTGCTGAACATAATCCGCAGGCTTCTAAACGAAAGCCAGTTAAGAGGTATTGTTTTTTTCTCTGAAGGTCAAACATTGGTTTGATTCTGGTTTGCTACAAGCCTGGTCACTCCGAGGAGTGATATTCAAAAATAAAGAAATCTATGCTTGTCTTCATTTCCGACCGACTTACCAAAGTGATACGCAACTAAAAAAACAAAGATTTCTATAACATTTAATCAGCCATTTGAGGTTGGCGGTATCTATTTAGAGTCAGATAATGACTATGAGGAATAGCTCGTGAGCCAATGGAGTTTTGGTATTTTATTCAAGGCTTTGATATAAAAAATTAAATAACAGTCGTTTTATTGATGAACTGGCTGAATATTTTAAACCTGCTTGAGATCTAACTCAGATTATCACTCGTATTTTAATGCAGAGATAACGTCTTCAAAAATCAATTCTAATTCTGAGATGGCGCAATTAATATGACATTTATGCAATGGTACAATGCTTTAGAAAAACCAAGTTGGACTCCTGACCCATCGTTCATAGGTACTATGTGGTCGATTCTATATCCGATTATTATTGTGACCTTTCTATTTGTATTCATTCAAGGGTTTCGTGGTAAGTTTCCTAAAACGGTTATGATCCCTTTTGCGATTAACTTGGTCGCCAATATTATTTTTACTCCAATTCAATTTGGTTTACGCAACTTAACATTGGCCTCTATCGACATTCTTTTAGTGTGGGGAACGATTGTCTGGTTAATGGTCGCGATATGGAAATATTATCGAACGATTGCGCTAGCACAAATTCCTTATTTGGCCTGGGTGTCTGTAGCGTCTGTTTTACAAGTAACTATCAATATTATGAATTTTTAGTTTTCAACTTTGAATGCCTCTCATCTCGTAAAAGTGGTACTAAATACCACTTTTACGAGACCTCAATCATAGAGCTAACCCTTGCCGCTAATAATTTTCTTTAAGTTGCATCGTACAATATTCATACAGTCCGGTTAAGTCAAGCAGTAGGAGCCAGGCGATAGAACGCTTCTAATATAGGTTTTTTACTTCTCTTATGCTCAACTACCGTTCGGTTACCACTTACATCGAAAAATGACCGTTCCTCATATTTATAACCTTTTGGAAGAATCTGCGTGGCATAGTAAACTCAGACATTAAACAAAGGGATTAAAAAATGAAAAATATTTTATTAGTTTTTACCGGTTTTATATTATTTTCCGCTTTTCAAGTTATGGCGAGCGATGAGATCGCTGGCGAGTGGCACGGAAGCCTTAAAGTTCCCAATGGGGAGTTGCCGATAGTCATTCATTTGAGCAAATCTGGCGAGAATTGGTCTGGTAAATTAGACTCTCCAGCTCAGGGCGGTTTTGATTATCCAATGTCGTCGGTGGACGTAGAGGGTAATAAACTTATTTTTACAATAAAAGCGATGTCAATTCATTACGAAGGTGAATTATCGGCCAGCAACAATCAAATCAGTGGCAATTTTATGCAAGGAGCAGTATTTCCATTAACGTTCGAGCGTCCGGTTGACAAACAAGCTCAACGTGTAAAAACTAGTGAGGCGTCGATGGTTGTTGGCACATGGAGTGGTGTTTTAAATATTCCAGGAAATCCATTGACAGTGGTTTTTAACATTTCTGGAGACAATAATGAATTATCCGCTACACATGAAAGCCCAGACCAGGGAGAGGGTTCCATTCTTGTCGACTCAGTGAAATTCGAAGATGGAGAGCTTACTTTAAAAATGAAAACCATTGGCGCAGAGTTTAAAGGTCTGGTGATAAAAGAGGGTAGCGTGATTGACGGAACCTTTATGCAAAATGGTTTTAAATTAGCATTAAAGTTGACCCCAGGAAGACTAAAAAAAAACTAGTTAATCGCCCTCAAACGCCGAAACCTCCATTCAACTACACGACTGAAGAGGTTTCGGTACGTAACGAGCAAGATCAAGTCACACTCGCTGGAACACTGTCTATTCCGAACTCGAAGATCAAAGCAACTGCCATTCTTATCACAGGTTCAGGTCCTCAGGACCGCGACGAATCCATCATGGGGCATAAACCTTTTGCGGTCATCGCTGATTATTTAACAAACCGTGGTTTTGCCGTGTTGAGAATGGATGACCGCGGCGTTGGTAAGTCTGAAGGTTCATTTAAAGATGCTATCCCTCAGAATTTTGCAAACGACATTAATTCCGCAGTCAATTATTTGAAACAAAGAAAAGATATTCCATCGGATACCATTGGTTTAGTTGGTCACAGTGAAGGCGGGATGATCGCACCAATGGTCGCTAGTAAGCGTGACGATATCGCATTTGTCGTTCTATTGGCTGCACCGGGTATTTATATTGATGAATTATACGCAGAACAACGCTACTTAATAATGAGAGCCAGTGGATTAAACGATGAATGGCTAAAAGAAATGTATGAGAGCGAGAAAAAAGTTTTCGCTGAAATACGTAAATTACCAGTTGAACAGGATATCCCAGAGTCATTAATCAATGATTTAAAAGCCGCTCATTCTGCGTTGGAACTTAACGATAATTCTACCGACCAATTAATTGAATTTATGTCGTCACCCTGGTTTCGCCATTTTTTCAAATATGATCCAGAACATTATTTGAAAGATCTAAATGCTCCAGTATTGGCTTTAAATGGCACACTTGATCTTCAGGTGGCTGCTGAGTCAAACTTAGCGGGTTTGCGCAGTATTTTTGAAAAGCACCAACATAAAGACTATACGATTAAAGCTCTAGAACAACTTAATCACCTTTTTCAAACGGCAAAGACAGGTAACGTAACGGAATACCATTCCATCGAACAAACCTTTGCTCCGGTCGCTCTAGAGTCTATGGTAAGTTGGTTAGATAAACGATTTAAATAGTCTTTGAAATATAAGCCAGAAGTAATAGAGTGTGACTAAAAATGAAAAGGCATTATAAATGCAATTATTAATAGCGCCAAAACCGGGTGGTAAGTTCTGGTTATTCCACATAATGGGCTGGAGCTTTATTTCACTGTTGAATTTTTTGAATCGACAGAGTTTCGGGGTAGAACCACTATCACATGGTTTAATTTCTTTAGGTTCTATGATACTGGTGAATGCATTTGTCTGCCTTGTTTTCCGTGAATTGTTGTATCGGCTTAAAATAATTGATATTCGACCGGGCATTCAGTGGATATTTTTGGCACTGGGTTCTGGTTTGATGGGGTTTATTTCAGGCAGTCTCATTCTCTATAGCATTAGTGTTTATTATTGGTTGGCGGGCTACACATCTTCGATCGTATTTTTTATAAATCAGGTTTATGCTAACTGGTTGATCATGACCCTCATGATATTTTTGTGGAGTATGATTTTTACGCTGACCAATCACTTTATGAAATTACAAAAGGTTCAGGCTGAGCACGATGCACTCAACTTGAAATTAAAAGAAGCTGAACTGACAACCTTATTAAGTCAATTAAATCCACACTTTTTATTTAATGCTTTAAATAATATACGAAGCTTAATGAGGATTGATGTGGATAAAGCACGAGCAATGGTTACTTCTCTGTCTGAGCTGTTGCGCTATTCGTTGCGTTCGAACAAGCAGCCATTTCGTGCGTTTAAAGAAGAGCTTGAAATCGTTCATAACTACATTGAGTTGGCTCAAATTCAATACGAAGAGCGTTTGTCGTTTCAAGAGGATGTTGAGTCAAATGTTTTGGATATCAGTATTCCATCCATGGTGGTTCAGTTGTTAGTGGAAAATGCAGTTCGACATGGAATAGATAAGCACTTGGGAGAAGGTACTTTGAAACTTAGTGCTAAAATAGTGACTAATAAACTCATGGTGACTGTCATTAATCCTGGATACATATCTACCTCGAATGAGAATGAGGGCAGTACTGGAATAGGTATTGAAAATATTAAACGTAGATTAGCGTTAAGTTATGGCAATGAAGCTTCTTTAGAGGTACAACAAAAAGCTGAGCAAGTTGAAGCGAAGTTGATTTTGCCACTAAAATGATATTTGAAGTATTAATTTCTTCTATTAGCCGTTTGACGGCTAAAGTAATTTGATGGTGTATAGAAATGAGAGCATTAATTGTTGAAGACTCGAGACTGGCCCGCCTAGAATTACTTGAGTTATTGAAAGTACACAATGATATTGAGATTGTTGGTGAAGCTTCGAATGTAGCGGATGCGATCGATATGGTTGATGAGCTAATGCCAGATCTGCTACTACTGGATATTAATCTACCGGATGGTACAGGTTTTGATGTGTTAGAAAAAATATCAAATGTGCCGCAAGTTATTTTTACCACTGCTTATGATGAGTTTGCGATACAGGCGTTCGAAGTGAACGCATTGGATTATTTAATGAAACCCATTAATCCAGAACGGTTGGCAAAGTCACTTGATAAATTAGCTACGCCTGAGGACAGTAAAAAGCTATTAGATGAAAATAGTAAGATCTTCTTGAAAGATGGTAAACGCTGTTGGTTAGTTAAAGTGGCAAACATACGATATTTAATGAGTTCGGGTAATCACGCTCAAGTATTTTTTGATAAAGAAAAGCCGTTTGTTTACCAGTCACTTTCAAAGCTTGAAGAAAAGCTAAAGACGGATTCGTTTTTTCGTGTGAGTCGACAGTTTATTGTTAATCTCAACTTTATCGAGTCAATAGAGCCTTGGGATAACGGTGGTTTTGTGTTAACCATGTCTGATGACCGAGAGATTGAAGTATCTCGAAGATATGCTGCATTATTGAAAAACGCGTTATCGATTTAGTCCTTCTAATATGAGTGCTCGATAGACGTGTTCTTTGAAAGATTTCACTTGAAGCAGCTGCATTCGTTTTAGACAATCTTGTTCTTGAGTTGTTTTCGGCTTTTTCAATAAACCAGACGAGAGCATTTTTATTAATGCAACTTTACTATGGGAAACATCTTCTATTTCTTCGAGTGCAGAAATTAAACGTTCTTCTACTTCTGTAAAATCATTGCTGATAGGAAAGGCTGGGAATAGAAGGCCATCGCTCTCTGAATGCTGAGTAGACTGTAATTGCTTAGCGATAAATTCAGGAGTGTTTCTTTGGCTTAGCTTTGGTAATTGATAACTCTGCTCGATTTTACCGGAATCTTTTGCTTGCTTTATAAGATTATTTTGAAAACGTGAGTCTGTTATATTCAACATGGATTTAATGGCTTCGGATTCTGTCTTACCTCTTAAATCTGCAATGCCATATTCGGTAATAATAATATCCCGCATGTGCCAAGGAACTGTTTGATGACCATAGCTCCAGACAATATTAGACACAACTTTCCCTTTGGTTTTTCTAGTCGAGTTTAGCGTTATTATTGAACGAGCACCGGGCAGAGAAAACGACTGTGATACAAAGTCGAACTGTCCACCAACACCACTGATTACTTGACCATTCTCAAGGCCATCAGAAACAATTGCTCCACGTAAAGTTACCATCATAGCGGAATTAATGAAGCGCGCATCACGACGTTGTTTTATTTTCGTTTGAATATCACCTTCGAGTTTGTTGGTGAAACTCACGGGCATCATTTGAAACAACCTTCTTAAATCTTTCGGCATGGATTTAAGTTTTTGATAAAAAGATTGGTTGCCAAGAAAAAAACCACCGTGTAATAAAGCGTCATTAACTTTACGTTTTAATACGCCGGATTCGTATAGTGTGATAAATCCATCGACAAACATTTCACTTAATGCGTAAAGACCCTCAGTGAAAGGAGGGATGGTTTCTATTTCAGCCTGTTCATAGGAAAGCTCACTTATCACTGAATTATAAACTTGATTATTGTTTTGTCGTAAAGTGAGTGCGTGGCAAATGGCATCACCAATAGCGCCAATACCAATTTGTAGTGTGCCACCATCTTTCACCAGGCGGGAGGCATGTAAACCAATGGCATGATCGGCATCACAAAGTGGAGTTTTAGGTACACTGAAAACGGTGTGCTTAAGATCGGAGGGATTAACTTGTTCGGCATTTAGTAAATAATCGATCTCTTTGGCATCGATTTCTGCTTCTCCGAACATGTAAGGTAAACCCGGATTAACTTCTGTGGCAAAAATAAAATCTGCTTTGCCTTGTTGTCGAGCCTTTAATAAATCAACTGTGATGTCAGGATTGCAGGATAAGCTGTAGTTGCCGTCGTCTTCACTGATGGACTGAGCAAGCACATTCATACCTTTACTCAATAAAACCGACATTGCATGAGTATAATTGGCTGGAATATAGTTTTGCTGAACATGCTCATTCCCAATCCATTGGCCTGACATCAAGAAAAACTCGTTGACTTCAATGTTATCGGGTAAGTTTTTTTGTTGAATTTTCTTGGCGTACAGTAATTCAGGTGCTTGACCGAATAACCGATCGGAAATAGGGGTTAAAAATCGTTTTGCCAGTTCACTCTTAGGCGTTGGTTTTACCAATGTCAGAGCGGTAAATATAGTGAGCTTTATTGAACTGTCTTCGAGAGCAATTTGAGTCAAAGCATTTGCAATATTTATGGCTTTTCCTGCTCCCAGTGGTAATCCCAATACGATTGTCTTACCCATTCTCTGAATAATATCGTTAGCAATATTTTGAGCGGTTTTCACAGAGTCTTTGTCTCCGTTGTTTCTGAACATAGTATTGCGAAATGAATGCAACAACGCTTGGTGTATCGAAAATTGGAGCTTGTATTACCAATTGAAAGTATCAATAAGGTGATTGATGTGGATTCAAGATAATAGATTAAGTATTAAGTAGCAAATTTATAAGGAAAGCATCTTTTTTAAGAAAAGTACCTTTTTAGGAAAATCTCTATTCATAGCTGAGCTAAGTCCCGGTAATAAGTCAAAATGGTTGAAATTCATTCAATGTTTTTGGCCAACTGTCAACTGGTGCATTCAGGGGGAAAACACTGGGGCAACAATCGGGGCAACAATCGGACTAGGGAAGAGAAATTGAGTAAATATTTAACAGAATTCACTGGGTAAAACCCCAAAACCCACTGAATAACGTCTAATAATGTCGAACTAATTTGAAAGGAATTTACTATGAACTATAGAACATTAACCTCTTTTATTCTTGCAATGGTAATTGCCTTACCAGTGTTAGCAGAGAAGTCCAACGAGAACAAATTCGAAAGTGTAGAGTCTTTATCTGATTTAGTTGAACAATACTCAGCTCACTTCAGTAAGCCAATTATTTATCCTTACAGCTTAAAAAAAGATTTTATTGGTTCTGCTAATTTAGATGTCTCAAAGATTACAGAGGATGATTTAAAGCTATTACTGGGGGTTAATAATTATGCCGTATTGTCAATAAATGATAAATTGGTTATCACGTCTATTTCAAGACTAAAACAAGTGTCAACGACACCAAAAATAGAAAATCGAGAAAATGTCCACCGCTTTGATCTGGTCACCGAAACAATCGAAATGAAATATGTTTCGCCAACACATTTGATGCCTGTGCTTCGACAGTTATTGCCTCAACCGGCACATCTAGGTCAATCAGGAAACTCTATGCTGATTTCTGGATTTAAGATAAATGTTGATTATATTAAAACTATTGCTGCTTCTTTAGATACAGAAGCGAATGCTGAAGCTCTTGTAGAGAGGTTTTCAAAGTAATACTGTAAACACCTAAAAGATCACTTTTATTGAAATTTCGCAAAGGAAACATAACTCTCTAAGTATGAAGAGTTATGTTTCAGTATTGAATTAAATTGTATGTTACGATTGACTTAAGTCTATAATATTCGAAACTTGATATTTTAGTTTAATTAACAATTAATGATTTCTGATTTTATATCTGAACCAGAACAAAAACGGTTAAAACTGTTCAAGAGTCGATTGATTATCACTTTGATAACCATGCTAGTATTAATACTGTCACTTATTGCAGTTACGGTATTAGCATTTGTTGATCCTGAGGTTTTTCCTCAAAATCAACATTATGTGATCATCCCTTTACTGATCTTTTGGTTATTTTTGTTTCGAAATACACCTAAACTTGCGTTTCAATTTCAACAAGATCTTAAGCAGCACCTAATAGAGACGATAGAAGGGGTTGCGGTGGTTCATAATAAGCCCGGGTTTAGGGTTCTGTTTCCTCTTGAGCAGCAATTGTCTGTAAAAGGCATTTCTGTCGATCTAAGAGGCTTCCCTCAAGAAAAGTGTCATATTGGATGTAATGTAAGAGTTCGGTATTTGCAGAGCTCTAAGTTGTTACTTTCGGTAGAAGCGGTAGAGGCTGAAGTTGAGACTCACTCATCAGACAAGCTTAGCGCTTTATTAACCGAAATTGAGCTTTCGATTGTTCGATTAATGGCTGATGGGAATTCGGACAAGATAATTGCTCGAAAACTGAATCTGGAACCGGCCACAATAAGAACATACAACTCCACTCTCTATCGAAAGCTTGACGTTAAATCTCGTAAACAAGCAGCAGAGAAAGCGCGTGAACTAGGATTGTTGAATGTCAATTGACATCAACTAACATCTAAATACGTGCAATAACTAGTTGTTTCCAATAGCCTTTTATTCATGTTTAACATGATTAAGAGGTCACAATGCTTCTCTCTAATAAAATGAACAGTCCTTGGGATTTCCGTCAAGGAATGTTCATTCTCGTTTCATTTATTGTCGTGTATTGTTCTTTGTCTGCAGGTCATATGTTGCTGGTAAAAGCGACAGTGGGCTTTGACAACTACCTTAAAAATGACACCGACTTCTACACGAAAGTTTTATTAGGTGGTCAGATCATAAAAGCGATGGCAATTTTAATCGCAATAAAATTCGTAGCTTTAAACCGATACCAATTAAATTGGGAGGCATTGGGATTTGTCAAAACGTCGACTCAATGGATTTTGGTAGCAGTTTTTATTTCATTGATTGGCCTGGTTTTACGGTTTCTATTAATGAAGTGGATGGTAACTGAGGTGCCAGCCTGGATACCATTTGTACAGCCCCCATTAAAGGATCTGGCGATTAGTTTTAGTATATTGACATTCTTTTTAATTTTTACCGTCGTTATAACGCCAATTGTAGAAGAAATATTCTTTCGTGGATTTTTGTTTAAGTGGTTTGCTGGTAGAAAACCCATTTGGCTTGCCGCACTTATTAGTTCTGCGATGTTTGGTGCTTCTCATATTATTCCACCTCAGGCTATTTCAGCGGCGCTGATGTCGTTTCTAATTATCTATCTGTATGTCGCGAGCGGATCGATTTGGCCCCCGATTGTCTGCCATATTGTCAATAATGCTCTTTCTATTGTCGGTAATTTGCTAGCAAGTACGCATTTATTGCCAGATTTTTTAATGCCACCAGGTATTTCATAGGTTGATGGGAAATATTTTGGTCGATATACCTTCTTATTTGGTTTCTCTGAAAAGCTGGCTGGTCTTAGTCTTTTATTAAGAGAGATTTATTTTTAACCAAAAGCCAGCTCGCTTTTATCACTAACGTTAAGTTCTATCCGCTAAACTATTGATGGTGGACACACTGAACGAAGAGATCTTTGATAGTCAAATTGTAGGTTACAGAATGCTCAATGTTTATAAGTTTGAGTTTGCCGGATGATTAGGATTTGAAACGCTAACAACGGCAGAGTTATGTTGGTAATTCTTGGTGCATTTTATTTTCATACCAAATATGAACCTTGTAATCGAATTGCGACGCAAAAGCTCATAACCTAAAGCACAACTTGCAAATGTAAAGATCACTAAAAGTATCGGTTCCAGTACTGGTCCTAAAGACATTTTTGACAGCTGCATTGCAATGATGATGGTCATCGTTTGATGCAAAATATACCAAGGTAATACCGCTTCATTCATGTATGTCAAAAACTTGTTATTATTTCTCAAGTATCGTCCGGCGTAGCCTACCAACATAAACAGCCAACTCAATACATTTAAAACCAAAATGAGGTTTATGATGAGGTGAGTTTCAAATTGTGCCGCCAGCCATTCAAGGTCATATCCATTGTTAATGAGCCAATGGTCCAGTCGGTCATTATGCAAAATAAGAGTTGATACATAACCTAAGGTTGCCCCGGCTAACCATTTTCTTCTGTGAGTTATGACTTGATCCCAGGCCACCTGACACTTTGCTAAAAAATAGCCGAGCAAAAAAATTGAGAAGTAAATTGCATGGGCATACCAGTCGTCGACTAACGCATTAGTATTGGGAAATATTGGTCTTAGCCAGAATCGCGCTAACAACATCCAACAAAGAATGAATAGCGTAATGCTGATAATCCCGGCCTGTTTAACTTTTTGATGAGACGAAATTTTGGACAAAAGAGGCCGAATGAATAGAAAAGCTAAGGTATAAAACCAAAGATACGCTAGGTACCAAAGATGATTCCAGGTAAGCAAGCCCAAAGGGCTGTACTGATAGTCAGGAAACTGCGATGTATTCGGGTCAATATAAAACGTCATGAATTCAAAATAACTTCCTTGAAACCCTTGGTTTTGAACCAACTCATAATACAGCTGTGGCGGTACAATAAGGTACATTCCAATCACTAAGGGAATGAATACTCTGACTAACCGGATATGAAACAATCGGGTGAAGGATAACTTAGGTTCAACTAACGACAGAGCGATTCCTGATATTAAAAATATAAGTGGCATGCGCCATCGGTTGGACAATAACATTAGGTTTTGCAGGAACTCACTCTGATGCTCACTTTTTACATGCCAGCCCCAATCGAAGACATAGAACATGCCAATGTGATAAAAAATCAGTAACAAGAAGGCTAAGGTTCTCAGCCAGTCGATATCGTACCGTCGGTTGTCGATCATTTAAGCTCCAATATTCTCAAACAGAAAATTCTCAAAAAGAAAGTCTTAAAAGGGAAGTCAAACAAGGACTAAAAATATGCCAGTCCAAGTGAGGCAATTGGAATAAATGTGTTTAAAAAACAAAGAATTGGGATAAGCGGTGATATACTGGGATAAAAAGGAAGGCAATTTGACTTTGGTCTCTATATTGTGACGAAGTAAAACTGTGCTATAGAAAATAGTGGTTTAGAGAAAAGGTAATTTAGAGAAAAGGTGATAAAGAAAAATCCAGTGGCGAAGATGAATCGGCTTGAACATTTCCAAACCTATCAAAAATGGTACTTAGTAGCGTTAATCACTCTGTTTTTTGCGGTGAATAATACTATCTTGGCAACGTCTACCATAATGGAGGCTGGGCGTGATGGAGATATAGGATTCCAATTATGGGAGCCATTTGTTTGGGAATACACCAGTGCATTCAGCACTATGTTGCTACTGTTTCCCTTTATCTGGTTTATGGCTACATTTCCGTTTGATTGGCAACGACCAATTCGTTGTTTGGGCATATACCTTGTAGCTTCTGTCGTTTATTCCTTGCTGCATGTCGCGATTATGGTGGTACTTCGTAAATTAATCTATTTGGCTCAAGGCGATATTTACAATTTTGGTTCTCTCAGTTTCGAATTAGTTTACGAGTACAGAAAAGATTTGTGGTCTTTTATCTTTATGATTGCGGTTTATTACAGCTATCTTTTTATTGTTAGTCGCTTAATCGGCGAAGCTAAAATAGTTCAGTCCGGTGAAGAATCTGTTCAAAATAATTTCAGCGATAGATTGCTCGTCAAAAAGCTGGGAAAGGAATTTATTATTCGCGTTGTTGAAATTGAATGGATGGAGGCATCTGGAAATTACGTCAACCTTCATGTTAAGGGAAGGGTTTATCCGATGCGTACAACACTTTCTAGTTTGGTGGAGCAGGTTGAGGAGAGAGGCTTCTGCAGAATACATCGCTCTTTTGCGATAAATCTGGATTTTATTGAATCGATATCACCAATCGGAGGCGGAGACAGCGAAGTATTGCTACTCAACGGAAAAGTTCTTACTTTGTCTCGTCGATATAAAGATCAGTTTAAAGAAACTTTTTCAGCAAATAACAATTAAATTACTGATTTAAAGAGAAAAACTGATATTGAAAATATGTTAACAAAGAGCATTGCTTAACACTTCTTGTATAAAGTCTCATGTTAATATTTTAATAATTTTTGACTAGCCATTGGCAAAAATCAGAGGTTTACAATGACAGAAGAATTACTCGTTAGCGAAGCAGAGTTTACGCAAAAAGTTTGTAACTACTGGGTTACACAAGGTGCTCTTGCTCTAGTTTTTTCTATTGTCGGCATTCCATTACTTTTAATTTGGATTCCAGTTGGATTATTTTTTTCGCGCCATTACTTAAGAAAAATGGAATGCAAACTCACGAATAAAGCACTTAAATTTAAAAAGGGCTTGCTGGTAAAAGTTGAAAAAACCATTCCGCTCGAAAAAATTACTGATATGGGATTAGAGCAGGGACCATTGATGCGATTTTTTGGCATATATAAATTAACTGTTGAGACTGCAGGCCAGTCCGGTCATGGTGCATTAGTTTCTCTCTTAGGTATAGTGGAAACCAAGACTTTTAGAGCGAAAGTCTTGAAACAACGTGAAAAATTTATGATTAAGTCGCATCGAGAAACTGAGGTTAGTTCAGTAGATGAGTCGCCTGACAATGTAGCGTTACTGGTAGATATTCGAGATGCTCTTTTAAGAATTGAAAAGAGACTGGAAAAGAGTTGATTTAGATTAAGTATTATTAATGCACAATTTGGAGCCAGATTTAAACAAGAGGTTGAAACAATAGAATAGATGTTTGAAATCTATTCTATTGTTAAAACTGCTTTTATAAAATTAACTGAGTTAAGCGTTAACTTTTTTGAAACCACAACTGTTTTGCTTTGTAGCTATCTAAGCGTTCTTTAATTTCAGAAACATCATAATCTAGGTCTTCAGCATCATCTAAAGCTTCTTCCTGATAATCAATAGCCTCTTCAAAGTCTCCGAGTGCAGCATAAGAGGCCGCTAATATTTCATTTTCAGTAACTGTGTCGCGGTAATTGCGCCATGAAATATTATCCATAACTTTGATCGCGCGTTTTGGATTGGCAATATCTTCATAAGGTGACGTTGCTAAAAGCCATGCCAATCGTATTGTTGCCGAAGAACTCATCTCACCTTGTTGTTGTAGGTTATCTAAATAAGACAATGCGAGTAATTGGCTTTCACGAGTTGGTGTTTGTAACGCTAGTCCAGCTAATGATTCTTGCGCATTTAATTGACCGTTCGCCGCCGCTCGAGTTAACCAGGCAATACCTTTTTCTTTATCCTGGCGGCAACCGTTTCCGTATAGGAGTGATAGTCCCAGCTTATATTGTGCAGAAGCAAATCCTTGAACAGCAGAGTTTAAGTACATTTCAGTTGGATTTACATCGCCTTCGAGAGACGATAGCTTTTCATGCCAGTAACCCAAAGCAAATTGTGCTGGTGCATCGCCTTGCTTTGCTTTATTGGCCAGGTCATCGTAAACGCTCTTTTTAAGGGTTAAGTCGGCACCTTGTAACCGAAACTTAAGTGTATAGCCCAGATCGAAAGACGGTATAAGTTCATTCTGCTCATTTCTAGCTGGTTCAAAGCGCCATTTACTGATGCTCTTTAAGGTTTCGCTGACAAAAGTACTGTCAGGAAAACTTTCAATTACACGAATGTTTCTCGGGTTTCCTTTCACATCTAGGTCGAGTCTTACGCGAACCCATCCTTGAATACCCCGTCGTGCAGCGTCGTAAGGATAACGCGGCTCGACAATCTTAAGGGCCGTTGCATCGTGACTTTTTCCTGCTTTCTTCTCCTCGAGAAGCTCGGGATAAAGTCGTTTAATCAGCACTTCGGAATCGTAATTTTTTATGAGGCTTTCGTATTCTGCTGCTGCGAGATCCATATTCACAACTTTTTTGGTGATGATGTTATGAATTTTCTTTTCTTCTGCATTCGCTAACGCCGATTCAGTCGCCAGTTTGGTCCACGCATACGCCTTATTGATGTTTTTTTCAACATGCTGACCCTGAAAATACATAACACCAAGGTTAAACTGTGAACGTTTTTCGCCGAGCTGAGCCAGTTTTTGGAACTCCTCAAACGCTTTATCGTATTGCTGCTTCTCATAGAAGTTGAGCGCCGAATTGAAGTCAGCAGAGGCGATGAGTGAACAGACACTCAATAGTAATGCAATTACATTTTTCATTATTAACTCCCTATTTATCTAAGTAATTGTGAATTTCCGCACTCTTTGTTCACGATTGAACAAGACCTCTTGATGCGGTAATCAAACTCTACTTAGAAACCAGAAATGGCCTTATTTCATTTTCGACCATTATTAGAGAAATTTAGACTTATCGCTAGTGAATATCAGACAGTTGTTGGTGAATTTTGGCCAACCCCTTACAAATAAAGGATTACAGCGAAGTTAGGAGAATTAAACGATAGGCGAGCTAAGAAACTAGTTTTGTATGAATAATAGCCACTTGAGGATCTGCTGTGATGTAATTCTTCCTCTTGTTGATACTTTTTTCCTTAGATATTATTGATTGATTAAGAAGGAGAGGATATTTCGTGAGGAAGATTGCCAGTATTTTGGTGATATTAATGGCTTTAGGGGTGGGGAAAGTTTCGGCAAATCTTGAAACCTACGTCGCAAAGTTCCAGTTTCGACCATACTTAATTGAGAATCAGCAAAAACTAGAGTCTCCCAGACTGATTTTTCAGGATAGTCGAGGGGTATTCTGGTTCGTTTATCAAAATAAAGTCATTGTCCAAAAAGGCAGTGCTTTTCATACTATCCAAATTCCGACTCTACAAGGCGATACGCGTTCCAATTCAGCTCGATGGCGCCTCGTTGAATTTAATGAGTCAGTATTACTCAGTGTCGGTAGTGCGATATTTCAAATAAAATATAATGGACTTCAGGTAGTCCAGTGGCCGATTTATTCTGATAACTCGCAGGAGCGAGTCGAGGGAACCATAACGGATTTAATGGTTGACCAATCTAATAGCGTATGGATTGCTACTTCAACGTCAATTTATCGCTGGCGCAGTAATAAGCAGCATTTACAAATACTCGAGAGCGATAACAGCGCTGAAAATCTATTTCCTAATGTTTTATTGCAGCTGTCGTCAGGAGAAATTTGGGTAGGCAGCTTTTTATCAAAGTTGGTCAATATACAAACTAATAGCGATCGACCCTCGATATCCAGAACCCTAATATTGGATTCCGATCAATCGATTGTCGTTCAGAGTATGCTTGAGCTTCCAGACCGAAGTGTGCTGGTTGGGACATCTAACGGACTTTATCAGTTTGACAGTCATTCAGGGCAAATAAAATTGTTACCACTCGATAGTGGGATCATCGATATCACTCATATTCAGTTGCAAGATAATTTACTTTGGTTGGTTGCTAACGGAAAAGCTTATTTTCTTGAAACGAATGATGTCGGAAATATAAATGTTGAGCATCTTTCTAACAGTGGCATGGTGCTTACGCCTAAAGTTCTGAATGCAAAATCGCATCTTTCTATTTCAGAGCCTGGAATGAAAGTTCACGATCTCTTTATCGATTATGAAGATAGTGTCTTAATTTCAGTTCATAACTGGGGGCTATTTCGTTTCCATCCCTACCAACATCAGGCACAAAAACTGTACATTAATTCCAGTCAGGAGTTGAGTCGGTTTCTTACTATTTTTCAAGTGATGGATAACAAGATAAAAATCGTTGGCGATAACAGCAAAACGCAATTATTTTCTACTCAGGACGCGATTGATTTCGTAACATATAGTGCAGATATTTCTCAGCAAGGAACAGTTTGGCTCGGTGGATTTGGTTCGATAAGGAAAATTGAAGAAGGCGCAATGGCCTTTGAGTTTAAATTAAATGAGAAATTTCCATCGAAAGTTTTAGCGGTACTGCAATACGACGATTACTTGTGGGTACTGTCGGAATTAGGTGGGCTATCTATTTATGATAGGTTGGGTAACCAAATTAATCTTGATATGACCAGTATTGAGTCTCAGCTAATTAGCGCGAAAACGCTAATTAGAGTACCCGATGGAATTTTATTAATCTCAGAGCAATCTCTGTCGTTGCTCACTATTGAGGAATCTAAAGTTAAAGTGTCGCAGATGATGACACTGCCGATGTCTGTTGTTTCTTGGTCGTATCAAAACGGTGAATTTCTTATATTACATCCAGGCCAACAAATATCCTGGCTGGATGTTAAAGACCTGAGTTTGAGCACGCAGAATTTACCAATAGATTTTGAAGGATGCGCGGTGAACACAGGTAATGTTATTTGGTATTCAACTAATCTTGGGCAAATTAAAGCCAAGAATTTACTGACCGGTGTCATAACGGCTTTCGACTCTACTAAAGGGGTAGAAATCAATGGTGCGACAGGAGAGTGGTGTGCTGGTTATAAAGAAGGAGTGATTTTTTCAGGCTATACCGGCTTTATTTATATAGACGAAGCTTATCTGAAAGATTCTTTTCAATCGATCGTGCCCAGACTGTATGTTGATTCAGTAACAACAAGCACAGCAAAGGTATTTTATGATTTTGACGAGCCACTAAAACTTCGCTCTGAAGACTTTCCTATTCAAGTTGAATTTTATAAGAACCATTATGTTGCTAATGATCGGCAAACCTATGATTTTATGCTCAATAACTCTGGTACTTGGCAGACGCTGAATGATAAGCAGCAAGCAATAAGCTTAACTCAGTTAGATTCTGGCAACCATCAACTCCAGATACGAACAACTAATTATCGTGGCGACAGTGGCATAAGCAATACGGTTCGACTTTCTGTGTTGCCTAACTGGTGGCAGTCAAAATGGGCGTACGTCATTTATTTACTTTGTGCTGCAATAGCCGTTTATTTGATCGTAAAAGTCAGAGTCCGGTCGGTTAATCAAAAAGCTCAATTATTAGAAGAGATGATAAAACAGCGCACTTATGAGTTATCGAATGCAAAAAAGCATGTTGAGTCACTTCTGGAACAAAAAGAAGTCGAGTTGGCCAATGTATCACACGAATTTAGAACACCACTTACCTTAATTCAGGGGTACACTCGTCAACTTTTGTCAGGAGAAAAGGAGCCTGAAAAAATTAATTGGCTCGCTGGCATTACAAAATATTCCACTCGTCTTATTCGTTTGGTCGAACAGCTTCTCGATCTGGAAAGGTTCAAGCATAAGAAGTTATCGGATAAATCAGTGCTTAATGCTAGCAAGTTAACGCGTTCAATTGTTGACTCTTTTAATATTCTTATTCAAGAGCATAAATTAACTTTGAATCTAAACGTTGAAGATAAAATATTTGTTGAAATAGTCCCGGACGTTTTAGAAAAAATACTTATCAATTTATTGAGTAACGCCATTAAATATACACATCAAGGCGGAAGTATCGTCATTTCCCTGAAGGGTGATACAGCTAATCGACTTCATCTTTCAGTTAAAGATAATGGCATCGGAATCTCACCTGAAGAACAGATGAAAATATTTGAAAGATTCGAGAGGGTGAATTCAAATGATCATTTAGAAGCGGAAGGAACGGGAATAGGTTTGTCACTGGTGAAGGAATTGGTTCGACTTCACGACGGCACAATTAAAGTATTAAGTGATCCTAACCAAGGCAGTGAATTTATTATCAGTCTTCCTGTGATTACATTTTCGTCAAATGATTACCATCTTCAATTTGATAGTAAGCGAGTCGAGAACGAAGTCTTATTGCTACAGCATTCACAATTAGAGAAACGGCCATTATTGGAAAATGCAGATGAACAATCTTTGTTAAGTGGCCAACCAGAGTCGTCAGAAAAGCCTATTCTCTTAATTATCGATGATAATCACGATATGGTGTTGTTTCTCAAACAGCTTTTGGATAATGATTATCACTGTTACAGCGCTATCAATGGACAAATGGGATTTGAAACTGCCAAGGAAGTCATTCCTGATATTATAATTTGTGACATCATGATGCCTGTAATGGATGGCTTTGAATTTGTACAAACATTACGTTCCGATACACTGACCAGTCACATACCGATTATTATGTTGACTGCGAAGGGAGACCGAGAAAGCCGATTAAAGAGTTGGGAAGTTTCTGCGGATCAGTACTTACTTAAACCATTTGACGAGCATGAGCTCAGGCTACAATTATCAAATTTATTAGAAATACGCAGTCTGGTACAGTCTCGTTTTAGTGACATGAGTTACTCTGGTAATTCAAAAGTTTCGTTCTCGTCTACTGATCAAAATCAAGCAGATATTAAATTTACCAATCAGTTAAATGATGCATTAAATGACTTGTTTCATGACTGTGACTTAAAAGTTGAAGCCATAGCAGAAGAAATGCACATGAGTCAGCGGCAACTATTAAGAAAAGTTAAAGGTTTATTTAATATGTCAGCAAATGAATACTTACGTATATTCCGCTTGAATAAAGCAAGAGAGCTTCTACTTCAAGGACAAACGCCCAGCTACGTCTCTCTGGAAGTTGGGTTTTCCTCCCACACTCATTTTGGCAAATGCTTTAAAGCTCAGTTTGGATGTACGCCCTCTGAGTTTAAAGCCGGACAATAAATATCAATAAACGTTAAGTGTCATATAAAGTTTTGAAGTAAGCAAATAGGTGTTTTCTAAGTCTGGTGCAAATTATTCCGTCACTAATATTGATTAGGTTGCTAAATCGTTTATCGAGACTTATTCGCGCACCTAAGTTTTGACAAAGCACTCTTATTCGAGTAAATGGATAGGCTATCAGTGCAAATAGAAAGGCAGATATGAATCGGTTCCTAACTAAAACCAATTTCCAGACAGGTCGTTTATGTCTAAAGCGACTTTGGAATGAGTTCAATGGAAATTGGGTAAGGAAGTTATCCGCAAATGATGAGAAAAACTCAATTGAAGGTGAGCGATTTAATTTAGCGGTTCGCGACTATTTCGAAGGCGGTGTTTTTATTGGCTGGACTGATGGTAGTGCAGAACAAGCTGCTAGAAAAACGCAAGAACTGCTTAACCAAGACCAGATTGTATTATTTGAGGCTGCTTTTATTCACGAAAACCTACTGTGTTTTGCCGATGTTGTGATTAAAAATAAATCTGAGTTAACACTTATAGAAGCGAAATCATCTAATAAGCCAAAGGTAACATCCAAAGATAATTTCGATCATATTTATGACGCTGCGTTTCAAAATTATGTGATGTCGCAATCTGGATTTAAACCCACATCAATACAATTACTTCATGCGAATGGCGATTGTGTTTGGCCAGATAAAAAGAACCTATTTTGTTTTAAAGATATATCCGAAGAAGTATTTAAGCGACAAAACGAAATTGAGGTGGCAATTGAAAATCAACTGTCAGTTTTAGATTATGATTCGAGTCCCCGAGTGTCGAAGGGCCTATTCTGCAAGAAGCCAAGCGATAAGGCTTGTCCTCACATAGAACAGTGTTGGGATAAGCCAACAAAAGAAACCATTTATGATTTGCCGAGAATTAATGAGGATAAAATTAATTTGCTTGAACATAACGATGTTCATCTAATTAAAGATATTCCGACCAGTGTTCAATTAACCAAAGGACAAAACAGAATTGTTGAGACAATTAAAAATAGAAAAGAAGAATATGATTTATCATGTGTGAAGGACAAGCTTTCACACTTAAACTATCCAATACATTTTTTTGATTTTGAGACCTATAACGCCTCTGTTCCGATATGGAATAACTGTAGACCATGGCAACAAGTGCCATTTCAGTATTCACTGCATATTGTTGAAAGCAATGGCGATATTTCACACTTTGAATATTTAAGCTCGGATCTGCAAGACCCTCGAATACCGTTAATAGAAGCGATGCAGCAGCATTTTAAGCCGACGGGCTCAATTGTTGTGTACTATCAGCCTTTCGAAAAGAGCCGAATTGAAGAGCTCGCTCGTGATTTTCCTGACTATTCAGATTTTCTTGAGTCACTCAATGTACGTCTATGGGATCAGTATGAAGTCTTTAAGCAATGTTTTACAGATTATCGACTAGCATTGTCCCAATCCATTAAAGTCGTACTGCCGACATTTGTACCAGAATTATCGTATCAAAATATTAAAGTGCAAAAGGGCGATCAGGCGCAATTAGCGTGGCGAAAAATGATAGAGATGTCAGATGGTCGAGTAAAAGATAAAAAAATAAATGAGCTAAAAGACTACTGTAAACTTGATACCTTAGCGATGCTTAAATTACATGAATTTCTTATTAAGAGACTCTCTATGTAAGGAGTTGTCCACATGAGAAATCTTTAGCTTAAGAAAAATCCTATCGAAGGATGGTTTTATTTAAGAAAGTCTCTCTCTAAAAAAAGAGACGGAGCGTTAATTCGTGAATATAGATATTCCGTTTATAACAAATGGTGTAAATCAATGAGAGAAAGTGTCGTTTAGCTTAATTTAATTATTTATACGGACAGATAAAACAGGGTTGTATACTCATGCTCGGACCCTTGTTGACGATATAATGACTTAAAAATGCTACTTACGATTTTATATTTCAAGCAAACGCCAGTAAGATAGCAATGTAATATTTAATCAAATTTATATTCTATTAATGCTCAATTTATTTGTTATTTTCCTACATCTGAATGAGATACTTCGCGCACTGGCATTTTATATCAAAAAATTGATATTTCTCATCAATAACTCCCATATATGTTGTCGTTAACCTGAATATACTATTTCTTTGTTTGTGGTTTTCGACGTTTCCCACTTTAAAGAAATAGTATTGCCCATTAGGCGTTATTGCCAGACTCAACCCAAATGCCTCTGTTGTCTGGTTGCTTTTTTCGTTATAGGGATTCGCTGTCACCTATAATAATTGCTGGGTGACAGCGTTTTTTTGAAGTAGGCTAATCACTTTTAAACTTATCTAAAAACGGTAGTTTTAATAGCGAAATTTAATCTGTCGTCGGCCACTTCGTCGAATACATTTTGTGAGTTTTGAGAAATACTTGCCTCGTTAGGTGGCATTAAGCAGAGCTTGTATTTCAGCTGTTTTCATCTTCCCCTAGTAGGCTTGGAGAATACAGACGTCTTTATCCAGATAATAATTGAACGGTCTAATTAAACCCTAATTTAATCACTCTATGGTATTTGTTATAATTCGATCATTGATAGCGTTTATTAGGAATAAGATATGGCGTCACTCCAAGATCAATTGCTTAAAGCAGGTTTGGCAGATAAAAAGAAAGCAACTGAAATCAAGCATGAAAAGCGCAAAAAAGCTAAGCAACAGCCCAAGGGGCATAAAACCAAAGATGAATTAAAGGAGCAAATTGAGACGAATAGAAAGCTCAAAGCTGAGCAAGATCGATTGTTAAATGAGCAACGTAAAGCTGAGTTAAAGTTAAAAGAACAGCGCGCTATGATTAAACAAATGATGGAACATCATGGGTTAAAGGACTATCAAGGAGACGTTGCTTACAATTACCTTCATGACGATCTCGCTAAAACAATTAAGATTAAGCCTGCTATTAAGCAATCGTTAGTGCAAGGAACATTAGCGATTTGTGCGATTGATGGACTGGTAAAGCTTGTTCCAGATGTTATAGCCCGTAAATTTCAAGAAATCGACCCAAGTGTGGTGATTCTTATGCACGATCGTTCGGCGAAAGAGGAGGTGGATGAAGACGATCCATACGCTGAGTATCAAATTCCAGACGATCTTATGTGGTAAGCCGGGATGTTGTAAGCCGGGATGTTGTAAGCCGGGACGCGGTAAGCCAGGACTCGGTAAGACATTTTAAATGACCCCACTAAAAGTAAAGTAGGCGAGAAGAGATCGAGACATGTAATAAATTTGAGCTTCTCCTGACTAACACGGTTGATTTAAAGCCAGAGCATTCAATTTTAATGATTGCATTAGCTAAAGTTTTAGTAGGGAGAGCATTATGATTTTTAAGGTAAAAGAAAAATTTTGGTCGTGGGGTGATGAGTTTACGATTTTCGACATGGATGATAATCCCAAATATTTAGTAAAAGGAAAGGCCTTTTCCTGGGGCGATAAGTTATCTTTTCAGACCATTGAAGGGGAAGAGTTAGCTTTTATAAATCAAAAACTTTTATCCTTTCGACCTAAATACGAAATTTTGATTGGTGGTACTCCATTTGCAGAATTGAAACAGGAATTCAGTTGGTTCTCTAAAAAATTCACATTGGATGTACCGGGGCCGAATGATTACACAATTGATGGATCATTCTGGCAACACGAATACAAATTCACTCGGCGTAACAAGCAAGTTGCTGAAATAAGCAAAGAATTATGGGGTTGGAGTGATACCTACGGTGTCAGAATTAACGACAATGAAAATGAAGTCGCAATTCTTTGTTCTTGTATTGTAATTGATCAGATATTGGAGAAAGAAGAAAGAGCAAGCTCATCGTCTATTTCTTGATCTTAAAACATTCAAATTTCTGTCATTTATAGTTTAGATGAGCAGTTAAAAAGTAAATTTTATCGTAGATATATCTGTGGATAGATGACTAACTAATTTGAATTTATTAAGAATACACTGGCGCATATATTGGGATCTTATGCTATTGAGGGATCTATACAGCATTGTCGAAAAATTTAATTTTTGCTCTAGCCATTGCGGCTTTGGGGCTGTAGGCTATTCAGTACAAATAATGAGCGGTTTATTTGCGCTCGGATGAATATAGTATGTTGTTAGAAGGCATAGTTTATGAATAGCACCGCACGGAGCGAACTCATTGTGCAACTTAATAATCTGCTTGCGCGCGGCGATAGCATGAGTATGTTGGTCATCACCGTTCGCAATACATCCAATGGCATCCTTATCGGGTTGAGTGACGGCGAAATCAGCTTGGACTATCGGAAGGCCGGCTGGCTGGATATCGTGCGCACTCGTAAGTTCAAGTCATTTTGCAAGGATGGTGGGTATCAAACTCAGAGAGTGTTGTGGGGAAAGGAGCGTATCATTCGAGCCAAAATCGGTACCGAAAGTAGCCAAGCGGCAGATGCAATCGACGCATGTTTTGCTTCTGTCTTCGGTGAGACAGGCTCATTCAGTCTCGAGCTTCGAGGATTCGGTTGGCGACCTTCTAACAACAGCTTTGAGAGTGACTCGGCAAAGCCGCACACCTCAAGCTGAGCGTTATGTTTACGAAAATACAATGGAGAATATGTATGGAATTTAGCAGTGAGTTAGTTGGATTAGGGTTTCTTTTTGGAATAGTAAGTGCGAAGTGGGCGTTAGATTTAGGTTATTCTCAATTAAGTCAATTGGTGCATTTCGTTGTCGGTCTGTTTTTAGGGCCATTAGTATTGTTTATTTTGTATGTTCGTATGATTTATGCAAAGAAAAATAAAAATCGTGCTTGAGCCTAAGTAATTGGTGACGTGGGGTATAATGTACTAAGTTAACAAAGTACTGCATGATCTTTCCCCGATTTGACGGACACTGAATAATAGCTTTCGTGTTTTGAGCGTTACGCACTGTAAGTATTTATGCTAGATATTATTTTATTTTTTTTGAGTTACGGAGTTGTCGCACTGATAATTCTTGTGGCCATAATCCTTATTCCTAGATGGATCATTCTATCGACAGAATCAGAAAACGACCCCGACCATATATATGCGATCTTCATGGAAGAAGTTGGGTATTGTGGTCATAAGGTTTTATCTGCAGCTGGCTGTCTTTTTCCTTTAATATTGCTTACCGCAACTTCGTTCGATATAGAAGGGTTAGCACTTCCATTACTAATTGGAGTAGTTTGTCTTTTCGATCATTCTACCATTTACAAAAACTACCCAGTATTTAATCAACAGATGAAAGTTTTACTGCTAATTCTGGTTGTCTGTTTATTATTGCTCAGTGTCCTTACAAGATATTACTATTTATCAGCAAATCTATATTCTTTGATTTTAATGTCTTTGGGAGTTTTGTGGGGTGGTTGCGCAGTTTTTAAGCGATCCAAACTAATACGCATAACCAGACTTTCAAACAAGGAAACCGCAAAAGGCGCCGCTTAACTTTGGACGGCTAGTTTTTAAATTATGAGTGTCGGATACAAATTAGTTAATATTTCAAGAAAGGAACAAATAGTGTTTCTTCATTTGCCTGTAAGTACGATGCGTGAAATTCTCATGCATCCAGTCTCAAGCTATATTGTAGACTGGTACAAGAAACAATATCCTCACGACGATATTGATTTTGTGTCTGATACATTTGATGACTGGCCCTTTGAAACAGGTTCTCGTGAAGACCTTGCAAATTATGAAGAGATCACAGATGAGTTACTCGATACACTAGTTGAGCAAGGAGTTATAATAGATAATGGGTTTGAATGGCAGGATAAAGATGAACCAGATACAGTATTTATTAGAGATCTAGCCTTGGCCACAAAAATGGAATAAGGAAAATCTGCGAGAGCTAAAATCTAAAAAATTAAAATCTACGAAACTAAAATAGTTTCTTCCTTTCTAAAACTCAATCCAGTCTCCATAAGAATGTCATTGAGCCATACTCTTTTAGTCTGGCTAACGATTTATTATCCTTTTTTAAATCGATATTGTTTCGAGCAAGTGAGATCGAAAATCCATCAAATGCATAGGTTAATCCGAATTGCCCATTAAATTGAAGTCGATCATAACCAATTGAGGGACTTTCACGAAAAGTATTGCCATCGAGATAGATCAAGTTTCCAATGTAGTTCGCAGAAACGCCAGCATAAAAATACCAACCATTGTTTATATTAATTGGATTAGTGGTTCTATCGTCGTTTAATAATACAGAGCTATAGGTATCCGCCATGTAACGGCCGTATCGAATAACGCTGCCGACATTTATTGATGACTCAAGCGTTCCTAACTTTATATCGCCGCCACTGACAATATCAAAATGCTCATTTTCGGATGCCCAAATTTTCCAGGCTCTTCCACGCGCCACTTGAAATACTATTTCATCTTTAACCTGATAGTCCCAACCTTTAGGCTGCTGTGAGCCGGTTATTTCGTGAATGTACTTTTGCGTTGATTCTGCGCCAGAACTAGGACCAACAATGCCTAAGGTAACACTCGCTTTATCAGCAACCACTCCGTAGTCCTGTATGCCAACTTGGTGCAAAAAAGCCAAACCAGCATAAGGGATATCATTTGGGTTTGGAGTAGGATCCTCAATATTCGAAGGTGTTACGATGACTTGGCCAAAGGTGGTCGCGTTGTATGACAGACGAGGGTTAGCCTCTTTGAGGCTTGATTTCATCCATCGAGTTAATACCGGCATTTCGAGTTTATTGGTGTTGCTTGACTCATAAAAGCTTAAATACAGACCATTGGTATAACCGCTATCACTGCCGATGAAAATATCATTATCAAGCGTTAACGAAAACCAGTGCTGCTTATCTTGAATCGCTTCTGAAGAATTAGCACTGTTACAAACCAGTATTAAAAGTATTAAATAGAAGGTGAAATAATGTGTTTTTGTCTTCATTTGTTAAATATCAAATTAAATTGGTAATTTTTAGTTAGCTGCTATTAGTGTGGTCTCTTGAATAAAATTCAAGTTTTAATGTGTCTAAGAGTTACTAAGTCTAAAACACGTCTATTGTTGATTACTGAAAGATTATCTCGATTTAAAATTCAACTAAACCACTAACTCATACTAAATCACTAGCTCATTTAGAAAACGTATTTTACGTTCTCAGTTGTTTTAATACTAACGTTTTAGTTAGTTTGTCGAAAAATCCCATCTTTTGCCTTTGTCTGCTCGTATTGAGTTATTTTTGTTTTTAGTCATCAGTTTGACTTAATCCAAAAAATATAAAGTGCTAGCATCTTCCCGCTTAAAACTCATAACAACAAAAAGGATGAAACGATGACGCTAGATGAATTGAAAAAGGTAATGTCGCCTTATCTCTTAGAGGGATATAAACAAGATAATATCGACATTGAAAAATACAACTTCTTTGAAGAAGATGGGAAAAATACTTTTACGTTTAACTTAAAGATAAAAGAATCGTTTATGTCGTCTCAATATGGAATATTTTTTTCAGGAATTACCGCAGAAGTATGGATATATCAAGCATGTGTGGTTTTGGCTCATCTTGATAACGATATGTTTCAGCAAAGAAAAGAAATAGTTTTGCAAGAAAAAAAGGTTAATTATTTAAAGCCAGTGCCCGCTGATAACGTGAAGGTGAGTGCAACAATTGTTGAGAAGCGAACGACCAGTAAAGGTCAGATTCAGTATAAATTCGATATTAACGTAAGTAACGCCATTGTGGGTTACGGCGTAGCAATATTTTAATTTTAAAATAGGAAAAAATGATGCAACAAGTATACGATAAAGTGTGTCAAGACTGTCTTGCTAAACTCGTTAATACGAAAGCAATTTCAGATTTCGATAAACTAACTGCAGCGCAAATGCAGAACTTCTTTGCCAATTTTTACTACATTGTTCAGCAATTTCCAAAACAACTTGGACTCTTGATTTTTAATGCACCGAATAACGAGGCTTTATTTACGTTAGGTGATAATTTAATCGACGAGCTTGGCGGCGCTGAGAAAGTCGAGAAAATGGATTATTCCGGTTTGCATGTAAATCTATTAGGTGGCTTGATGAAAGGTCTTGGATTTACTGACGGGGATTTAAAATCGATAACTCCCATTAAAGAAACTCAGGATTACATCAATTTTTTAAATGATGGTTATTTAAATAAATCTTTCATTGAATCTATTGCCTACATTGCCGCAGGTATGGAAGCAATATTCCCTGAAATAGCCAAAAGAATGTATGCAGTACTGAGTTCACGTTTTTCAGACGAACAACTGATTCACTTTAAAGAGCATATGGTTGCCGATGTTAAACACGATCAGCAATTGAGAAAGATGATTTATCCGCTGTTAGAAGAAAGTGGCGCTGCAGAATTATTTGAGAAGGGAGCAAAAGAAGTTGCAGAGTATCAAATCGCAATGCTTGACGCTTTTGTTAGAGGATAATTTTAATGGATATATCGTCACTCTATTTCAAAGAGCATGATCGTCACATTGCTGAAACAGCACAAATGAATGGTCAGGAATACCATTCATTTATTAGCGCTGATTACTATTCTCTAAATAATCATCCGGAAGTAAAACAAGCAGCAATAGATGCAATTGAGACATTTGGTACTTCGTTAAGCGTTGGTCAATTTTCTGATCGCAGTCCACTCATTAAGCAATTAGAACAACATCTTTCTGATGTAGCCAAGATGGAAGCCAGTTGTATTTTTACTTCATGTTACGTCGCTAACTATGGCGTAATCAGCATCTTATCGAAGATCGACAATGTATTTTTTCTGTATGACCAATATTGTCATTCCAGTATTGTCAGTGCAATCAAATCGTCTAAAGCCGACTGTGATATGTATGTGCATAATAATATGTCGGATCTCGCCGCCAAATTGGATCGCAATTTTGGGAAACAGGTCATTGTTATTTCGGAAGGGCTGTTCAGTGCCGATGGTGATTTTGTTGATCTAGTCGGTTTGGCTTCTTTGAAAAACAGTTTTGATTTTATGTTGTATATCGATGAAGCACATTCATTTCTGTTGTCACAATCACACAGGAATGTTGCTGATAAGTACCCTGAAGTTGAATCGGATGTTATTGATCTAATCACTGGGTCATTAAGTAAAGCTATGTGCTCAACAGGTGGTTTTGCAGTGGGTCAAAGAAAACTCATTGATAAAATTAGAATGAGCCGAGAGTATATATTTTCAACTGGTATTACCCCCAGCAATATAGCGGCATCGATTGCTTGCCTTAATGTGCTCTCTAACAATGATAGACATCAGAAGCTATCCAATAATATCGAGCACTTCAGACAACAAGCTAAGAAAAGTGGTATCGATTTGGGTAAAAGCGATACGGAAAGTCCTGTGTTTACAATTTTTCCTAAGTCATCCTGCGTTGATGCTTACCAATTATTATTGAAAAACCATATTCTGGTTCAGCCATTGCTTTACCCTGCCGTTCCTAAAGAGCATGAGCGATTACGTATTTTAATTAATGCTGCTCACTCAAAGGAGCAAATCGATTGTTTAATCGATAGCGTTGATAATTGATTAGGTATTAATGTAAAGACGGACGGTAAAGTAAAATAAAGTATCGAGAATTGAAAAATTTAAGTAAAGTCGTGTGATAATTTAGGTTCTAGATTATATCGTTTTGAAACTAACTTTCTAAAAAACTACTTTCTCAAAACTAACGTACTTAAACCTAGGTACTAAAAGCAAATCACAAGTTAAAAATCTTTCTTGTGTTTTGTTTTAGTATCTGTTGAATGGACACCGAGCAATCGTGCGTCCTGATTGCTCGGTGTTTATTTTTTATTGTTTCTGTTTTCTTTTAAAACTCATATTAGCTAACGAACATCATCCCATGGACCACGAGGCCATGTTTTTTCGCCCCAGTCAATTAAATCTTGTAAGGCTTGCTCATTAACACCTAATGCTCGAAATTCAGGAATGACTTTAAAGGTATTTTTACCTTGATAAGGGCCCAGATCAAAACTGCAGGTTCCATTACAAGGAGCAAAATCGGTGCTATCACGGTCTTGTACTTTTCGATTATGATTGGCATTTGCCCATTCTTCCGCAGTTGCATTATCGGCGTCTGCAACAAAATCGATTAACATTGCGTTAATTAATTTTCGCCACAAGTCGTTGCCAACACTTGATTGTGCATCGGTATTGGTTGTGTTTCTTGCTGTACCAAAATACACGTAAGGTTGAGCGGTTCTTAAATCAAGTCCAGCTTCAACTCCATACTCACCATTGGTTTGAAGTTGGCGTTGTTTTATCATGGTTGCCCAAAAACGAAAACCTTGATCAATTCCTGAATATCGTTGCAATAATTCAACATGACTGTAGGTGTAAGCGAAATGGGAGGGCATACTGTTTCGATAACCCGGGTTTAAAATCATATTCAGGTGGTACCAACTATTACTTTCGAAAATGCCTAACATTTCGCTTTGAGTAAAAAATCTGCGGCCAACGGTTCCAATAAAATGTGGGGCGCGATCGAAAATGTTTCGTCCTTCCGCAACCCAACCGCGTGCTTCGCTCGCATCGATACAACGTCCATCGGAACACACCGGTTGATTTTGCGTTAAAGAGGCTTGTTCTAAATTATTGCTGTGAATAACTTCCCAAAACTTCACCGATGTCCATCCGGTTAATCCACGTTTTGCAATCTCTATCATTTCTAATGCGGCATCTGACGCTTCTATGTTGTCGCAATCGTTCCAGTTGATAGAAGGCATCGGCAGTTTGATATTACGCAATATATCGCCATTGATTGCTCTCATGGGTTCGCCTTGCTGACAGGTGAGGCCACTGCGTAACCAACGTTTTACATCTTTGGTAATTGCACCAATGGTTTCAGGATTTGGATTTGCTTCCGCGTCTTTGTAGAGTTTTTCATAATAGGGCATACCAACATCACGTCCGTCGTAATCGGAGTGGAGTGGTTGTGCGTTTGTGTTAAATGCATCGTCGGGGTGAATGATCGGAAGCCATTGATTCCACTCCGGCATCGCAATATTAATCGGCAACTCTCTAAAGTTGAGCGTTTTATACCGGTCGACAACAGTGTTGATGTCCGCTTGTGATGTACCGTTAGGGAATAGGTAACTCGCTAACTGATCGTCTCGATCTAAAATAGCATCAACGCCCGCGCCAGCAGCCCATTCATACACAGGACGATCATCAAGGTTTGGACCTGGCTGATAAGTCGGATTCCACGGTCTTGCTTGCTCAACTAGTGGAATATCCAGGCTTCGAATGTAAGATGCGACAAGTTCTGCTTCGATTTGGCTAAGTCCATGAAACTTTGAGCGCTCAATGATCGATTTGTTTGAAAAGTTAAAGTATTTTAGATCTCTTCCATCTTCGGCATGACATCCAGCACAGGACGCTTTGATATTCCCGTCTAACGCTCCTTGACCATTTCCTTGTCCATCGAGTCCATCGACCCAAGGATCGTACAATTTATTGTTCTCGCGCCACAGGGCCTCTCCCTGTGCAATTTCATTGGCTGAGTTTCTAGGAGGAGCCCACTCAGCAGGATTGTCAAAAATAAAGTCAGATTCTGTTAATACTTTTTGGTTGATGTCGTTATTTTTTATTAAATTAACATCGATAATTCTGTAACCAATACTAGGAGCTTCTGCATCTTTGTGTTCAAAGGTTAAAGTGTTTTCTCCGACGACTAACCCGCTGACGGGTAATTTCATTCGCACCGTTCGAAATGCGCCTCCTGCAGCTCCGTAGTTTGCTTCTCCACCAATAATGTCAATCTCAGAGTTTCCATAAACACTATCTTTCTCAGTAAAATGTTTAAGGGAAAGGGCGTCGCCATTGTTAACTCTTACCGTTGCTTTAATTTTTGAAGTATTTTTATCTAGATCCAGGTCGTGATAACCACAAGCATTACAACGAATGTATAGATGAGAAATATTGGAAGTGTCGGCGAGCTCAAAAGTAACGGTTTCGCTTGTGCCCGATGGTCCCATAACTTCGATCGGTAAGGTTATTCTTGCCGTGTCACCAGTATCATCATCGCCGCCATCTCCATCACCTGGATCATCTCCACCATCATCGACAGCAATTGCTCCATAGTTGGGATCAACATGGTCGTTTGTGTAGGTTAGTATATTGGTTGGTACTTCGACTGATTGGCCGTCATTAATTTGGTAATCCAGTGTAAGAGTTTGCCCGCGAGCGCCTTGAAAATATTCAACACGCAGTTCGTAATCACCAGGTTGAAAACTTACCGGATCTGAACTTACAGTTATGGCGCCATGTGAGCCGTCATTATTCGCTATTAATTGTCCATCAATAAATAAGCGAGACCCGTCATCGGAGGTTAAATGAAAGATGTAGTCTCCGGCGATCTCAAGTTTAATTAATCCACTTAAAACTAGACCATAATTATCTTCGCCAAGTTGATGAGTGCCGACATTGTCGACGATTTGACTGGAAACTGCCGTCATGGTTGTAAAGTCGGGTAGGGCAGTCCAACTTCCATTGTACTTATGCGCCCATAATCCATCTTGTTCGACGGGTGTATCATCGCCTTGATCAGGCTCTTCTTCAGAACCGCCGCCACAGGCAGCAACAAATGTTGTGAGTAAAACTATCAGCAGTGATTTTTTAATTAATGCTAAATAGGCTGGAATCGAACTTTTGATTGGCATGAAAGCTCTCGCAAGACAAAGGTTATCAATGTATGTCTGGATAATAGACATTCACAAAGCAATGTTTTGATACCTTGTTCAAAAGTGGAGCAATAAAATATCTCGAATTATGTGTAATATTCACATATTAGGTGAAGTTGGTATTTGAAGGTTAACTTACATTGCACTCCGAGTTAGACGTAAGATCTTGATTCACATTAGACTATCGGTATGAATATTTATAAGCTCTGCGCAAATTAATAAGACAAAAGACACTAAGGCAACCAATGTTAGAAATAAGACCCAATTGCGAATGTTGTGATAAAGACTTACCTCCGGACTCCACCGAAGCGATGATTTGCACTTACGAATGTACTTTTTGTGAGTCTTGCGTTGAAAATATGCTACAGAATGTATGCCCCAATTGTGGAGGAGGGTTTGTGAATCGTCCTATTCGACCGAAAGAAGCTTATCGAGAGGGCGTAAGCCTTCAACATCAATCTGCCTCCAATAAGCGAGTTCATACACCGTATTCTATTGAAGAATTAAAAGTTTTCGCAGAAAAGTTTAAACATATTCCACCTGAACAGCGTTAAATTCGATCGATGTTTTCAAAAGACGTATCGACTGTAATTAGCTTCATTTCAATTGATTTTTCGATGGGTTGTTTCAAGAGTTGATTTAACTGCTCGGCATCGTGAATGTCTTCGTTGTTAATCACCACCCAACTATCACGGTGATGTTGTTTTCCGTAGTAGAGTGCTGTGTCTGCCAAGCTGATGAGCTTAGACCAAATTGAGGTGACTTCTTCTTCGATAACAAATGGGTATTTTACTGCACCAATCGTGCAGGAAATATTTAACGTTAAATTACTCGGTAAAACAAAAGGTTTTGCACTGACAGCTTTTTTGATTCGGTTGGCAATCATGGAAACTTGTTGATTATTCTCAAGGCGTGTGGTTAGAACAAACTCTTCACCACCCCAGCGCACCAGCAAATCGGTATCTCGAATGGTTTCTTTTACTCGTTTACTGAGTTCGACTAAAACCTCATCGCCGATATGATGGCCATGGGTATCATTAACTTGTTTAAATAGGTCGATATCAAAGATAAAAATACCAAGTGCATTCGGTTTCTCTGTTTGATGCGAACGCTCGATAAAAGCGATTTCACGTTCAATTTGTTGGAGTAGATATCGTCGATTTCCAAGACCTGTTAGCGGATCCTGTGTACTCATTTTCTCAAATTGATTGGCAAGCCTTTTCTTTTGTTGCAGTTGGCTTATAACTAACGCAGTAAAGAACACAAATAAAAAGAATAAAGCGACAAAATACTTCTTCTCAGTTTCGTGACGTGCAGTTTCTGATGCTTTTAATTGCCTCTCTTTATCGAGCAATTGTGTTTTCATTTCCGATTCACGTTGAAGACGATTCAACTCAGCTGCGGATGCCGCTTTACTGCCGTGATTTTTTAATTCGGGTACCAGTTTATTTACAACTAACTCCCGAAGCTTTCGCAATCCCGCGAGCTCAATAGATTCATCCTCTAAATCGCTTAACCGGTTGTAGACATCGTAAGTGACCTCGGTTGTTGTACTTGGGTGCATATTCAAACAACTTCTAACTGAGTGTTTATCGTTCCACCGGTATTGCGCTAAATCACGATAGCACTGAAGGTAGGACTCTAATACTTCTGAGGAGCGCTTGTGATCGCCCAGTTGTTCAAGGTATTTTTGAGCACGATCAAACTGTCCAAGTTCAGCTGCAGCCAAAGCTGAAAAACTTAATGAATCTTTTCCTAAAGCTGTATCGGTAAAGCTAATTTTATCGAAGTATTCAAGCGCTTTTTCGTTATCATACAGATGAAGCATGTTGGCAATCCCAATATTAAACCAGGCTTGCACATTTCTAGTTTTTGCTAAATCCAAACTGTAGTTCTTGACTAAGTTTTTCTTCTCTTCGGTCGCAATAATTTCATTATTTCGCTCGATAATTTCGTGTAAAATTTTAACGCCTTTTTTGATGTATTCTTCATCACCATTAACGATATACGATGTTGCGGTGTTAAACATAATGCCAATAAGGGTGTCCTGATCGATTCCTTTTCCTTTATCCAAAGCCATCTGATAGTTTTCAAATGCTTCCGCGATATGTCCTTCTTGAGACTGACGCCAAGCCATTTCACCCAACGTAATTGCGACACGGTTCATATCATCGGCTTTTTCAGCATCTTTATACAGCTCATATAAAGTAGAAATGTACTCGTCATAGTCGTCGTATATTGCACGAGCACAGATTCGTCGCATGGTGAAGTCGGGTTGTAACGGTATGAACTTCTTGCATATTTGCTGCAAGTTTTGGGTATCCCGCTGGGCATAATAAACCGCCGTGATAGCCCGTTCTATCTGGTAGAGTTTTACTTCTGAATCTGCGGATTTGAGCTGCTGTTTTAGCCAGTCAAGACGCCCTGAGTGGTCGGCTTCATAAAATTCAGTCGGAAAGTCAGGAAGTTTCTTGAGTTCATCAATAGTCACTTCCGCCCAGCATGAGGCAAAAGTAAAAAATATAAATAAAATCAGTTTGTTAGCAGACTTTATGGTTAGCAAACTTTCTTAAATTCCCCTGTAATTCGATTAGTCACTGCTTGGGTAGAGCGTTAATCACTCTTATTGTCGTTGTATTATAGTTAATCGTGTATTAGGTCGCATAAAAATTATACTTTTAGATATTAAGCACCTAACTTTTTACCAAAATCTCACCTCAAAACTGGGGTGAATAAAAACTTGCTTTTAATTACTAGGTCCCAGAAACCGAGAACCTGAGTCTCATATATTTAGTATAAATCTCAAATCTAATAAATGCTAAATTAAAATTGCACTTTAGTACCAAATAAATTGCCAATAAGCCGTAAAATTACCAAATATAGGCTCTGGAGCTTAATTTAGTTTCTAACAAGAATTTGTTAAGGTGAGTATCTCTAACACAAATGGCTTTCGAGAACTCACTCTCTGCGATACATGTCTCGGCGTTATCAAATCGGAAGATGATATTAAACAGGGAATCTGAATTGAAGCCATAAAACAAATGAAAAAATCCAAAGGGGTAAACATGTACAGGAACGTTTCTAAGGTTTTATTTCCCGCTTGTGTAGCGACTGTATTGGTTGCATGTGGTGGTGGTTCGGGAGGTGGAAGCGGAACACCCACTCCAACGACCAAGACGGGTGTGTTTATGAATGGCTCAGTCGAAAATATTCGATATTCGACAGCAACACAGTCCGGCTATACCAACAGTGCCGGTGAGTTTTTGTATGAAGATGGTGAGACAATTTCTTTTTATGTCGGTGATATTTTACTTGGAAGTACTGCTGTTGCCGCAACTCTTGATCTTTTTGATGTTTCAGGCGCAAGCGCACCTGCGAATGGTTTGGAGACAACACAAGCATGGTACAGCATCGGCCGAGATAACCCTTTTAATACTGTTATTAATTATTCAGTGTTCCTTCAAACTTTAGACGCTGACAGCGATTTAGATAATGGAATCTCAATACCTCAAACAATGCACTCGGTTGCAGCACTAGAATCATTGAACTTCAGTCTGCCTGCAGATGATTTTCCTGAAGATTTTCAATTGAGAAAACTTATTGCAGAAGGTCGAGCGCAAGGTCTTTGGGGGGGAAGTAAACAAATTAGACATCCTGGGCTGGCGCTTGACCAGCTTTATTCGTCGCTTGGCTTGGAAACTCATGTGTATCTTCCCACCGGAGGTTTTACCGACTTAGATAATGATGGTGTCGCTGACGCTAATGACAATACTTACACTTATGATGCAACGGATAACACTTGGGTTTATGAGTACGACAATGATGCGGATGGAATCTACGATACAACAACAACTTACGATTACAATGAAAACTCAAAGCAGGACACTCGAATAAGCGTTTCTACTCTTTACTCTAATTACACCGTTAATCACAGCTACGATGCTGATGGAAATTTAATTGGATTAATCACCGATACCAGTAGTGATGGTGTAATTGATAATTCTCGTGCCTATGAGCACGACGAGAACGGAAGTTTAACTGTTGAGCAAGTCGATTCGAACGGTGATGGTGCTTTGAATTATATTCGTTATTACACTTACGACTCTAATGGTAATAAAACAATTCAAGAAAACGACAGTTTAGCCGATGGTTCAATAAATCAACGACTCACCTACACATACGACAGTAACAATAATCTTATTTTAGAAGAATGGGACCAAGAGCCAGATGGCGTAATTGATATTACTTACGAATATACTCGAGACAGTAATGGAAATGTGACCATGAGAGAGTGGGATAAAGATGGTGATGGGGTTGCTGATGATGTACGTAACTATGAATATGATTCTCGTGGCAATCTAATAGTAAGTGAACAGGATTCAGATGGCGATGGTGCTATCGATTTTAGAGAAACTCGTGAATATGATGCCAACAATAATCGAACTCTCGTAGAGCGTGACACAGATGGCGATGGTGCAATAAACTATCGTTCGGAATCTGTTTTTGACTCAAATGGATTTATCGTTGGAATTAATCGAGATACCGATGGAGATGGTGTCCTAGATGTTATCCATACTTACACTAATGATTCTAATGGCAACTTTATCTTAGGTGAATATGACGATGACGGAGATGGTGTTGTTGATAGACGTTACAATGCTGAGTACCAAATCGACCAAGGTAGCTTTAATGCTTATTGGTTGTATTGGTTTGATGAATAGTCAGTAAATAAAAATCGTTTTACTTTTTTTAAAAAGGAGGTCTGATGCCTCCTTTTTTATGCTTAAAGTTTACAAACTAGTTCATCAAGGTTTTGTTCCGGTTAATAAGTAACTACGAGAAACGTTAAGAACTAAGTGAACAGACTCAGTTAGATTTTCAACGGTATGCCAATGACCGTAAGGTATAAATAATACCGAGCCAGGCTTTAAATCAAATGTTTGATATTTTTCCGGAGTAGGAACTTTTGACTTGTCACATTTTGCCCACTCTTGATACTCAAGCATTCTATCGTGTCCCAATCCAATCCCTCTTTGCCAGTCATCAGAAGCGAGATACCAGCGTTTTTCACCCGATACTTGTACAATAATTGTTTCATAAGGATCGTAGTGCCAATGATGTCCTTTACCTATTGGAGAAATAAAACAGCCCACTCGAGAGGTTCCAGGATCTAAGTTCAATACGGTGTCTAAGCTTTCTTTCCAAGACTGAATCAGTGGCATTTGAAGGTCTTGTAAATAAATTGTGGCCTGAAACAGTTGATAAGCTTTAAGCATTTGCTCTGGTCTCAATCCTGTTTTTGAGGTGATATCGTCTTGGTTATTAAAATTAACCCGACTCAAACCTTTGAATGGAATGTTCAACAAGCTCGATAAATCACGAAACTCTTCTTGATTTATAAAGTCGTTGACCAAAGCTCCTGCATGCTGAGTATAATGTATATTGTCTGGCCAGATATTTTTGAAAAAGTGATCAGTCGATATCGGTGTTATCAAAGATGACAGTCTTTCTGCCGCGAGTGTACCAAGTATTTTAGTTTGAGCTGATGCAGCTAATTGCTCTGTGTTCGATGTAGATTGGACACAATCATGAGATTTAGTTGGCTCATTATTATAAACTTTTCTAGCTGCCATTTCTTTGTTCATGAGTTAACCTTAAGTTGAATAGTTAAGATCTGAGATTCAGACGTTTAATAGCTTTTTTATTGTCATATGTTTACTAGAAGACTTTATTTCGTCATTTATCTCTGGGGTTTTTACTATTTTTAAACATCCATTTGAAACCAATTTTTTGATCAGCGTTATCTTAATTTCATCAGACATCGATGAGGAAATTTCTCCAAGTAAAAACGTTCTGTTGTTGACTATGAAATTAGCTGCCTCAACTAATGAGTTTGGTATTTTAATTTTAGTTCCTGCAAAAACGATTTCTGAATACTTAGGATAATTAACTACAAAAGGTTCAAGATTAGCGTTGTGTTCAAGTTGTGTATCAATAGTTAATGTTTCGCGAGACATTAATTCAAGTAATTCTGAGTCGATAACGCTATCTTGCTCTAGATAATATTGCTCAGCATTAATTGATGAAATTAAGTTAATGTCGATTTCTTGATTAATTAAATTCATTACCTCTTTTAATTTACTCTCAAACTGGAAAGGGTTCTCATTAATTGCGTTTATAGTTGGTAATGACTCTCTAAGTAATACATTATCGTTTCTCAATTTCTCGATTACTCGATCAAACGTATTGGCCCATGTATGAGTGGTTATTCCGACTGTAAGGTGGAGTGAATCTGAATCTTCGCATTCAGGTTTATGAGGCATGCCTCTTGGAACATAAAGCACATCGCCAGGTTCTAAAGTAACATCAATAATGGGTCTGCCTAATTTTTCGTGATGAAGCTTTATTCTGTCAGACTCTTTACATGGTTTGTCTACCACAAAATCATAAAGACGCCATCGTTTTCTGCCAGTAACTTGGAGGATCATTGCATTATAATAATCAAAGTGTACGTCGAGTCCAATAGAGTCTTTGGGCGAGTGAAATAGGGCAGTTGTAACTTCTGAGTAAAAAATTCGTGATAAAGATTGTGTTAGTAGTTTGATATTCGCGTTAATTAGTTCAGGATTTCTAAAGCAAATAGTGCTTTTATGTTGTTTGAAATCTTTGTAAATATTGTATGTATTCAGGCAATTATTACTAAGATAATATTTTCTGATATCTTTTTCTAAAGCTTGATTAGTGAATACCGACAGTTGTTTGGGGTTTATTCTATTTGATTTCAGTAATTGTTTGAAATCATTCAAGTTTAGGAATGATTCAAGGTCTTTCTTTATAGTTCCATGGAAATACTGTGGTTTTTTTTCCCAGTAATGATTGAAAAACTCTGAGTCATTAGTGTCTCCGAGTAACCAGTTAATATTGTAAGGGTTGGTAGAGGCCATATTGTATCGACTATAAGCGATGCTAAAGCTTGAATTAATTCAAGTTTAAACCATCGTAACTTCAATCTTATCTTCTTTATATTTCCTCTCAGTTGGTAAGTTTGTATTGGGACACGCCAACTCTTTAAGATTAAGGCTAGAAAAGCCTCGGGTCCAAAGCTCAAACTTCTCACCATTTATTTTTAACGTGCCATCGGGGTTAATTCGGCCAAGATCGTTTCGGTCATCATCAAACGCGACCGTACATTTTGCGAGACGTCCATCGGCTCGTATGGTTAGGTGTCGCGGCATAGCGGCATAACAAATGTAAGGGTCTTTACCTTGTTTTTTATGAGACTTATGTTTGTCAGTCGTCATAATCTGACTCATTTCTTCAATTAGATCATCTAATTTCTTTTTTTCATTTGGAACATACTTGTCAACACCTTCATCTGATGAGCCTCCCAAATTCGCTATATTTCTAATGAAGCTCATGTAGCGATGGTCTTGACCAAATTGTTCTCTGATTTTCTTGCTCAGCTCTAACATTGACTGAGAGTTCTCTTGCATTACGTGTAGGCGAAAAACAATATTGAATTCACTTTTTATTTCTTGGTAACTGCATAGGTTTTTCCAAATGGTATCAAATGTTGCATCACCATTTGCTTTAATTCGAGTTTTGTTATGCTGTTCTGGCATTCCATCAAGACTTATCTGATAATCAATTATGCCGAGATCTACGAATTCACTAAACATCGCTTTATCCATAACGTACGCATTGGTAGTCATGTGAGCTTTGTATAGAAATCCATATTCTTTTTGCAAAGCGACAATATGCTCTGATATTTCCTTTATACCCTTAGGATTCAATGTTGGTTCTCCGCCAAACCACTGAATGATGAGCTTTTTAAGTTCGGGTGCTGATTGTGAAATTAAAGCCTTTATACCGTCTAAGGTTTCTTGTTTCATTTTTCCGATCTTGAAATCTTCATAACAATAAACACAGCGAAAGTTACACTTCTCAGTTGGCATTATCGTAAGTTGCATAAAACCATCACTGGTCGATGAAATGTATTTCTTTTTAAAACTATTGCTGAAGTCGCTCATTAACTGCCTCCATACGGAATGATAAAATGAATATGAGGAAATAAGCCAAGAATGAAATTCAAGGCTTATCCGTAAGCAAGGCTATTAACAACCTGAGTCACACCAAAGATTATCTTCGCTGATAACATCATTGTTTCTCATAAGTCCACCAGCTGCTTCATCCATGATTTCAGATTCTTCAGCATTAAGTTCGTTTAAGAACTCTTCTTTTTTCTTCTTGATTTCGTCTTGATTCTCAACTTTTGTATCTTTAGTCATGATTATTCCTTAATAGATTTTTGAAAAAATGCCTTGTTTGTTAAGGCATGCAAAAAATTATCAGAAAGAAATATTTTGAACCATTAAAAATGAGACAGGATAGAGCCAAAAATAAGACATGAGAATCTCGTATTAAAATAACATCTGGCATGAGGTGATGTTATTTGAAACTTAAATGAATTACTAAAGTCAGTATTTACATTAATAAATCGATCTGATTTAATCATTTTTAAGTAACTGGTTAATGAAGAATATGAGTTCAATATCTCAATGAGATTTTATACGAACTCAAATTTGATTAAGACAGGCTCAAAGCAATTTTTACAGCGTTATTAAGCGAAGTGGAAAATATAAAAACAGGAATTTATTTTGGATAATAAAATTGTAAAGCTTTCAATATTGAATTTTAGCCAAGCTCAGTCTTTCTCACATCGCTGTGCAGAACAGTTGTTCGTCAGCAATCTTGCTAACGCTCCTCAATGGTATGTTACACAAAGTTATAATTGGGATGAATTTAAGCGCACTCCAAAAAATGAAATTGCTAATAGTGACACGTTAGTTGTTTCAGACATTAATCCAGAAGTGGTTCAAAATGAACCAAGCTTTGCAGATGTTCTTGAAAGAAGCCATCAAAGAGGTAGTCGATTAGTAGCCTTCGGAACTGGCGTGCTAGCACTTGCTATGACCGGATTGCTTAATGGAAAACAAGCGGCTGTAGACAGTCAATTTCTGGATTTATATAGTTCAAAATTTCCTCAAGTGAATTTTTGTTCAAATATTCCATTTACTCAAGATGGTCAACTGTACTGTTCTGCTTCGAACGTTGCTGCTTTGCTGCTGGGAGTTCGAATCATAGCACAGGATTGGCAAAATGATATTGCTAACAAAGTTGCGAAGATATTGCATGTTAATTATCCCTTATTTGGATATTCAGATGAAATACATAAAGTTGAATCGGAAGTAAAAGCAAATAAATTGGACGAAGTGCTTGCCTGGGCGGAAAGTAATCTCAAACATATTGATAATCTTGATGAGCTAGCGAGTCGATGCTATATGTCGAGAAGAAATTTTGACCGTCAGTTTCGTTCAGTCTACAAAAAAAGCCCGAAAAAGTGGCTAACAGAAAAGAAGATAGCTCTTGCGATACAATATTTGAACAACCGAAATATGCCAATTGAAGACATCGCAACGGCTTCTGGGTTTAGTAGTGCGGTAAACTTTCGAAATAACTTTAAAACACATCTCGGTGTATCACCGAGTGAGTATCGAGCTGCGAGCGGAATAGTGTCTGTTGATTGAGTATGTTCCAAAATTGCTGTCAGACAATATTAAAGCTGACAGCATTATTGGCGATAAACATTTAAATTAGTGGTAGAAAAGTATCAAGCGTATTCCTGCTCCCAACTACTTCCAGTCATACTAATTTGAGCCATACTAATTTGAGCCTTCTTCTGGGTCGTTTACACCGCAACCTATATTTGGAGCTGTTGTTCCTCCTCCTGTTTCTGAAAGAATTTCATCTTCAAGATCTAGAAGTTCAGGTTCATTTTGCTCAATAGACTTCTCGAGGTCATGCTTTTTCTTAGATTTATTAAAGAACATTTCTGTTTACTCCATATTGTGGCAAGCAAAAGCGCTGAACCTCAATTTATAAATTGATTTCAGAATAATCAATTCGTTACTTCTAAATTGGCTGAAATTTGCCCTAATTTTCGTTTATTTGTCTCAAATCATTCTAAACATGGCTCAAAACATACTATATACGGATCGGGCGTGTGGGTAATATGGACTAATGAAAAGAGTGTTTTTGAAGATGATTATTTTCAATTTGTACTTTTGAAACGTCACTAGAGACTGTGTTAATGACAACTAAAAAACGTCAAATCTTTCGGAAAGAAGTGATCAATGCAATGACGTCACGTCATGGAGAAATTGTCTTAATCAGGCCGGTAAGTTTTACCGCAGTGACGGTATTTATCGCATTCTTACTATTTTGTATTTTTCTATTTCTCATATTTGGTCAATTTACTCGGTCAATTCCAGTCAAAGGAGTATTGAGAAGCAGTCAAGGTGATACGGAAGTCATGCCTTATCAACCTGGCATTGTTGATGAAATGTTCGTTGAAGAAGGTCAATATGCGGAGAAGGGAACTCCACTTTATAAAATAAGAACTGATAAGCAGGGAGAAGATGGATCCGTTAATACTAAATTGATATTGAGTCTAAAGGAAAGCATCGACCTCATGCATGAAAAGATTGCTTACCAAGAGGAGCTTAATGAACTCGATATAGAAGAATTGAAGCGCTCTATAGTCACTCTTAAAAGCAAGGCAGACAATGCTGATGAAGAAATTGAGATTAAAAATGACTATATGAAGCTGTTATCTTCTGAGCTTTCAATTATCTCAAAATTAAAAGCAAAAAAGCAGGTTACTCAAACTGAGTACAATGTGAAGTATGCACAATTACTAGAAGCTCGGCTAGCGCTCAAGGCATTGAAACGCTCCAAATTAGAGTTCCTTGAAAGAGCTGAATCAGCTGAAAAAAATATTAGAAACATCACTGTACAAGGAAAAACGATGATTGTTGAATATCAGCAAAGGTTGACTGATCTTCAACGAGAATTGGCTAGCAAAGAATCGGATAAGTTTTACATTATTACTGCTCCAAAATCTGGAGTTGCAGCAAATGTATTTGCGAAGAAGGGAACATTCGTTGAAGTTAACAAGCCTCTGATGGTTCTCCAGCCAAAAGACAACCAGCTTGTCGCTGAAGTTTATATTCCGACCAGCGCTATCGGACAGGTAAAAGTTGGTAATAGTATTAAGCTCAGGTATCAAGCTTTCCCGTATCAAAAATTTGGTATGTTTGCTGGAGAGATTACCAATATTTCATCAACGTTAATTCAACCCTATCAAGCTGAAGTTGAGGAGTTAGTCGAAGCGCCATCTTATCGCGCGATTGTTCAACTAAAACAGCAAAATATTGACTTTAAGAATACTGAAATACGACTTCAGACTGGCATGTTATTGGATGCGGATGTTATTGGAGACACGCGCTCAATGCTAGGATGGATATTTGAACCAGTTGCTTCTTCGGTAGGTAGCTAATAATAGCGATGGATGAGTAATGGAACATATCATTGATAAATTAAACTTTAGTAGTCGCAAGAAGCTACCGGTATTTCTACAGAGTGAAGCTGCTGAATGTGGTTTAACATGTGTCTGTATGATTGCCAATTATTATGGACACAAAATTGACTTATTTAGTTTAAGGCGTAAGTACCCAATCAGTTTAAAAGGTGCCACATTAAAACAACTCGTCACCATTTCTTCTCAGTTAAAAATGACGGGGAGACCCTTAAAAGTTGAACTTAATCAATTAAAAACTCTTAATACCCCAGTAATACTTCATTGGGATATGAATCATTTTGTCGTTTTAAAACAAGTTAAAAGTAACGGTATCATTATTCACGATCCTGCTCGTGGAAGAGTATTTGTTCCAATGGATGCTGTGTCGAAATCTTTTACTGGCGTTGCGCTTGAGCTTAGACCGACTGAAGAGTTTAAAGAAAAAGACGAGGAGTTGAAGTTAGGTTTTGGTGTACTGTGGCGAAGCATTACTGGATTAAAGAGAAGTCTAACCCAAATTATTATTTTATCACTTGTCTTACAGTGTTTAGCTTTATTGGCTCCCTACTATATCAAGTTAGTCGTTGATAATGTCGTCATTACGAATGATAAACAATTTTTGGTTGTACTAGGAATAGGATTTACGCTACTGCTCTTACTTCGAGTTATGACGCAAGCGTTTCGCTCTTGGGTAGTCATTTTTTTGCGTACCACTCTGGGTATTCAATTAGTCTCAAATTTATTTCGTCATATGTTACGACTGCCCATGTCGTGGTTTGGCAAACGATTTATTGGTGATATCACCTCCCGGTTTGGGTCACTTGATTATGTTAAACAATTACTCAGCAGTGGATTTGTTGAAGGAATGATTGATGGCTTAATGGCAATAATAACCTTGGTCATGATGTTTGTGTTCGCACCGAGCCTTGCAGTAATTACTGTTGTTGCAGTGTCATTGTATACGATTAGCAGAGTTGTATTATTTCAACCCATAAGGAATCATACAAAAGAAAAATTACAACTTAAAGGTGTCGCAGACGGATTGTTTTACGAGTCTGTACGCTCTGTGCAACCGGTTAAAATATTCAGTGGCGAGGCAATAAGGCAATCAAAACTTGAAAATGCAAATGCAGATTGGATGAATGCCGATATAAAGCTTGGCCGATTGACGATTGCCTACACCACATTTAAAGAATTATTACAGGGTTTAGAGTACGTATTACTTATTTGGGTCGGTGCCTACGCAGTTCTAAGTAACAGTATGACATTGGGTGTTCTATTCGCATTTCTTGCTTATCGGCAACAATTTACGACGAGTGCGCAAATTTTATTAGATAAAATATTTGAATGGAGAATGATGGGGCTTCACTTGAGTCGTATTGCAGATATCGCTTTAGAAGATCAAGAATCTTCACTCGATACGTCACACCCTGAACTCGAAGACGTTGCTGGCAGAATAGAACTGAAAAATATTTCTTATCGTTATAATCAGAATGAACCCTATATTTTCGAGAATATTTCGCTGACTATTGAAGCAGGAGAGTGCGTTGCTTTAATAGCGCCTTCCGGTTTTGGTAAAACGACACTTCTCAAGATTATTATGGGGTTATTTCCTCCTTCAAGTGGTTCAGTTCTATTAGATGGAAAGGATATTACTCAAATCGGACTCAATAATTATCGAAATGTGACTTCTGCCGTCATGCAAGGAGATGATCTTTTATCAGGTTCGATAGCTGATAATATTAGTTTTTTCTCGATTGAGCAAAATATGGAAAGGCTGGAGAAGTCAGCCAAAGAAGCGCATATTTATGATGATATCGTCGCAATGCCAATGGGATTTCACTCCCTTGCTGGGGATATGGGAAGTACTTTATCTGGTGGTCAAGTGCAAAGAATCCTCATCGCTCGAGCATTATATAAAGAACCCAAAGTTCTGTTTTTAGATGAGGCCAGCAGCGCCTTGGATGGTGCGACAGAAAAAAGCATTAATTCGGTTTTGAAGAATATGGGAATAACGCGAATTATGATATCTCATCGGCAAGAAACGATAAAAATGGCCGATCGGATTATAGATCTGACAAATCTTGATAGTCCAAATGATCCTATCCCGGAGGAGGGCTCTCCGAGGAAAGGAAATTTGAAAGTCGTCACCAGTTAATAGGATTGTGAAGGTGGATAAAATGATTGTACAGCGGCTAATGTTAAGTACCATTTTGTTATTTGTCTCTGTCTATTCGCTCGCTAGTGACAGAACCGGTAATGAATTGTCTGTTGAAGAGAAAATTTATGGGCTTTCCGTACTATGGAAAGAAGCTAGCTATAATTTTGCCTACTTCGATCAAGTGGAAAACTTAGATTGGGATGCTGAGTATTTAAAATACATTCCAAAAGTAAAAGCCAGTAAAAATGATTTTGAATATTATCGACTGCTCAGCGAATTGGCTGCAAAACTCGAAGATGGAATGACTTATATTAAGATTCCTGAGTCATTGATAAGACAACATATTGCGTTTCCAGCGATTAAGATTGCTGAGGCTGAAGGGAAAGCGGTCATTGTTGCTGTAGAAAAAAGCTTACATGACCTAATTCCTATAGGCTCAGTGATACTTAAAGTCGACGGTAAATCAGTCGAACAAATCCTTAAAACAGATGTTTTTCCTTATATAAGCAGTTCGACCCAACACATTAAACTTGATAACGCAATTAAAGGAAGTTTTATCAATGGTTATGGTCTTCTTGCTGGAGCTCCTAAGTCAAAGGTGAATATTACGTTAAAACTTCAAGATAAATCGGAAAAAATTGTTGAACTAACGAGAGACTATCAAGATCAATCCCTTGAATTTATTTCATCAGAACATGTTGCCAAAAAACAACAAGAGCGAGAACTCTCGATTGTGGGCCGTGAGCTTGAGAATGGAATTTACTATTTAGCGTTGAATAACTTCTCCGACTTGGAAATGGTTGAGAAATTTAAAACTCTGATTCCTGATATGCAAAAATCAACAGGTTTAATACTTGATTTAAGATATAACGAAGGCGGCAATACCATGATTGTCGAAGATATTCTTAAATATCTAACATTTCATGATCTAACTGGCGCTAAAAGCAAAATGAGAATTCATAATGCCACTTTCAAAGCATGGGGTAAGTTTGCACAAGAGTACCAATGGGCAAAGAAATATGAAGACTATTACGTGGGTCAAGCGTGGACTGAAATGCCTGCTGATGTTTTATACGCAGATGATGTACCTCGTTCTGACAAAGTTGTCGTTCCTACAGCTGTTTTGATTGGAAGGAATACATCTAGCGCTGCAGAAAACTTTTTAATCTATACAGATGGAGCTGAACAGTTCCACACCATAGGCGAAAGAACATTTGGTAGTACAGGTCAGCCCTTGATTATTGATTTACCAGGTGGTGGAAAAGCTAAAATATGTACAAAAAGAGACTCTTATGCAGACGGCAGAGATTTTGTGGGTTATGGAATAAAACCTGATATTCTAGTACCAAGAGATGTGTCTTACTATTTATCCAACGACGACGCTGTATTGAACGTTGCAGAGAAGTTTTTGAACGAATTGCGAGAAAGTAAAAGTAGTGACAAGGTCGCTAAGTTAATGAGTAATAACCGGTAATTGTTTTGTGGAAGCAATATTAAAATAAATGGAGCGAGTTTTGACTGCGTCCTTAAGTTTGAAAAAAAGAGAGAATGTAGACGTTAACTTTCGGTTTGTTAATAAAATGTTAACCGAATCTCGTGACTTAAGATCTTACCGAAATATGAATAACTGGGCACATAAGCTCTGCATAGAATTCGAAGAGTCTATCGAAAGCACTACCAACCTCGTTGACAATCGATCCATTGAATCGCTGGTCAACAACTATACATTTATGGTGGCTGCTAGCGGAAATATTGAGAAAAGCAGATTGCTCTTAGATTCGGTGATAAAAAAGTGGCAAAAGGAGTATCTTAGAAGTAATGACAAGGGCTACTTAGAAAAGACTCTTCAGCCAGGAATTAATCTGATTAGATTAAGTTTGTTAATTGGTGATTTTGACAATTTTTGGCAACAGATTGAAAATGCGACCTTTGTTGGTGTAGAAGACTCCATTTGCATTTCAAATACCTATATTAGTGTTCGCAGTATCAACCAGCATAAAAATTTCATAAGAAATAATACTATCAAAGAATGTATAAAGGGTTTGATAAAACAAGGTAGGTATGACGAGCTTCTTGCGTTGGAGACTTCGATGCCTGAAGAGCTTGTCAGGTCTTTGTTCTACAGAGAAGCTCAAGTCGTCTCTCATATTTCTCGAAATAGCCACCAAAAGGCGATAGCTATTATCAGAGGAGTAATGTCCAAAACCATAGATGTAGAACAGTTAATATTTTATTTTCGATTATATGAAAGCTATAGGCTTCAAGGAAAGAAGAGTGAAGCGGAAGTCGTGTTGGATGAGATAATTGATGAGTTACTTATTTTACCAATCGATAATTTAAAGCATCTGATGTTTGCGTCTATGGTAGTAAAAGCAAAAAAACTCGATATTTCGCACCCTTTGGTGCAAACGATTCTGGTTCAGTATGAGCAAATTGGCGATGAAATGAATTACGGCTTTCTTTTGTTATGGTTATATGGATTAACACCAAACTCATGGCTAAGAAGTAAGTTGAAGGAATTACACTGCAATACACAGTATTTTCTACTGCGAAAAGAATTGGATAGGTTGTTTGATTGCGAGGAAAAAATGCCAGCCGGGAAATGGTTTTTATCATTAGAAGCAACATTTGGAGAAATATTTGATTAGATATGTGTAAATCTATCACTTCTCAAGAAAAATTGGATGGATTCTACAGTTACACTCTTTATTATCACATTAATATTTCATTTGAAGGCGATGAAGTATTTGTTATTCACAATTCTAACGATGAATATTTTATTGATAGCTATAGTTTATGCTCCAATAGAGCTAAAGCATTAATTTGCTCCTCTAAGTATCGTTATTATCAGATTTCAAAGTTTCCATTCGGTCCCAGGTTAGTATATGAAAAGGAAACGGATTGTGATGACCATAGACATGTTTTTATAAAAGATGAAGATGGATTAGAACTCGATCTTACCTCTGGTCACAATGTTAAATCCTCTTTCTTGGGCTGGAATCGAAACGGTCGTGAGTTTTGGGTCGCAAGTAACAAACGAACCAGGAAAGAGTTTGATGTGTATTCGTACCGTGCTAGTGATTATCAATCTAAGTTAATATTTGAGAATCGAGGCCAACATAATATTGAAGTTATTTCTCCGGATGGTAGTTGGTTGGCGACTAAAAAGTTAAATTCTCACGATGATGCCTCTCTGCATCTTATTTCATTAAAGTCCGGGGCTGAAACTGAAATTCCTAGAAGAAATGGTTCTGCTAGTGTAAGGAAAAGCTGCATAAGCTTTACACCTGATAGTGAACAGCTGATATATTTAACCGATGAGCACAGCGAATTCAAACAAGCTTGGTATTACGATATTACCAATAGAAAATATGGCTTATTATTTGAGTTGAATTGGGATATAGAATTTATTAAATATTCTAAATCAATGAAATATTATGCGGTTGGATATAATTGCGACGGAATATTTAAGCTAAAACTTATTGATAATACAAGTAACTCAGAAGTTAGTATTCCAGAAACTGATCTTGATAATTTTAGCATTTCTCAAGCGGAATTTACCAATGACGAATTGTATTTGGTTTTAATTTTGGAGTCCGATACAGTGCCTTCGACACTAGCCTATCTAGATCTTTCTAGTCATAAGAAAGTGAGCTTTGAGCAACTGTCACCGTCCCATTTAGTTGAACCTAAACTTGTTCAAAGTATTGCTCAGCCATTTAATAGTTACGACCAATTATTAGTTAGAGGGCATTTGTATAAACCTCAGAATGCGAGCGACGTCAATAAGTGTCCTGTACTAATTTGGATTCATGGTGGTCCAGGTGGTCAATTTAGGCCTATTTATCGTCCAGAAATACAAGTATTAGTAAATGAAGGAATTGCTGTATTTGGCGTAAACCATAGAGGGTCATCTGGCTATGGAAAAGCATTTTACCACGCAGCAGATAAAAAACACGGTGAGGCTGATCTTAAGGATATAGTGTCTGCGAAACATTTTTTGCAAAGTATAACTTGGGTTGATCCAGAAAGAATAGGTGTTATTGGTGTAAGCTACGGTGGTTATCTTGCAATGGCAGGTCTAACATTTACTGACGAGTTTCAAGTCGGAATAGATTTTTATGGAGTAATGAATTGGTCTCGAGCATTATCAAGTATTCCTGAATGGTGGGAAACGCAAAGACAATTTATCTACAGTAAACTTGGCAATCCAGCTCATGAACAAGAGAAATTGGAATCTCTTTCACCGGTTTTTCATACTGAGAAAATTACTCAGCCAACCATGATAGTTCAAGGAGCAAAGGACCAGCGAACACTAAAAATCGAAAGTGATGAAATGGCGAGTAAACTGTTACAGCAAAATGTGCCAGTTGAGTACTTGCTGTTTGACGATGAAGGACATGGAATTAGAAAACGGCATAATAAAATTAAGTTGATAAAGACTACTCTTTTCTTTTTGCAAAAGTACTTATAAAGAATAGTGTCAATTAAGGACGCTTATTTAATCCTTTTTAAATGACTATCATGCTGTGTGAGACTATTTGAAAGATAGAGTTCTTCTTATAGTACGACGGTTGAATATTATTGCACAAAGTTGACGTCTAAAGCCTTTTGAATGCCAGTATTGACTTGTTAAGCTTTATGAGACAGGATTTTGAATCTTTCGATTTAGGAATGTGAATGTGTTTCAAAAAGTAAATTTCAAATGGTTTTTCATTTGTATTGCTATTGTCATAATGGTTGTTGCCTTACATGATAATCAAGACGAATCCGTGTCATTACCGGTGAATACTGACTTTTGCAAATCAATTGATCTTGCTCCTAGCAATAACCTATCTCAATTCTTAAAGCCTTATGAGGACAAAATGTCCAGTGAAACGGCAGTTTTGCCGCTAGAAACAGGAAAGAGTGCGATTTTAACTCGAGCTTGGTTGTCTGATGCTGCTGAAAAAACAATAGACGTCCAATATTTTATTTTTTCACGTGATAATACTGGTTTGATAGCATTTAATTACTTAGTGCGGGCGGCTCAGCGTGGTGTGAAAGTAAGAGTGCTAGTCGATGACTTTATGCTGGAGTTTGAGGAAGAAGAAATTTTAGCTCTCGCATCACACCCTAATATTCAAATCAAGATATTCAACCCAGGTGTCAGTTTGGGTAAAAATATTGTCGAAAAAATCACGACTTTTGTTACGGATTTTAAAGGTGCTAACCATCGAATGCATAACAAATTATTTATCGTGGATGGTAAAGCATTAATAACTGGTGGTCGAAATGTTGAAGGCATGTATTTCGATTTTGATCACCACTATAACTTCAGAGATCGAGACATACTGCTTATTGGAAATACTGTGAATGCCGGGCAGGGGTATTTTAATGACTATTGGAATAATCGACTAAGTGTGGACGTTCATGAAGTACTAAATGATGTATCCTTGCCTGACGATTATCGAAACACACTAAATAAGTTGAATGAGTATGCTTGTAATCCCAACAACTATTGGCCTCAAATTAGAGAGGCAGTAGTTAATCTTCCTGATGTTTTTGCTGAAATCGAAAAATCCGGTGAATTAGTCTGGACAAAAAAAGCTGAGTTGGTCTGTGATGCACCTGAAAAGAAAACCTTAACCAGTACCGGTACTGAGTTGAGCCTAACAACTGAACGCCTTATTAAGTTAATTAGTGAATCAAATCAAAACATCGAGATTCAAACGCCTTATTTGGTAACGACAGAACCAACACGAAACTTATTCAAACAAAAAGTCAGTGAAGGTGTAAGAATTAGAGTGTTAACCAACAGTTTGGCATCAACGGATAATGTAGAAGCCTTTAGTGGTTATCAGAGAGACCGTGAAGAATTACTGGCCACAGGCATTGAAGTCTATGAGTTTAAGCCAGATGCAAAAGTTCGGCTCGATATTTCCTCGAGTGAACTTCAAAATAACCTAGGACACACTGCTATATTTGGAATGCACGCTAAAACAATGATTATTGATGGTAAAATAACAGTGATAGGTACATTTAACCTTGATCCTCGTAGTGCTAATCTTAATACCGAGTGTCTGGCGATTATTAACAATGAATCGATTACTGAAAGTGTGCTCGAAGGCGTTGAAGAGGAGTTCAAACCAGAAAACTCTTGGCGAGTGACCAAAGAGTTTAATCCAGATAATGAAGTGGATTTAAGCAAAAGACTCAAAACTCGAACTCGTTATATTATACCTAAAGACGTGCTTTAAGTTCTGAGCCAGAAAAATCGCAATATTAATGTTTAAGCAGTGAGCGTAATATTTTATTAATTGATTTAAAAGATAACTGCTTAGAGACTTAACTACTTAAAGACTTAATTGCCTGATCCATACCTTCTATTGTTAACGGATACATCTCGTCTTCAATAAGTTGCTGAGTCATACCAATGCTTTGCGTATATCGCCAGTAGTATTGTTCAACTGGATTAAGCCAGACCACTTTGTCAAATTGAGCTTTTAATCGCTGCATCCAAACATATCCGGGCTCTTCATTCATATGCTCAACACTGCCAAAAGGATGGGAAATTTCATAAGGCGACATAGACGCATCACCAACAAAAATAACTTTGTAATCGTTTCCGTAGGTGTGAAGTACATCTTCTAATGGAATGTTTTCGCTGTGACGACGTGCGTTGTTTCGCCAGACATTTTCATAAATAAAATTATGGAAGTAGTAGTACTCAAGGTGCTTAAACTCAGTTTTACAGGCCGAAAACAGTTCTTCGCAGATATGAATATACGGGTCCATCGAACCGCCAACATCAAAAAACAATAGAACTTTTACTGCATTGTGTCGTTCGGGAACCATTTTAAGATCAAGTAATCCGGCATTTTTAGCAGTCGAACGAATGGTGTCATCGAGATCCAACTCATCGTGTGCACCAGTACGGGCAAATTTTCTTAATTTTCTAAGTGCGACTTTCAGGTTACGAGTGCCAAGTTCGACACTATCGTCTAAGTCTTTAAATTGACGCTTTTCCCAGACTTTAGTTGCTCTTTTGTTTCGGCTTTCACCGCCGACTCGAATACCCTCAGGGTGATAGCCGCTGTGACCAAAAGGGGAGGTTCCACCGGTTCCAATCCACTTGTTACCGCCTGCATGTCGTTTTTGTTGTTCTTTTAACCGCTCTTTGAACGCCTCTAATAACTTATCCAGACCACCAAGTGATTTAATTTCAGCTTTTTCTTCTTCGGTTAGACTTTTCAAAAACTCTGATCGAAGCCAGTCTTCAGGAATCAATGCATCAAGAATATCTTCAATGCTTTCGAGTTCTTTGAAATAAAGACCAAATGCACGATCGAAACGATCGAAATGCTTTTCGTCTTTTATAAGACTGAGTCGTGCCAGTAAATAAAAGTCGTCCAAATTAAATGAGGCGACTCGTTTTTCTAATGCTTCTAATAAGTGTAAAAGCTCTTTTATAGAAACTGGTAGGCCAACTTTACGAAGTGTGTAAAAGAAGTCGATGAGCATAATTCAGCTTACGACTCTCTTTTGATCATAAACATCAATTTTTGAAGAAGATGCACATCTTGCTCATTTTTAAGCAATGCGCCATATAAAGGTGGAATCGCTTTCGCTGGATCTCGTTCTTTTAGTGCATTCTCAGAAATATCGTCAGCGACTAATAACTTTAACCAATCAATCAATTCAGACGTTGAGGGTTTCTTTTTTAGTCCACGTGTATCACGAACCTGGAAAAAGATATCCATCGCTTCTTTTATCAAATCAGATTTTAAATCGGGAAAGTGAACATTAATGATTTGCTGCATCGTCTCTTTATCAGGAAAGTTAATATAATGAAAAAAGCAACGGCGTAAAAACGCATCGGGAAGTTCTTTTTCGTTATTACTGGTAATAATGATAAGAGGGCGGTGCTTTGCCTTAATAGTTTCGCCGGTTTCGTAGACAAAGAACTCCATTTTATCGAGCTCTTGTAGCAGATCATTTGGAAATTCTATGTCAGCTTTATCAATTTCATCGATCAGCAATACAACTTGTTGATCCGACTCAAACGACTCCCACAGTTTGCCTTTTCTGATGTAATTTTTTATATCGTGTACTTTATCGTCTCCAAGTTGCGAATCTCTCAACCGAGAGACTGCATCATATTCATATAATCCTTGGTGTGCTTTGGTAGTGGATTTAATGTGCCACTGAACTAATGGCATATTAAGCGCTGCGGCAACTTCTTCAGCAAGCATTGTTTTTCCGGTGCCGGGCTCACCTTTAATTAATAGTGGTCGCTGCAAAGTTTTTGCTGCATTAACAGCCATTTGAAGCTCTGCTGTTGCTATGTAATTTTCAGTACCCGTAAAGCTCATAGGATCTCCGAACTAATAAATAAAGTATTAAGGGTAAAAACTAACCTTTTACCTTTGTATGGTCTCGACTAACGAGTCGAGTTTAAAGTGCAAGAGTTTATCATATTCAAATTAAAACCATAAAAGATCCGATTTAACGCACTAAACAGGGGCAATCAACAGAAGCGCTTAAAGCCAGCTCGATAAAAGACAGCCCGAAAAAAGAGCAGGCCCAAAACCACTTCAGCTATTGCTGTGATTATTTTATGCAGGTGTAAGGAAGCTATTGTCGAAGCATGTGGCGTTACAAGCCGCTTCGATCACATTGCTTCACTATTACGGCAATAGCACTATTGAGTTTTACAAAGATTTGAATTCTGGCTAAAAAATATACATAGCCAGGGTTGCAACCGTTTATTCTAAATCTTTGTGCGATCGCGGTTCTCAATAGCACATTTTAACTACCTCGTTGCAGAGTTTAACTCATGCTTGAGATAGTGTTAGAACAGGTTGCAAATAGAAATGTTAAGCGCAGAATTGGGTTTACAGTCCATCTTCTGCGTTGCCTATTTACAATTGCTCCAAACACATTTCCAAAATCATAAAAAAACCCAGTGAACATCTGCCTCACTGGGTTTCCATACGAGGCACCAGGCCTCAATAGAAATTGAAAGCCTGTCGGATCAATTAATCATTTCCAGAGAGTTCATATGCCCTCTACTAGAACTTAAGTTTTCACAAAAATACACATCACCACGAACACTCCAGCGGCCCAAAATGGCGGAGAGATCCGGTAACGGTAATGAGCGTCTTATCAGTTGATTTTGTTTTGTCATAATTAAAAACAGTTTTATATTAAAATTAAGTTAGTCGTATTGTATGAAAATAAATCTAAGTGTCAATCAATAAGAGTGAGAAAATATCAATAAAATCAATGAGATATGATTTTATAAAGACGAGTGAGCCCCTCACACGTAAAATATGATAAATATTGAGATATATCTAAATTGCCAATATTTTTTGTTCATTGGTAAGCCCGAATCAATATCAACACCCTAATCAACATTTACAGTCGCTATCCTCGAAAATTTTATTAAGTAGAATCGATTAATCAAAAAAATTAAGCAAAAAAAAGCCCGGAGACTTTATTAAGGCGCCGGGCGATATACTGAATTTTAGTTTTAAAATTGTATTATTGCCAGAAGCCAATCGCTTCCGGTCAATACAGAAGCATTGTGTTATCTAAATTTTGAACTTTTTCGCGAGCATAAGCGAATGTTAAAGGCGCCCACACAAACAAAGGTTACAGGAGCACATGCAAAATAGTCATTTGCAACTCGTGTACTAAAGGTTCTTTGTCCAGTCATCATTTAATAATCACTCAAAAATTTTGCGGGATAATAGCGAACATTATGTTCGAGTTAAACCGCTTAACATCATAAATCGATAATAAAAACGTTGGATGGATACTATTGGACCTATCGAATAACAAAAGTATTGCCACAAGAGATGAAACACTGGATTAACAAAGGTTGTTTATTCGATATTTGCTCTAATTATCCGTGCGACAGGGTTATCAAATGTCATTAGTCACGCCATAAGTGTGATGAGCTGCTAATTTTATCCTTTCACCTTAAAAACTGCTCGTTTTCCTCAGTCTTCAACTGATACTATTTTCGAGATATCTATTTCGGTACTTAAAGTGGATAGGTCAAGCGGGCGCGTCGTCATAGCCAACACTTTTAATAGTGAAATCGAGAATAATTAAACTATATTTGATGGAACTGAATATAAGAAGGTAAAGCTCCGCTGCGATTGCGCCTAAGCCTCTGATGCTGTGAATTTATGCTAATCTAAACTATATGCACGCTAAGTACCGTCTGGCTTTCAAAAACAGGAAAATTAATAATTACAATGTATCAAAGTCTGGCCCTATCTGGTCGTTTCAAATCAAATGGTCGTTTCAAATCAATTGAACTGCTGTCGCTGTTTGGGGAATCTTAGCGAATGGCTATTTTCGATAAAGGTAAACAAGAGATCATCTCTGCGTCAGAGAATCTTGACCTTTCGAAAGCGTCTTTGAACAAAGATTTATCGGCCGTCGATTTCGATGCAGACGGTAAGTTCTTCTTTTCCACTATCGATCGTGTCTTATTTGCCAACCCAGTCGATACCATAAAAACCGTTTTAGATGCACATGGCTTTGTTCCTAATCTTGAGAATATACTTTACTGCCTGGATAGTTTCGTTTTTTCCATCAATGCACGCGTTAGTGTAAAACAACAAGATGATGGGACGACTCCGAAAACCGTAAAAGAATATTTGCCGTGTCTACGCTTTGAGTTACCTCAAAAAGGTCGAATTGGCAGTACTCTGCAAAGCTTTTATGATGAAATTGCAAAGTATGAGTCAAAAACGTCTAATATTGACGCCAACTGGCAGCCAGAGCCTGAAGTTAAAAAGAGTAAGACTCTCAAAGCTGAGCTAAAAGAGTTAAAAGAAACAAATCAGGCGCTTTTGCAACAAGTTTCAGAGCTTACGCAACAGCTTTCTAAAGAGCAAAAGTCTCTCAATAAAGTGTCGAGGGCTTTGGATTCTCAACAGGCATTGCCAGAAAATACTCGAATTTGTCGAGTTGAACACGTTGATTTAAAGCGACGGTTGGTGAAAGTAAAATCCTTTCGAAAAATAATTGATATACCGACCCATCTTCTTGATCGAGTTCCAGCCTTCCAAACCCGATGTTTGATTACCTTCGACGAAAATGACGAAACCCCTCTGGGCATTCTATTTTTTGATAATCAAGAGATTGACAGTTTGGATAAACGAACGGCAGAACTTTTACATGTTGAAGGTGATATGTTTAAAGCCAGAGACTCACTGCGCAATGAATTTCAAATTAAAGCGTTAAATCCTATCGAAGCCGACACGATTAAGTCGCTAAAACGTGGAATGAAAATCTTAATTTCAATTGCCGATAGCTATGTTGTTCGGTTTGCCGTACTAAACGAGCAAACGTCTGACGATTTTAAAAGCCGTATCCAAGAGCAATTGATCGTTTATGAAATTGGACGCAATCAACTAATCGATACCGATCAAGCCATCTCCGACAGTAAAGAGTAAGCTTTATGCAAGAGAAAAAATATTTAAGTGTTACCAAACGAAAGTTTGATCCTATTACTGTGTTTATCAGTATTGCCTTGCTTATCGCGGTGCTATTGACGGCAATGGGGTATGGCACTTCGACGACAACTGATAATTATATGTTCAGTGACTTTAGAAGTTTCTTTTTCGTTGTCGGAGGCACTTTAGGCGTCTTGTTATTTCAGTTCGATTTTCAAACGCTTATTCAAACCCTATTTTTGACAGTAAAGTCCTTTTTTATAAATCCGACGAAAGAGCTTAATGGCATGATCGAAGAGTTGGATGAAGCGATTATTACTGGAAGTAGTATTCTTGGATTGCGAGAGGGTAATGAAATTAATGGCGAGCTGCTCAATGATATTGTCCACATGGCAAATGACAAACTTTTTTACGAAGAAATTGAAGACTTTGTGACCAATAGAGTGGCATCGGTATTTTTGATCCGTAAAGTTGCAGTATCGCTACTCAGTAAAGGCGCGAAAATCGCCCCGGCACTCGGACTATTAGGTACGGTTATTGGATTAATTGAAGTACTACGAACCTTGGAAGATCCGACCAATATTGGTCCTGCTATGTCATTGGCACTTATGACCACTGCTTTCGGCTCGATTTTAGGTTCATTAATTTTCACTCCTTTGTCTGGGCGACTGGAGCATCACAATCATTTATTTCTCGAAACGCATAAATTACTCATGAGTCGAGTAAGTGTTTTGTTACAGCGTGAAAACAGGAGACTCAATCCTGTTTTGGTTAACAATAAGCTGGACGATTAATATGAACCTGGATCAATTAGTCGAAGAGAATAATGAAGAAGGTTTGGATGCCTTCTACATAAGCTTTGGCGACTTGATGGTTATTCTTTGTGTGTTTTTGGTCATGCTGTTAACCATGAGCAAAATTGAAGTGGGATCGTTTGAGAAGATCAAAAGTGTTTTGACCGGTAGCAAAGAAAACACACTGGTCGAGCTAAGCGAATCATTACAAGAAATTATAGAAGGCACTCCGGGCGTACCTGGTGCATCGGTTCGAATTGATAAAGATGGTGTGCGAGTAGACTTAGATACAAGCATTTTATTTGATCAGGGAAGCGCCAACATTAAAAGAAGTGCCCTGCAAAGCATTGACCCAATTTTACAACGTATAAAAACAACTGACTATCAAGTGGATGTGGAAGGCCATTCAGACGACGTTCCTTATTACCGGATTATTGATGGTGAAACACTGACCAACTGGAGCTTAAGTGGTAAGCGAGCAAGCAGCATGATTCTACATCTCCTTGACATGGGATTTTCTTCAAGGCGATTGCGCGTTGTGGGTTATGCGCACACTCAACCGGTTGTTGAAATTAAAGGGCTGAGAGGTCAGGCGCTAGAGGAAGCAAGAGCGCGTAATCGACGGGTCGCGCTGTTAATTCGATAGGCGTGGACATTAGCTAAATAATAAAAGTCTTGATGTTATATGAAAAAGAAAAATTCAGATGAAATAAAAGTGAGCAAGAAGGCGGATCGACGCAATCACTTTTCTATTCGACGGTTAAAAAATGATCATGGCTTTTACGTCTATCAACTTGATAATCTTGTTGAAGGCAAACGTATCTATATTCCAAGATTTATTTTTGGTCGATTTCGCGCCTGTATCAAAGAGATTCTCGATACTGAAATAAATACAGGGGAAGCAAAGCCTTTCGAATATGTGACAGACTTTAAAAGCCGCGATTACTTTTACTTTAAGTCTTCTCAAGTCGATATAGAAAATCTTATTATTCAGGATCTAGAAGAGAGAGAAGGGTCTTCTGGTTATATCACCGTTGGTCGAAAGGCCCTCTACGCATTAAGTGATATTTTATACAGCGAGAAGCTGAAACATCCCAATGATGTGCTCGAAAATATCATTACTTACCATAAAATCTTTCAGTTTAGTTTTAGTAAAACCAGTAAAAGTATCACCAGCGATTTAATGCTTCGTAAAGATATTTTACAGTCGACAGAACGCTATAATCCAAGGCTGGCCGAAAAAGTACCGGTCAGTCGAGACGAAGCCTTGTCTGTTTCAGGGAAAAAATCGGCAGCCGGTAAGCCACTTAAAAAGGCCGAACTAAAGAAAAGCTCGTATCAATCTAAGCTTGGTGAACGTTTTCACGAGAAGAACATTGAAGTCGACTACGATGAAATATTTGCTGGAACCAAAGTTTCGTTGATTCCGAAAGCCGACAAAAATGAAGCTGATACCAGCGAAAAGTCTCGTTCAGGTAAAATTTTGTCGCAATATCCAACCACATTATTAGCCTCTGATATCAAAGCATTTGAAACCGATAAATTTAAATTTGAATTAAATGCTAAAGAATCAACTGAATTCAGAGACGCCTTTATTGGTGATCGTTCAAGCGATTTTTATCTTGGTTTTGAAATCGTCGATGCCTTATTTACTCATAATAAGTCTGTAAGAACCTTTCGGTTTCCACTTTATTTTATGAGAATAAATATTCGTGAATCAGGGCGTGAAGTCCATTTGTCTATTCAAAATAATGGTCAAATTTATCTCAATCATTTAGCACTGGCGAATTTGGTCGAAAAGTTTACGGATGTTGCAGCAGGTGTCGACCAAGTCGATAAATTCTTTAAAACCTTATTAGCACAAGATATCAGTATTGACCGATTGAACGATCGAATACAGCTGATTCGTTACCTTCCGGTAAAAGAACTTATATTCGATCGAGCCAGAGAAATTTTATTCGGTTATCAGGACGAAAATGGTAAGGGCGGTATTTTAAGTGATTTGAAAGTAAAGGGTATAGAGTGTGATTTACAATCGGTGTATCTCTATCGGGCTTCTAAACAACTGAGTCCGGTAGAACATGCTCTAGAAATGGATCTCGACAGCATTAATGCGATTGCGCACGAAACCCCACAGCGATTCTATCAATCATTACTCGGTCGTTTTTTAACGCCCGAGTTAATTAAAAACGAACAGACAGACAAAGTTAACAAAGCAGTCACCTGGACGCCTGGTCGATTACCGAAGAGCTCACGCCAACTTATGGCTCAATTAGACAATCATGATTTGCTGTTGCTCGAAGGCCCCCCTGGTACGGGTAAAACGCACACCATTATGAATTTGTTGATACACGCCATTATCAGCAAGCAACGCGTGTTGGTTGTCAGCGATCAACAGGCGGCTATTGAAGCGTTAACGGAGAAGCTTCAAGACTATTTGATTGGCAATGATCGAGGAACTGAAACCGAACGAAAGTGGAATGATTTGTTATTCAGTGCGATTAAGACTGTCGCGAATCTGGATACGACTGATCAAACACTTAATGACCTCATCAAAGCACTCAACTCAGCGGCAACTGTTCAGGCCCCGAGTATTGGAATGAACGCAGATGCTCGACAGCTGAATAAAAAAGCACGGGAGCTCGAAGATACGATTCAAAAGTATTCCGAAGATATAGAGAAGGTGATCCTTGCAGCTTCAAACTCCGAAACAGCATTTAAATATCGCATACCTAAAAAGGAGTCGCCTCAGGATGTAAAATCCACGATTGAGTTCTTAAATATTCTCATGGGTGAAAATCAGAAAGATAAAGAGTTAATACGCACCTTTATTCATAATCGATTGCTGTTAGTCGATAACGATATGTCGTCCTGTTATGACTTTTTTAAGATCCCTCAAAAAAATGTTGACCAAGAAGTTGACTCCTTACTCGATGATAAAAAGATTTTAGAAGAAATCCTTAACCAAAAAGCGGATTCAATTGAATCTTTGCATAAGATTACTGAGAAACATCCAAGAAATGAGCTTATTCGGTTTTTGGAAACATCGATTGATAATGATCAAACCATAAGTAAATCGAGCTTAAATCGGCTTATTAATAGTATTAAACTTAGATTTAAATCACCGCTGCTAGTAAGAACTCGGATTTTATTATCAACGCTCACCAATCAAATTCAGATTTTAGAACAGTATGGTCAGTGGAATGACTCTATTTGGAGTTCACTTCGTGATGTGCACGAATCCATTAGAATTGGTAAAAGCCCAACCTTGGCGCTTAACTTCTATTTGAGTTCCAGTAATCAATTGAAAAGCAATAACAAGGTGAACGATTCCGTTCAAGCACTGCTGGAAAAAATAAATGATTTGTATCAGCAGAAAGATGATTTAGTGCGAGAGGGATTTGTTAGTCGCTTAAGAGAGATTGCTCAGGAAGCGTTAACCACAAAACGAGCCAGTGGCACTAATAATATCACCAGCATAATGTCGTTAATCGACACCTTAAAGCAATTTAATACCTTAGCCGAGAGTGGAAGCGTTTTCTCCGATCTAAAAGACAAGCTCTATGAGTCTTTTCCTATTTGGATGGTTCGTAAACAAATGGTGCCATTTTTGTTGCCATGTAAAGAGCAAATATTTGACCTGGTGATTGTCGATGAAGCAACGCAATGCAGAGTTGATGATGCTTTATCGTTAATGTTCAGATCGAAAAAAATGTTGGTAGTGGGTGACGATAAGCAAACCGTACTGCAGAAGAACTCCACCTTGGATGATTACCTATTTAAAGATTTAGAGTTAGACGAGCATTTACGATCAACTCAGGCACAAGGATTTAAAGGCGGAGGCTCGCATATTTTTGGTTTGGTTAAATCGATCAAGCAGGGCGCGGTAATGTTAGATGAGCATTACCGCTGTCCTCCCGACATAATCGAATATTCGAATCGCTATGTGTATGACAATGAATTAAAGATAATGCAATGGCGCTTACCTGAGAGTGATGCGTCTGTCGAAATCAATTATCAAGAACAGACAATCGAGCAGAAGAAAAAGCCATCAAGCGGTAAGTTTAAAGGTATAGAGACAGCCATGATTGATCGCTACATGGAATATGTCGCTAAAACACTCAAAAAAATTGAAAAAACGACAGGTAAAAAGATTAACCTCGAATCGGATGTGGCACTTTGTTACTTTTTGATGAAAAACGAACCTTACGTTAAATCCGTAAAAGAGAATCTGCTTCGTGATCTTAATCGTGGCGACGATATTCTCGATGGCGCTGGTGCTGCTTTACAAGGAAAAGAAAGAGATTATATTTTTTATTTATGGGATATCACCCGTTATAACGTAGGAGCTTTTAAACAAGGGGACGATGCCGATAAGCGTAAGGGCGAGCTAAACGTACTAATGAGTCGACCAAAGAAAAAAGCGTTTCATTATTTGCATCATTCATTTGAGCAATTGGAAGCAGGGCGTACCAATATCACTCAGTACTTATCGCGAGTGCTAGCGCGTCAATCGAATAGTCAAACTAACAGTAAATCTAAGTTAAATGATGATAATGATGAACCGTCGAATAATTTGCTGTACTCCTTACTCAACTTTATTACGTTCAATTCAAGTAAACGAAGTCTGCGCGATATCAGAGCCAATATAAAAGACAATAGCATCAACTTTCGAACGAATATAACCGTGGGTGATGCGACTCGATTAGTGGACCTAATTGCGTTTCCAAAAGGCGAGTTGAATAAAACCGTTGGTATGGTTGATTTATCAGCCTTTGGAATCGAACCTGATGTTGGTCAAAACATCGTGGATTATTTTTTCCAGTTAAAACGCGCTGTACCCAATATTGATCCTGTATTTTTATATCCGTATGAACTTATTGATGAGAACAGTCAGACGTTTCAATCATTGATGTATAAATTGGACCATATGGAAATTTAAGATTGAAATAGATGTCGAATATTGTAAGGCAATGATTATCTTAAAGCGGAAATAAGGATACCTTGTGTGACGTTCTTGATGACCAATTGACGCGAGGATTTTAATGGCTGAAAAGTTGGAATAGCAGATTTGAATCTGGAACAGGTGCCTTATTAATTCATGCTTAATTTATCAAGTGGAGACTGTGCACCCGTCGAGTTTCTTTGAACCACATGCGTGTACATTTGTGTTGTTCTTACATCATTATGCCCGAGTAATTCTTGAACCGTTCTTAAGTCGGAATTATTCTCGAGTAAATGAGTTGCAAAACTGTGTCGTAAAGTATGGCAAGTCACTTTCTTCATAAGTTTAGATTTTAACACTGCTTTTTTTAAATGTTTCGCGACAACGGTTGGGTGAATATGATGGCGTCGAGTAATATTTGATCTTGGATCCTGGCTCAACCTCAAGCTGGGAAATAACCATTGCCACCCTAACTCAGTTCCCGCATTGGGGTATTTTTTATTAATCGCGTAGAGAAGTTCAACGCCTGGCACACCAAGCTCTTGAAAAAGAACATGTTTGTAAAGGAAAACGATAGCGCACAGTGCCTGGTTCTGAGTACGAGGCGCTACTCTTCTCTGAGTTGCCAGGTGTGAGAGAAAGTCGCCGACTTCTTTGGCTCCCATGTCTTTCGGATGTTTCACTTCATGAAAGAAAATATATCGCTTTATCCATTGGATATAACTTTTCTCTGTTAAGTACGAGTAATGTTTTGCTCGAATAGCAGTTCGGATTTGCGACAATAGCTTAGGTTTATTGCTCATTACTCATCCAGTTAATGCAATTCAAAATACTACTCATGTAAGTGGCTTTATATCAAGTTTCCTTTCCGCTGATACAGCAAGCCAAATGTTATCTTATTGTTTTAATTGAAGAAAAAAGTTGGTGGTTTGCGTACTATGCAGCCAACGTGCACATAGTACGCAATTGG